>NZ_JBSGXZ010000021.1:0-137758 GCF_053610285.1 Lentzea sp. NPDC054927
CGCGGGCGAACAGCGCGTTGTAGATCGGCGACAGGAAGGCGCGGACCATGCCGGTCAGGGCGATGGCTGCATAGATCGGCCACACCACTCCGCTCTGCTTTCCGGCTGGCCGCTCTGCTTCCCAGGCGGCCTGCCCTGCCTTTCAGGCGGTCCGCTCGATCACCAGACGACTCGCCCTGTCTGCCGGCTGGACCGCGCGGGGTGGCTGGCCGGGCTGGCTTGGGGTTGGTGGGGTTAGGCGGCTTTCAGGGACCAGAGGGTTTGTTCGGAGAGCTGCCACAGGTGGGCTGCGGCTTCTGGGTCTTGGGCGTAGGGGGCCACGCCGGAGAGCACGCCGCCGGTGTTGGGCAGGGCCTCGTTGCCGTCCTCGAAGTACTTGCCGGAGATGCCTTCCAGGAGCGGGGAGGTGGCTACTACGAGGGTGGTGGCGGCGCCCTGTTCTGGGGTTTTGACGCGGCGATTGGTGGCGGCGCCGCTCAGGCGGATGCGTTTTTGGAGTTCGGCCTGGGTCAGGTGGCGCTGGAGGTTGGTGGCGATGCTGCCGGGCATCAGGGCGTTCATGGTGATGCCTTCGGAGGCCCAGCGGTGGCCGGCTTCCAGGCCGAAGAGGATGTTTGCGGTTTTGGACTGGCCGTAGGCCTGCCAGCGGTCGTACTCGCGGCGGGTGTAGTGGAGGTCGTCGAAGACGACTTCGCTCATGAGGTGGGCGGAGGAGCTCACGTTCACGACGCGGGCGCCCTCGGCTCGGAGGGAGTTGAAGAGGCCTGCGGTCAGGGTGAAGTGGCCGAAGTGGTTGGTGGCGAACTGGAGTTCCCAGCCCTCTGCGGTGCGCGTCAGCGGGGTGGCCATCACGCCGGCGTTGTTGATCAGGAGGTGCAGCGGGCCGTCCCAGTTGCGGGCGAAGGCTTTTACCGAGGCCTGGGAGGCCAGGTCCAGGCGGGCTACTGAGATTTTCTTGTTGCAGGTGGAGGCGGTCAGGGACATCGCCACGCGTTGGGCGGCGTCGATGTCGCGGGCGGCGATGGTCACCTCGGCGCCGGCGGTGGCCAGGGCGCGGACGGTTTCCACGCCGATGCCCGAGGCGCCGCCGGTGACGATGGCGCGGCGGCCGGAGAGGTCGATGCCTTCTACTGCTTCCAGGGCGGTGGTGTCGAAGCCGAAACCAGTGGTGATCATGCCTGCACCTTCAGTGTTTCCGCGGAGACCTTCCACAGCTGGGCAGCCGCTTCGGGGTCGATCGCGTAGGCGGCGAGGCCGTTGGTCATGCCAGGGGTGTTCGGCAGGGCCTCGTTGCAGTCTTCGAAGTAGAGGCCCGAGCGGCCTTCGACGAGCGGCGACACGGCCAGCACCAGCGTGGTGGCTGCGCCCTGCTCCGGCGTCTTGAGCTGCAGCGGCTTGTCGCCGCCGCCGCGGAGCCGGATGCGTTCGGCCAGTTCCTCGGGCGTGATGTGGCGCTGCAGGGCCGTCAGGATGCCGCCGGGCATCAGCGCGTTCATCGTGATGCCGTCGGACGCCCAGCGCTTGCCCGCCTCGACGCCGAACAGGATGTTCGCGGTCTTGGACTGGCCGTAGGCCTGCCAGCGGTCGTACTCGCGGCGCTCGAAGTGGATGTCGTCGAACACCACGGGGCTGGACAGGTGGCCCGCCGAGCTGACGTTCACGACGCGCGCGCCCTCGGCGCGCAGCGAGTCGAACAGGCCCAGCGTCAGCGTGAAGTGACCGAAGTGGTTCGTGGCGAACTGGAGCTCCCAGCCCTCGGGCGTGCGGGTCAGCGGAGTGGCCATGACACCCGCGTTGTTGATCAGCAGGTGCAGCGGGCCGTCCCAGTTGCGGGCGAAGGCCTTCACCGAGTCCTGCGAGGTCAGCTCCAGCGGAGCGACGAGGACGTTCTTGTTGCCCGTGGCGGAGGACACCTCGGCGGCGACCTGCTCGCCCGCCTCGACGTTGCGCGCCGCGATGGTGACCTCGGCGCCCGCGGCGGCCAGTGCCCGCACGGTCTCGACGCCGATGCCGGACGCCCCACCGGTGACCACGGCGCGACGGCCCGAGAGGTCGACGCCCTCGACGACCTCGAGAGCGGTGCTCTCGAACCCGAACGGGGTGGTGATGCGCTCACTCATTTCAGATCCCCAACCTGTGTCGTACACTGAAACGGAGGTTCCTCCGGTTCGAGTTCCACAGTAAACGGAGGACCCTCCGTTTGGCAAGTGACACGGTGCGAGTTACCCAGTGGAGTGAATGAAGTGCGCGCTGACGCTGTCCGCAACCGCGGGTTGCTCGTCGAGGTGGCGCTCGACGCCTTCACCCACGAGAAGGACGTGACACTCGGCGCCATCGCAAAGAAGGCGGGCGTCGGGATCGGCACGCTGTACCGGCACTTCCCCACGCGTGAGGCGCTGATCGAGGCGGTCTACCGCACGGAGCTGGAAAAGCTCTGCGACGCGGCCCCCGAACTGCTGGAGACCCACGGGCCAGAAGCGGCGCTCCGCGAGTGGATGGACCGCTTCATCGCTTACGCCGCCACGAAACGCGACCTCAAGGAAGCGCTGCAGGCCGTGATCGCGGCGGGCATCAACCCGTTCGAGCACAGCCGCGCGAAGATGACCGAGGCGGTCGCCACCCTGCTCGCCCCACTGGGCGCACAGACGGAACCGATGGACCTGATGGCGTTGCTGATCGGCGTCGCCCAGAACGGCGACCCGGATCAGGCGAAGCGGATGCTCGACCTGATCATGGACGGCGTCCTTCACGGCGCTGCTGCTCGAAGCGCTCCACCAGCGCCGGCGCCTCGTTGAGCAGGTAGGTGTAGAAGTCCCGCATGTAGATGAGCCGGTCGTGCGCGGGACCGGACTCGACCGCGTTCACACCCTTCTCCACCGCGTTGAGCACGTCGTCGACGACCGAGTGCTGCCGCGAGTACAGCGTGGTCCAGGCGTTGTCCCGCATCCGGAAGTGCTCACGCCTGCTGCCCGCCACGAAAATGCGCTCGATCAGCCCCATCTGGACGACCATCTTGATGGCGCCGGACACCGATCCGGCGCTCACGCCCAGCTCGTCGGCGAGATCTCCCGCGGTCAGCGAGTCCTTGTCGGAGAACAGGAACGCCGCCAGAGCCCGCGCTCCCATCCGCTGCATCCCGGCACCGACCAACGTGAGCGCCAAATGCTCGGCAGCCTCCTTGCGATCTGTCTCGCTCGTCACAGCGTTCCTGTCTTCAGAAATTTCTGAACGTTCGCTAGCCTCAATCCTAGGGGGAAGGGGCTGGTCATGGCCACAGCACTCGTCGTCGGCGCCGGGATCGCGGGCCTCGCGACCGCACTCCGGCTGAGCCGCAGCACGTGGGACGTCGTCGTGCTCGACCACGGCCCGCACCCGAATCCCGTGCCGCTCAAGGGCCCTGACCTGCACGCCGCGAAACGACTCGCCGCCCTGCCCTACCCGCTGCACTACGAGACCCGGCACAGCAAAGTCACCGCGCTGCACCCGGACCGGTTCGGCGTCACGGTCGCGTTCAACGACCACGACGACGAATGGTTCGACATCGTCGTGTGCGCCCAACCGTGCTGTGAAGCCGAACGATTACCCGGCCTAAGACTCGAATCCTGGTCCCGCGACCACGTGGCCCTGCTCTACCGCGCCGTCCGCGACACCGGCATCCCGCTGTGCGCCGCAGAGCTGCTCGCCGACGCGTTCGACATCCACCTCGACGACCACGACGCTTTTGCTTGGTGGGAAACCACTCTGAAGCCGCACACCGTTAGGCGGGCCTTTACCCGCGTTCGGTAAGCCTGCTCCTCATGACCACGTTACGGAGACGCACCTTCATCGTGGGCGGCCTCGCGGGAGCGAGCGCCGTAGTCCTCAGCCCGAGCACCGCCAGTGCCATCGGCTACCCCTTCACCCTCGGCGTGGCGTCCGGCGAACCCTCCGCGGACGGGTTCGTGATCTGGACCCGCCTCGCCCCCAACCCCCTCAACGGCGACGGTCTCGGCGGCATGCCGAACACCAACACCGCAGTCGAGTGGCAGGTCGCCACCGACGAACGCTTCACCGCCATCACCCGCACCGGCACGTTCACGACGCAGCAAGCGAGCGCGCACTCCGTCCACGTCACCCTCACCGGCCTCGAGCCCGGCCGCGAGTACTGGTACCGCTTCCGCACCGACGGCCACATCTCCCCCGTGGGCCGCGCCCTCACCGCACCGGCCGTCGGCACCTCCCCCGAACTGAACATGCTCTTCGCCTCGTGCTCGCACTTCGAGGAGGGCTACTTCACGGCCTACCGCCGGATGGCCGAGGAACACCCCGACCTGATCCTGCACCTCGGCGACTACATCTACGAAGGCGCCGCCACCACCACGAAAGTCCGCGAGTTCGCGCCCGCCACCGAGATCAGCACTCTTGCCAACTACCGGGTCCGGCACGCCCAGTACAAGACCGACCCCGACCTGCAGGCCGCGCACGCCACCGCGCCCTGGCTCGTGGTCTGGGACGATCACGAGGTCGAGAACAACTACGCCAACCTGATCCGCAACGACACGAGCCCGGCCGGCGACTTCAAGGCCCGCCGCGCCGCCGCCTACAAGGCGTACTACGAACACATGCCGCTCCGAAGCGCCCAGGCCCCCACCGCGGAGAACATGTTGCTGCACCGCAGGGTTCGCTGGGGCAGCCTCGCCACGTTCCACATGCTCGACACCCGCCAGTACCGCAACGACCAGGCGTGCGGCGACGGCACGAAGGTCTGCCCTGCCGCCGACGACCCCACCCGCACGCTCACCGGCACCTCGCAGGAGACGTGGCTGATCGACGGCCTCCGGCAGAAGCTCGGCACCTGGGACTTCCTGGGCCAGCAGGTGTTCTTCGCCCAACGGCTCGCCGCGGCGGACGGATCGAAGAGCATGGACGCGTGGGACGGCTACACCGCCAACCGCACCCGCCTGCAGAACGCCTGGGACACCAACGGCAACAAGGGCACCGTCGTGCTCACCGGCGACGTGCACCGCAGCTGGGCCGCGAACCTCATGCAGAGCTACCAGTCGCAGAACCGGATCATCGGCACCGAGCTCGTCACGACGTCGATCACGTCCAGCGGTGACGGCAACGCGGCCGACAACGGCCTCAACCCGACGCTGAACCCGCACGTCAAGTACTACAAGAACCTGCGTGGCTACGTGAAGACCCGCATCACCTCCACCGAGATGCGGGTCGACTTCCGCGCCGTCGACAAGGTCACCGTCCGCGACTACCCGGTGAAGACCGTCGGCAGCTACGTCGTCGAGGCGAACAACCCCGGATTGCAGGCGCCGTGAAAACTCTTCTGATCGCGAGCCTCCTGCTGGCACCAGCGCCCCTGACGTGGTCCACGGTCAACAGCGACTCGACCGGCGACCAGGACAACGCGTCCGTCTCGGCCACCCGCAACGGCTACACGGCCGTCGTGTGGGAGGACGACCGCGACACCGCCACCCCCGCGGACCCGATCCACTCCGACGTCTGGATCCGGCTGTACAAGGAAGGAACGTCGCTCTACGAGAAGAAACTGAGCACCGGCGGCACCGGGAACTGGCGCCACTGGCAACCGGACGTGTCGCTGCACGAGGACGGCAGCGCTGTCGTCGTGTGGTCGGAAGACCCGGACGGCAACGGTTTCTACAACATCGCGGTCCGCTCGGTCAGTGCCGCGGGCGCCGTCTCGGGTTCCGGCACGGCCAACGCCAGCGCGGACGGCCAGCAGCACTTCCCCAGCGTCGCGGCGGACCCGGACACCGGCGGCTTCGCCGTGACGTGGGAGGACCAGCAGGGCACGAACCCGCCCACCGTGCGGGTGAGCGGGTTCGCGTCGATCAGCTCCAAGACCTACGAGGCCCAGGTCAACAACGCCGGCGGCACCCACGCGAAGCCCCAGACCGCGATGGGCGCGGCGGGCAACGCGATCGTGGTGTGGGAGGCGGACGCGAACATCGCCCGCAAGATCCTCACCCCGTCCGGTGGCGTGAAGCAGGCGCAAACCACGACGGGGCAGGGAAAGCACCCCGCCGTGGCGGCCAACTTCAACGGCGACTTCGCGGTCGCCTGGGAGCAGTCCGGCGTGAAGTCGCAGTCCTTCACCGCCGCGGGTGCCGCCCGTGGAACCGCCGCGAGCACCACCGGTGCGGACCCGCAGATCGGCATCGACGACCAGCTCGGCGTCGCGGTGACCACGGCGGAGGCGCAGGACGTCTACACCCACGTCTACAACCCCGACGGCACCACCACCGGCCGGCCACCGAGGCAGCTCACGGTCTCGAACGCCACCGGCAGGCAGGACGAGCCCGCCGTGGGCGTCGATCCGTGGGGCCGCGTCACCGTCGTCTACACCGACGACAACGACGGCAACGGGTTCGACCAGATCTACCTCGGCACCGGCTTGAGCACCCAAGCCTGGTGAGCTACCCCAAGTGATCTACCTCTGGTCGAGAGGCCTGCGTCGCTGGTGGACGTCCAGCAGCGACGCGGGCTTCCAGAAGCCGTGCACGTCGTAGGTGTCGGTGCCGGGCGGCACGATCTCGTCGATCCGGTCCAGCACGTCGTCGGTCAGCACCAGCGAAGCGCCTTCCAGCAACGACTCCAGCTGCTCCATCGTGCGCGGCCCGGTGATCGCCGAGGTCACCGCCGGATGCGTCGTCGTGAACGCGATCGCGAGCGCGGGCAGCGACACCCCCATCTCGTCGGCGAGCTTCGCGAACGCCTCCACGGCGTCGAACTTCGCCGCGTTGCCCGGCAGCGACTCGTCGAACCGCTCCGGGCTCAGCGTCGCCCGGAACGCCTCGGCCGACGCGCCCCTCCGGTGCTTGCCCGACAGGAAACCGCTGGCCAACGGACTCCACACCAGCACACCCATGCCGAGCCGCTGACATGTCGGCAGCACCGACCGCTCGATCCCGCGCGCCAGCATCGAGTACGGCGGCTGCTCGGTCCGGAACCGCATCAGCCCGCGGTTCACCGCCACGTGGTGCGCCTCGACGATCTCCTCCGCCGGGAACGTCGAGCAGCCGAACGCCCGGATCTTGCCGTCCCGCACCAGGTCGGTGAGCACCGAGAGCGTTTCCTCGATGTCGGTCTTGTAGTCCGGCCGGTGCACCTGGTAGAGGTCGATCCAGTCCGTGCCGAGCCGGCGCAGGCTGGCTTCAACGGCGTTCACGATGTAGCGACGTGAGTTGCCGCTGCGGTTGCGCCCCTCCCCGAGCGGGAAGTGCACCTTCGTGGCCAGCACGACGTCGTCCCTGCGGTCTTTCAGTGCCTTGCCGACGATCTCCTCCGACTCCCCCGCCGAGTACATGTCGGCGGTGTCGACGAAGTTGATGCCGGCGTCGAGGGCGCGGTGGATGATCCGCACGCCCTCGTCGTGGTCTTTGTTGGCGACATCGCCGAACATCATGGCGCCGAGGCAGTGGTGACTGACCTCGATGCCGGTTCCCCCAAGTACGCGATAACGCATCGTCATGAGCGAGAACCTACGAACTAGAGTCGTCTCTAGGTCAAGGACCGAGCTCCCAACTTATGCTCACTGTCATGCAGTTGAGCATCGGACAGGTCGCCGAACGCACCGGGCTGAGCGTGCACGCGCTGCGGTTCTACGAGAAGGAGGGCATCCTCGCCCACCAGGTCCACAGAGGACCGGGCGGACGCCGGGTGTACACGCAGCAGGACATCGACTGGCTGCGCATGTGCATCATGCTGCGGATGTCCGGGATGCCGGTGCCCGAGATCCGCCGCTACACCGAGCTGGTGCGCGCGGGTGACGGCAACGAGCTGCAGCGCCTGGACATCCTCAAGGAGCACCAGGAACGCGTCCGGCAGCAGATGGTCCAGCTGCAGGAGTGCATGGACCTGATCACGTACAAGGTCGGCAAGTACGAGGACTACGTCAATTCGATCGCCCCGAAAGCGGTCGGCCAATAGGCTCGGGCCCATGCCCGTCGTGCTCTCACTGAACGTCGCCCACAGGACGGTTCCGGTCGACTACGCCCAGAAGGGCATCACCGGTATCGACAAGCGCCCCGTCGACACCCCGCTGGAGGTCTTCGCGCCCGGCCCGAAGGGCAGCGCGGGCAGCGGTGTCCGGGGAGACGCGATCGGCGACCCCGACCACCACGGCGGCGACTACCAGGCCGTGTACGGCTACGCCCGCGAGGACCTCGACTTCTGGCAGGCCGAGCTGGGCGTCGACCTCCACAACGGCCAGTTCGGCGAGAACCTGACCACGCAGGGCATCGACCACACGCACGCCCTCGTCGGCGAGCAGTGGCGCGTCGGCACCGCGTTGCTGGAGGTCACCGGGCCGCGCGTGCCGTGCCGGACCTTCGCCGGCTTTCTCGGTCAACGCGGATGGGTGAAGCGGTTCACGCAGGTCAAGCGGCCCGGCGCGTACTTCCGGGTGCTGGAGGCCGGCCTCATCGCGCCCGGCGACGAGATCGCCGTCGTACACCGGCCGGACCACGACGTCACGGTCGAGATGTTCTTCCGGGCCGTGCTCACCGAGGCCGACCTGCTCCCCCGCCTGCTGGAGGCGGGGGATTCGGTACCGCCAGAGGTGATCGAACTGGTGCACAAGCGCACCGTCGTCGAGCTCGATTCCTAAAGAGGTGGAAAGCGCCTGACCCAGCGCTTTTGCCACGGCGTTTCGACCGCGCGCTTGTGGTAATTCGCGCGCGTCCAGGCGACGGCTTCATCCGCGGGAACACCCGCCAGTACGGCGAGGCACGAAATGACGGTTCCGGTGCGGCCGACGCCGCCGCTGCACGCCACCTCGACAGGCTCACCGGACAGCGCGCGGGCGTGCAAGGACCGGATCACCCTGATCGCGGCGTCCTGATCACGCGGCAGCCGGAAGTCCGGCCAGTCGATCCAGTCGTGCGGCCACGGCACGTCAACAGGCCGTGGCTGCAGGTACACCCCGTATTGCGGATGCGGCTCCACGATCCTGCCGTCCCGCAGGCCACGGCCTGTGATCACGGCTCCGTCGGGCAGCTCAACGGTCTTCACGAACAGTTCCCCCAAACAGTCGCATTGCGCGAACAGCGCGAAATTCTGTCATGTGTGCTTCGCCGAATTCCACCATTCGTACTACGCTCGCGAATCTGCTGACTGGCGAGTCAATCATGTTCGACAGGTGGTGACGGGTGCGACGAGGCGCCAGGGACGACAAGCGGTTCACCGGCCTGACGATCCTCGCCGCCGCGACAGGTTTCGTGCTCTTCCTACCGCCTCTGCTCACCGCCGCGAACGACGGGGGCACCGTCGCGGGCGTGCCGGCGGTGGCGGCCTACCTCTTCGGCGCGTGGCTCGCCGTCATCGCGCTGGTCGCGCTGCTCGTCCGCCGGTCCGGCTGATCCACCGTGCTCACCACGTGGGTCGTCATCGGTGTGTCCGCCGCCTACCTCGGTGTGCTGTTCGCGATCGCGTTCTACGGCGACCGCCGCGCCGACGCGGGCCGCAGCATCGTCGGCCGCGGCACGATCTACGCGCTCTCCCTGGCCGTCTACGCGACGTCGTGGACCTACTACGGCAGCGTCGGGCGGGCCGCGTCGACCGGCGTCGGCTTCCTGTCGATCTACCTCGGGCCGACGATCATGCTCGCGCTCGGGTGGCTGGTGCTGCGCAGGATCATCCACATCAGCCGCCGCCACCGCATCACCTCCCTCGCCGACTTCGTGTCCGCCCGCTACGGCAAGAGCGTGCGGCTCGGCGGCCTCGTGGCGGCGATCGCGGTGGTCGGGGTCGTGCCGTACATCGCCCTGCAGCTCAAGGCGGTCTCCAACACGTTCGAGATCATCCGCCGCGCCCCGGCGGTCACGGAGTCGTCCGCACTGGGACAGGTGCCGCTGCTGGAGGACACCGCGCTGTACGTGGCGCTGCTGCTGGCGGGCTTCACGATTCTCTTCGGCACCAGGCATCTCGACGCGACCGAACGCCACGAGGGCATGGTCACCGCGATCGCGTTCGAGTCGGTGGTGAAGCTGGTGGCGTTCGTCGCGGCCGGCATCACCGTGACCTGGGGCCTCTACAGCGGTTTCGGCGACCTCTTCGGCCAGGCCGCCGCGGCCGGCCACACCGCGCTGTTCACGCTCGGCGACTCGACCGGCACGTGGGTGTGGCTGAACGTCTTGTCGCTCTTCGCGATCGTGCTGCTGCCGCGGCAGTGGCAGGTGGGCGTGGTCGAGAACGTCGACGAGCGGCACGTCAAGCAGGCCATGTGGATGACGCCGCTGTACATGCTGCTGATCAGCGTGTTCGTGCTGCCGATCGCGGCGGCGGGCCTGCTGCGGTTCGGTGCCGGGGCCGACGCGGACACGTTCGTGCTGACCGTGCCGATGGCGGCGGGCCTGGACGCGCTGGCACTGCTGGTGTTCGTCGGCGGACTCAGCGCGGCGACCGGCATGATCATCGTCGAGACGGTGGCGCTGTCGACCATGGTGTCGAACTCGATCGTCGTGCCGATGCTGCTCCGGCGCGGCTACCGCGGCCGGCTCGCGCGGCTCATCCTGGTCACCCGCCGGCTCTCGATCGTCGCGATCCTGTTGCTCGGCTACGGGTACTTCCGCCTCGCCGGCGAGAGCGCCGCGCTGGTGTCCATGGGACTGGTGTCGTTCGCGGCGGTCGCGCAGTTCGCGCCGGCGATCATCGGCGGCCTGTACTGGAAGGGCGGCACCCGCAACGGCGTCATGACGGGCCTCGCCGGCGGGTTCGCGGTGTGGACGTACACGTTGCTGCTGCCCAACTTCGCGGCCACGGGCTGGGTGCCGCGCGGGTTCCTCGACCACGGACCGTTCGGCATCGAGGCACTGCGTCCCGAACACCTGCTCGGCATCACGGGAATGGACAACATCAGCCACGGCATGTTCTGGAGCATGCTCGTCAACGTCGGCTGCTACGTCGTGGTCTCGTTGCTCGGCCGCCCACAAGCCCGCGAACAGGCTCAGGCCGTGCTGTTCGTCGACGCTCTGCACGACCCGTCCCGGCCACGCCTGTGGCGCAGCCGCGTGCCGGTGCAAGCGTTGCGCGACGTGCTCGTCCGCTCGATGGGCCACCGCGCGGCGGCGAAAGCACTCGAGGGCGTGGACCTCGCCGCAGCGGTCGAGTCCGGACAGGACGCCGACCCGGACCTCGTGCACCACGTGGAAACCGTGCTGGCCGGCGCGGTCGGTGCCGCGTCCGCGCGGATGATGCTCACCTCCGTCGCCGGCGAGGAACAGCTCGGCGTCGAGGAGGTCATGGAGATGCTCGACGAAGCCTCCCAGGTAGCCGCCCTCGAAGAACGCCACCGGCTGGCGCGCGAACTGCACGACTCGGTCTCCCAGGCGTTGTTCTCGATGACCCTGCACACCCGCGCCGTCGAACTGGCGCTGCAGAAGCAGGGCGGCGACCCCACCGGCCCGGTCGCCCGCGGCATCACCGAACTGCGCAGCCTGACCCAGGACGCACTTGCGGAGATGCGGGCCTCGCTGTTCCAGCTCCGCCCCGACGCGTTGCGCGAGGACGGCCTGGCCGAGGCGATCCGCAAGCAGTCGGCCGCGATCGCCTCCCGCGAAGGCGTCGCCATCACGGTGGAGGCGCCCGGCTACCGCCTCCCGCTGGACGAGCGCGCCGAGGAAGAGCTCTTCCGCGTCGTCCAGGAAGCCGTGCACAACGCGATCAAGCACGCCCACCCCGCTCGCATCGGCATCACGCTCGTGGACGACAGTGTTGATCTTCCGGGCGCAGTGGTCATCGAGGTGACCGACGACGGCACGGGCTTCGACCCGGCTACGGTCTCGTCGGGCGGCATGGGCTTGGTGAGCATGCGGGAACGGATGAAGCGAATCGGTGGCGGGCTCGTCATCGACAGCACCCCTGCGGGTTCCACGACGGTCCGCGCGGTGCTCCCCCGGGCAACGGCAGGAGAGGCACGGTGACGGCAAGGTGAGTGCGCGGTGACTCCGATCCGGGTGTTCCTCGTCGACGACCACGCGGTGGTGCGCCGCGGCATGCGGGCGTTCTTCGAGATGCTGGACGACATCGAGGTGGTGGGCGAGGCGGGCGACGGCCAGGCGGCCCTCGACGACCTCGCGGCCCGCGCCACCGCGAACGACCTCCCCGACGTCGTGCTGATGGACCTGCTGATGCCCCGCCTCGACGGCATCGGCGCCACGAAGGCGATCAAGCAGCTCTACCCCCAGGTCGAGGTGGTCGCGCTGACGTCGTTCTCCGAGGCCGAACGCGTCCACGTCGCCCTGGAGGCCGGTGCCGCCGGATACCTGCTGAAGGACGCCGAGGCCGACCAGGTGGGTGCGGCGGTGCGCGCGGCCATGCGCGGCCAGGTCCACCTCGACCCGGCGGTCGCCCGGACCCTGACCCGCTCTTTGGTCGCGCCTCAACGCACGGCCACCGCGCTCACCCCGCGAGAGCGCGAGATCCTGGTGCTGGTGGCGCACGGGAAGTCCAACCGCGACATCGCCGAGACGCTGGTGATCTCCGAACGGACCGCGCGCACGCACGTCTCCAACGTGCTCAACAAACTCGGCCTCGCCTCGCGGACCCAGGCCGCGTTGTGGGCGGTGCGCGAAGGGCTGGTGACCGGGCAATGACCGCGGATCGCACGGAAACGCTTGCGGCACAACTGACTGAGTTGCGCGCCCTCGACCCGGCGGGTCTGCCACCCAGCACGCCGGTGACGGTGGCCGAGCTGACGGACCTGGAACAGGCTCTCGGCGTCGCCCTGCCCGCCGAGTACCGGGCCTTCCTGCTCCGCGTGGGCACCGGGCCGGGGCCTTACTACGGCTTGCACCGACCCGCCGACCTCCACCTCAACGCGAAGGACCGCGGCGACACCGCCGAGTTGTTCCCGCTGACCCTCGCCGACTTCGAGGAACACTTCATCACGGCCAGGGCCAGGTCGATCGAGATGGACTTCGAAGCGTCCGGCTGCCTGGAGATCGGCCACCAGGGATGCGGGAACGCCACCGTGCTGGTCCTCACCGGCGAGCTGGCCGGCACGCTGTGCGATCAGTGGGAGAACCTGTGGTGCCCCGCCCGCACGCCGCACGGTTCCGCGAACGCGCCCGAGCTCGGCCTGACGCCCACGTTCGACGAGTGGTACGGCGCCTGGCTCACCGGCAGGCTGTCCGCGCTACAGGAATAACAACACCACCAGTGGCGGAATGCCTGCTGCCGCAACGCCTCCCCACGCCTGGTTGCGCGGCCTGCTCATCGCCAGTTGATCGGCGACGGCGAGCACCACACTGCTCAACACCATGAACGCGGACACATAGATCACCAACGTGCGCCCGACCAGTTCGTGTCCTGAGTGCACGGCGACGAGGCCCGCGATCAGGCCGCACGCCAGGAAGAGGTTGTAGAAGCCGACGCCGAACGCCCACAGCCGGATCGCCGGCACGTCCTCCGCGGGCTGCCGGAACACGCTGTAGTGGACGCGATGGATCAGGAACGCCTCCCACACCCATACGACGAGGTGCACCAGGGCCGCGACGGCCGCCGCGACCTGCGCCACGACGCTCACAGCGTCACCCCGTGGCGGGGCAGGGCCTCCAGTCCGTTCGAGGACAGGTCGCGGAAGAAGGCGCTCATCGCGTCGCCCGCTGCGAAGGCCAGGAACTGGACGGACGGGGTGTGCACGGTGAACGTGTGCGGCGCGTTGGCCGGGATGGCGATCGCGTCGCCCGGCGAGAGGTCGTGGAGTTCGCCGTCGAGCAGCACGGCCATGCGTCCGTGCAACACGTAGTAGGCCTTGGGCCACGGCGTGCGGTGCGGCGGTGCGGCGTCACCCCTGGGCGCGTCCACCTCGAACACTTCGTAGGCGCCGTCGGTGTGCTTGCCCGAGATGCGGACGGTGACAGTTGCGTCGGGCGCGACCAGTTCTTCGCCCTCGCCAGCAGTGGTCATCATGCGAAGCAGCGTCCACGCCGGCCGGACGCGGAGCCATCCCGGAAATCTGGGATGCCCGGACCTCCCGGTGTCGGCGCATACTGCCAACCATGTGGGAGGGTCGGGCGCTCAGCGTGCGACGCGATGTCACTGCGCTCGCGGCGGCGGGGCTGGACGTCGCGGAGCTGCACGCGGCGGCCATCGCCCTGGTGGACCGGGTGGTGCCGTGCGAGCTCACCTGCTGGGCGTCGATGGACCCGGACTCGGGCGCGATCAGTTCGATGACCAGCGGCGACAACCGCATCCCTCCGCAGTACGAGCCGCTGCTCGCGACCTGCGAGTACACGCCGGGCGAGCCGCACACGTTCACGGAGCTGGCGCAGCGCGGGGCCACCGTGGCACGGCTGGAGGACAAGCGGTCCACCCGGCTCAACGAGATCTGGCGGCCACTGGGACTCAGCCACGAACTGCGGTCGCTGTTCCGCGCCGACGACACGTGCTGGGGCGCGGCCGGCATGGTGCGCACCAAGGACTTCAGCGAACGCGAGGCGGAGTTCATGGCGTCGGTGGCGCCCGCGCTGGGCGCCGCCACCAGGGTCGCGGCGCGCACGGCCGCGAAGAGGCCTGGTGCGCCCGCGATCGTCGTGGTGGCCGGCGACGGCACGATCCGCGCCACCACCGCCTCGGCCGCACGGTGGCGGGACGAACTGGAAGAGGTCGCGCCCGGCCGGTTCGCCGTGATGCTGCGCGCGGCCGCGGCAGGAGCGAGGACAGGCACGTTCAAGGCGAGGATCCGCGACGCGCACAGCGGCTGGATCCTGCTGGAGGCCAGCGAGCTGGTGTCCGACGACGACGTCGAGACCGCGGTGACGATCAGCCGCGCGTCCGGAACCGAGCTGATCGGATTGCTGCTCAAGGCGCACGGCGTGACCGCACGCGAGCAGGACGTCTGCCACGAGGTGCTCGCCGGGCAGCCGACGGCGGAGATCGCCGCACGACTCGGCATCTCGCAGTACACCGTGCAGGACCATCTCAAATCGCTCTTCGCGAAGTTCGCGGTCCGCAGCCGTGCGGAACTCGTCGCGAAGCTGCGCTGACGGGACTTTCGGGGGATCGTTAAGGGAGCTTCGCTCTGCCAGCATGGCCGCCATGTACTCCGACCGCGCCCTCGTCATCGGCGCCGGCTTCGCGGGACTGCTGGCTGCCAGGGTGTTGTCCGAGTCGTACGGCGACGTGATCCTCGTCGAACGCGACCAGATCGCGGCCGATACCGTGACCAGGGCGAACTCCGGCTACCGGGCAGGCGTTCCGCAGGCTCACCACCCGCACGCGTTGCTGGCGCGCGGGGCCGACGTGCTCGAAACGCTCTTCCCCCGGCTCGGCGCGGAGCTGGAGGACGCGGGTGCGGTGCGCGCGGATCTCGGCAGCGACTTCCTGAGCCGCGCGCCGGCGGGGTGGGCACCACGCGACCACATCGGCCTCAGCGTGCTGTCGGTGACGCGGATGACGATCGAGCGGATCATCCGGCGCCGGGTGCTGAAGCTGCCGAACGTGTCCCTTGTGGACGGTGTCACGATCGACGGACTGCTGCACGACCGCGGCACGGTCACCGGTGTGCAGGGCCGCCGCGACGGCGAGCCGTTCAGCGACTACGCGGACCTCGTGGTCGACGCGTCGGGACGCAACAGCAAGCTGGTGTCGTGGCTCGCCGAGCACGGCGTGCACTGCCCGGCTCCGATGATCGTCAACGGCCACCTCGCCTACACCTCACGCCTGTACGAGGTGAACCACGACCTGAAGCTCGACTGGAAGACCGCCTACGAGATCACCTACGCGCCCACCACCAAACGCGGCGGCGCGGTCTCCTCCGTGGACGGCGGCCTGTGGTTCGTGACGTTGTTCGGCGCGGGCGGCGACGTGGCCCCGACCGACGAGGACGGCTTCCTCTCCTACGCCACGACGCTGGAGTGCCAGGACATCGCGGAGATCATCAAAACGGCCACCCCGGCGTCGAAGATCTACCGCGTCGGCAACCTGCGCAGCCGCTGGAACAGGTTCCACAAGGTGCCGGACTGGCCCCGCGGCCTGCTCGCGCTCGGCGACTCCGTGGTCTCGCTCAACCCCGTCTACGGGCACGGCATGACGCTCGCCGCCCTGAACGCCGCGGCGCTGCAGACCCTCCTGCAGGACCACGACCTGGCCAAGGAACCGCTCACCTTCCAGCGCGCGATCGCCAGGACCGCGCAGATCCCGTGGACGTCCGCGACGACCACGGACCTGGGCTGGGGCACCAAGAAACTCCCGCTGAGCACACGGCTGACGCAGTGGTACGCCAGGCATCTGTTCAAGGTGATCCCCGGCAACCGGCAGGTCTACCGGTCGTTCATCAGGGTCTCCCAGATGGTCGACCACCCGGCGGCGCTGTTCCGGCCCGCGGTGCTGTGGCGAGTGCTCCTGGGACGGGTCTTCAGCGGTTGGCGCCCTCGGGCCAGACAACGGTGACCGGCACACCCCGGGACCGCGCGTAGGCGACCACATCGGCGGTCCCACCGTGCCCACGCCCAGGCCGGCCGTCCCACACCGCGAGCAGCGAGTCGGACTCGTCGACCATCCGCTTGCCCGCCTCCATGTAGGCGTGCGGGTCCGGCGTGACGTACGGCAGCTCCACAACCTTGCCGGCGCGAGCGAGCAGCCGGTCGAAAACGGGCCGGTAGTCCTCGGGCAACGTCTCGCGGTAGTGCGCGGCGGGCAACACGGCGACGAGCGAACCACCCGCGTCCAGCACCGCCTGCGCGAACACCGCGTCAGCACCGTCTGCCAAACACGACACACCCACCACGGAGCCGTTCTCAGCACCGTTCTCCGCCACCACGGCACGGATCATCTGGTCGACCTCTGCCTCGAGCTCGGCGGAGAGACCGCGATGTCCGGTGATGGCGAGCTGGGTCGTCATCTGTGCAGGATAAGCCGCTACTGCGGCATCGTGCCCAAGGATCTGCCTACCCGTGCCGCAGCCGACACCCCTCGGCCAACATCACTCGGCCAACCCCCGTGGCCGACTCTTCGGCTGTTCACCGCGGGTCCGTCTCACGCGGCCAGGCAGAAGTCCGAAGACGCGAGGTGCGACCGCAGCGAGCGCAAAGCCGAGTGGATGCGCGACTTCACCGTCCCGACCGGGATGCCCATCACCGCGGACACCTCGTCAGGACTGCGGCCGTGCAGGTACATGTGCACGACGACCTCGCGCCGGCCAGGGGTCAGCTTCGCCATCGCCTCGGCGAGCGTGATCGAGTCGACGACCCGCGAGATCTCGCAGCGGACAGCCGGGATGTGCGCGAGCGCACCGTCGCCGGCCTCCTTCGGGCGGCGGTTGCGGTACCGGACGCGGTCGACGACCAGGTTGCGCGCGACCGTCACGAGCCACGGTCTGGCCGCCTCCGGGCGGCGGGCGAGACGCGGGGTGCGCCAGGCACGCAGGAACGTCTCCTGCAGGATGTCCTCAGCCAGCTGCGCGTCGCCGTTCGTGAGCGTGCGCACGTACTTGTGCACCGAACGGCCGTGCATGCGGTAGATGTCCGCGAGAACCCGGCTGTCCAGTGTTTCCGTGTCCAGCGTTCCCCGGTCCGGTGTTCCCGCGTCGATGCTCACGATGGTCATGCCACAGAACTGTGCTCCGCGCCACACGCGTCCGAATCGGTCGGCCGACCGAACCTGCCCGCGTAGTTGCGGAACCCCTGACCAGGACCGAAGTCCGGC
Organism: Lentzea sp. NPDC054927; assembly: GCF_053610285.1. Classification (NCBI taxonomy): domain Bacteria; kingdom Bacillati; phylum Actinomycetota; class Actinomycetes; order Pseudonocardiales; family Pseudonocardiaceae; genus Lentzea; species Lentzea sp. NPDC054927. Next base: position 17,662 of record NZ_JBSGXZ010000021.1, read on the forward strand.
CCCACCTACGTCATCCGTCGCGCTCCTGAAGCCCTTCCCCGCGCCCGTCCCCGAGCCTTTCCCCGCGCCCTTCCCCGCGCGCGGCGAGCAAAGCGCTCACCAGCAGATCCGAGTAACCGTCCTTCGCGAGGAACGCATAAGCCCCAGCGGCGATCGCGCTGTCCGCACACGCGTTGTTCAGGCTCATGGCCACCACGGGGATCCCGTGCTGCTCGGCGAAAACCTTGAGCAGCGACAGGCCTTCCCGTTCCGTCGGCATCAGCACGTCGACGATCGCCACACCCGGCGTGGTCTCCGCGGCGAGCCGCATGGCGGACTCGACCCCGCCGGCCTCACCGACGACCTCGAACTCCTGATGTGCCCCCAGAAACGTGCGCATGGCGCTGCACACCCGCGGGTCGTCGTCGACGATCAGCACACGGATGGGCCCTCGCCCGTCGTTCACCATCAACGGGCCTCCTACAACCACGACGTCACCGAGAAGTACACGCCCCGGTGACGTCGTGGGTGCAGCGGCGAATGACTGCTCTCACCCGAGACGTTTGTCGCGGTTCTCCTCCACCACGGACAGGTAGTGGGTGTTCGTCATGACCCCGAGGATGTTGCCGAACGGATCGATCACCGACGCCGTCACGAACCCCTCACCCCGCACCCGCGGTTCGTCGTGCACCTGAGCACCCAGCTCCAGCAACCGCGCCAGCGTCGCGTCGAGATCGTCCACCGCCCAGTACAGGATCTGGCCAGCCGGCTTCTCCGACGGCGTGACCTCGAACCGGCGGTTCACCAGCCCGAGTTCGGCCTGGTAGTCGCCGATCCGGAACTCGACGTACGCGAGCAGGCCGTCCGGGGTGCTCCGCTCGAAGTAGGCGTCGACCCCGAGGAACGCCGCGTACCAGGCGCGAGCCTCCACCAGGTCGTCGGCGTAGTAGGACACGGTCGACATGCCTCGCAACATCGTGACTCCCAAATTTTCTCGGTCGGTGTGTTTTCAGCTTGGGCCGTAAAGTGCTCATCCAGTGAGCACTTTTGCCAGAAACCTGGAGACATGCGCGCAGACCGACTAGTCGCCACGTTGTTGCTGATGCAGGCCCGCGGCCGGGTGACCGCCGCTGAGCTGGCAGAAGAGCTGGAAGTGTCCCTGGCCACCGCCCGCCGCGACCTGGAGGCGTTGTCCTCCGCGGGCGTGCCCGTCTATCCCCAGCCGGGCCGAGGCGGCGGCTGGTCGCTCATCGGCGGCGCCCGGACCGACCTCAGCGGCCTGACCTCGGCCGAGGCGCAGGCACTGTTCCTGATCGCGGGCCCTGCCGCCTCCGTGGCACCGGAAATCAAGTCAGCACTGAGAAAACTCGTCAAAGCGCTGCCGCAGACCTTCCGCGCAGAGGCAGAGGCCGCGGCCGGGTCGACGATCATCGACACCGCGGCATGGGGCGAGGACACCAGGGATCGGCCCGTGCTGGTGTCCCTGCTGCAGGAAGCGGTGGTGAAGCAGGTCCAGGTCCGCCTGACCTACCAGAAACGAGGCGAGGCACCGAAAGGCCGCACCGTCGACCCGTGGGGACTCGTCGACAAGGACGGCACCTGGTACTTCATCGCCGGCACGCGCGAGGGCCAGCGCACGTTCCGGATCGACCGCATCATGGGCGCCACGCTGACCGGCGCTCCGTCCTCCCGGCCGGCCGATTTCGAACTGACCGGCGCCTGGGACCAGGTCGTCACGAGGATGGAGGAACGCCGCTCGGAGACCACCGCCGTGATCCTGGTGCCCGAGCGGTTCCTCAAGATCTTCCAGCACCAGCACGGCCGCCACTGCACAGTGACGGAAACCGACGGCGACCACGTCAGGGTCGAGCTGACCGCCCCACGCCCGCTCGACATCGCCCGCAACGTCGCCGACTGGGGCGGCCTCATCACCGTCGAATCACCCCAGGAAGTGCGCGAACACCTCGCGACCATCGGCGCCGAGCTGGTCAGCCGATACCGGCGTGCTGCTCCAGCCGAGCCAACCGAGACATGATCATCTCCAGGATCTTCGCCGCGTCCGGGGTCGCCGCCTGCTGCTTCTTGAGGTGCACGATCCCGGCGAGCGCGGTCTGCACGGCCCGGCGCGTGCCCTTCAGATCCGCCCCCAGCGACCGCAGCACCTCACCGCCCGCGCCCTCCGGTTCCGCGACCAGTCCGAGCAGCAGGTGTTCGCACCCCACGTAGTTGTGCCCCAAGGCCATCGCCTCGACCACGGCCAGTTCCAGCGCGTTGACCGCGTCCGGGGCGAACCCGGTTCCGGAGACCTCCGATGACGGGAACCGCAGCGTCCGCGGATCGATGTCGATCGCCCGCAGCACGTCCAGGGCCAGGTTGCCGCCCTCGTCGACGAGCGCCTGCGCCAGCTCCGAGGTGGTCACGACAGGCGATGCGGCGGCCAGCCGGATCACCGTGCGCAACCGCTCGGTGAGCTGGGATCCCCGTTCACCGTCGAGGTCCTCGGGAGTCAGCCCGCGCACGGACGTGATCCGTTTCACCGAGACCTCCAGCGCGCGCTGACAGATCGCCGAGACCGGAATGTTGAGCTCTTTGACGGTTTCCGCCAGGTCATCGGGCAGGTACACGTTGATTTTCGGCATAACCCCATATGTACCCCCAGCTAGGGTTACAGTCAACGGAGAACGCGGCAACCGTCACACTTGTGAGTGATCAGAGGGGACGGGCAAACGCGTGGAGGAGAGCAGCAGGCTCATCGCGAGCCGCTACCGGTTGCGAGAGAAGGTCGGCCAGGGCGCGATGGGCGTCGTCTGGCAGGCGTACGACGAGCAACTGCATCGCGTCGTCGCGGCCAAGGAGCTCCTCGCGCTGGACGGTCTCGACGACGCCAAGATCGACCGCGCGAAGGCCAGGGCCATGCGCGAGGCACGGCTCGCCGCCCGTCTCGAGCACCCGAACGCCATCCGCGTCTACGACGTCGTGGAGGAGGACGGTCAGCCGTGGCTGATCATGGAGTACCTCCCCTCGCGCAGCCTCGCCGCCGTCATCGCCGAGCAGGGCACGCTGCCGCCACGTGAAGTGGCGCGCATCGGTTGCTACACCGCCGCCGCACTGGCCGCCGCGCACCGCCACGGCATCCAGCACCGCGACGTGAAGCCCGGCAACGTGCTGATCGGCGACCAGGAAGTCAAGATCACCGACTTCGGCATCTCGCGTGCCACCGACGACGGCACGGCCACCATGACCGGCACCGTCGGCACGCCCGCCTACTTCTCCCCCGAGGTCGCCCGCGGCGAGGACGCCGGTCTCCCCTCCGACGTCTACTCGCTCGGCGCCACCCTCTACACCGCCGTCGAGGGCGGTCCGCCGTTCGGCACCGCCGACAACCACATCGCGATGCTGCACCGCGTCGCCAGCGGCTCGATCATGCCGCCGGCCAACGCGGGCCCGCTGCTGGCCCCCGTGCTGTTCCGCCTGCTGTCCAACGAACCCGAGCGCCGTCCGTCCATGCAGGAGGCCGTCCACCTGCTGGCGGCGGTGGTGAACGAGTCGCCGCAGGTCTCCGCGGCGACCGTGGTCATCCCCGCCACCGTGGAGCTGCCGGCCGAGGCGCAGCCCGCGGAGTTGTCGAAGCAGGAGGCCGGTGCCGCCGCGGCCGGGTTGATCGCGGGTGCGGCTGCAGCGGAGGCGGCCGGACTGACCGCACCGCCCGCGAAGCCGGAACCGGAGCCCGAAGCAGTCGAGCCGGAACCCGAGCCCACGCCCGAACCAGAGCCGGAACCCGAGCCCGCACCCGCGCCCGTGCAGCCCGTCTACACGCCGCCGCCTCCCACCGAGCCCGCACCCCAGCCGGAGCCCGAGGAGAACCGCCGGAAGTTCCCACTGGTCCCGATCGCGATCGTGCTCCTCGTGCTCGCCGTGGGTGTCGGTTCGTTCCTGTTGTGGCCCAAGGGCAACAACCAGAACAACAACAACCCGGCGTCGGGCAACCCGTCGGCTTCGGGCACCCCGAACTCCAATCCGCCCTCCACCGGTCAGTCGCAGACCCAGCCGCAGCCGACGTCGGAAACCCCGACGCAGCCGACGAGCACCCCGCAGGACACCCCGAGCCAGACGCAACCGCCTCCCGCGGCGCCGCCGCAGACCGCCCAGCAGGCGATCGAGACCTACTACGCGGAGCGGCCCGGCAACCTCGAGGCAGGCTTCGCGACGCTCACCGACAACTTCAAGGTGAAACGCAACCAAACTTTCCAGACGTACCAGACGTTCTGGAGCCAGTACACGGCCGTCCGGGTGTCGAACCCCGTGCCACAGGGCGACAACGTCGTGACCGTGACGCTGCAGTACATGAAGGGCGACAGCGTCTTCACCACCGAGACGCACACGTACACGCTCGTGCAGCAGAACGGCAAGTGGATGATCGACAACCAGGCTTAGGGATCATGACTCGACGCGCACTCGTCACCGGAGCTTCCCGCGGCATCGGCGCCGCCATCGCCCACGCCCTCGCGGAGAGCGGTCACCAGGTGGCCGTCCACTTCCGTTCCGGGGCGGACGAGGCGCGGAAGGTCGCGGAAAACCTGCCGGGAGACGGTCACGTCACCGTCCAGGGCGATCTCGGGGCGAACCAGGCCGAGCAGGTCGTCAGCGGGACCGTCGAGCAACTCGGCGGCCTCGACGTCCTGGTCAACAACGCGGGCATCTACTTCCACCATCCAATCGCCACGACCGGCTTCGACGAGTGGCAGCAGGCTTGGCGCCGCACGATCGAACTCAACCTGTACGGCCCGGCCGACCTCACCTGGCACGCCGTCCGGCACATGGCGAGCGGGTCCAGGATCATCAACATCGGATCGCGCGGCGCCTACCGCGGCGAGCCCGACGCGCCCGCGTACGGCGCGGCCAAGGCCGGGCTGCACGCCATGACCCAGTCGCTGGCGCAATCCCTTGCCCCGCAGGGCATCGCGGTCGCCGGTGTCGCGCCGGGATTCGTGCGGACCGAGATGGTCACGGACTTCCTGGCCGGCCCCGAGGGCGACACCATCCGCGCCCAGAGCGGGTTCGGCCGCGTGGCCGAACCGGAAGAGGTCGCCGCGGCCGTCGCGTGGCTCGCCACCGAGAAGGCCACCTGGGCCAGCGGAACGATCATCGACGTCAACGGGGCGTCCTACCTCCGGTGATTCCCCGAACCGGACCGGAACCAGTTCCGGTCCGGAGTTGATCTTCCAGCAACCGGTCTAGACCACTAACGTCGCGAGTGGGCGCTCGACGAAGTGGAAGGCAACCCCTGCAATGCGTTCACTCCGATCACGCCTCGGTGCAGTCGGCCTAGCGCTGGCCGCCGCCGCGGCGACGATGACTGTCATGGCGCCTGCCGCGCAGGCCGCCTATCCCGCCGGGTTCAAGAGCGTCGGCTACATGCCTTCGTGGGCCGGCAACGTGAGTTCCATCCAGTACAGCAAGCTGACGCACATCAACTACTCCTTCGTGCTGCCGAACTCCAACGGCACGCTCCAGGGTGTTCCCGACCCCGGCAAGCTCCAGCAGCTGGTGAGCCTCGGCCACCAGAACGGCGTCAAGGTCTCGATCGCGGTCGGTGGCTGGAACAACGGCAACGACGACAACTTCGAGATCCTCGCGGCCAGCGCCAACGGCCGCACGACGTTCGTCAACGCGATGATCAACCTCGTCAACCAGTACAACCTCGACGGCGTGGACATCGACTGGGAGTACCCGGATCCGGGTGCCGAGGGTGACAACTACACCCTTCTGATGCGGCAGCTGGGCGACCAGCTGCACAGCCGCGGCAAGCTGCTCACCGCCGCGGTCGTGTCCGAAGGCGGCACGGCGAACGGCGTGCAGCCCGCGGTGTTCGGCATCGTGGACTGGCTGAACATCATGGCCTACGACGGTGGCAGCCCGCACGCGAACTACGACTGGTCGATCGCTTCCGTCAACTTCTGGAAGAACCGCGGGCTGCCGGCGAGCAAGGCCGTTCTCGGTGTGCCGTTCTACAGCCGGCCGACCTACATCGCCTACCGCGATCTGGTCGCGCAGGACCCGGCCAACGCCAACCGCGACTGCTACAACGGCAACTGCTACAACGGCCTGCCGACCATCCGTCGCAAGACGACGTGGGCGCTGTCCAACGCGGGCGGCATCATGAACTGGGAGCTGTCCCAGGACACGACCGGTGCCACCAGCCTGCTCAACGCGATCTGGGAAACCGCCGGCAACGGCACCCCGAACCCGCCTGGCGGCACCATCGTCGGCTACGGCGGCAAGTGCGTCGACGTGGCGGGTGCGAACGCGGCCAACGGCACCGCGATCCAGCTGTGGACCTGCAACGGGACCAACGCTCAGCAGTGGTCCCGCAACGGCAACTCCGTCCGCGCCCTGGGCAAGTGCCTGGACGCGACCGGTACCGCCAACGGCGCCGTGACCCAGCTCTGGGACTGCACCGGCGCCGGCAACCAGCAGTGGACCTCGGAGGCCAACGGCCAGCTGCGCAACACGGCGTCAGGAAGATGTCTCGACGCCACCGGTCCGAGTTCCGCCGACGGCACCAGGCTTCAGCTCTGGGACTGCGCCGCCAGCGCCAACCAGCGCTGGACGTTCAGCTGAATCGTTTGACCGCAGGAATTTCAGCCCGATGACGCAGGCGATGATCCCGGCGAGGAACACGATCTTCCACATGGAGACCGACTCCTCACCGGTGATCATCGCCCACGCCACGGTCAGCGCCGCGCCGATCCCGACCCACACGGCGTACGCGGTCCCGACCGGAATCCGTTTCATGGCAAAAGAAAGCCCCACCATGCTCACCGTCGCGGCCAGCACGAAGAGCACATAGGACTGATGGGACAACGAGGTCGCCCACACGGCCTCCAGCACAGCGCTGGCCAGCAGCACACCCCAGTACATCAGCTCACCGCCTTCAGGCCCGCGACGCAACCGATCAACGCGATCAGCAGCAACGCCTTGGCCACCCCGAGCTTCTCCTCCCGGCGGATCACCGCCACGAGCACCGTGAGCACGGCCCCCACGCCGACCCACACCGCGTACGCCGTGCCGACCGGGATCTCCCGCATCGCCCACGCGAGGCCGACGACGCTCAAGGTCATAGACACGGCGAACACCACCACCGGCCACGGCCGGCGGAAACCCTTCGACGCCGCGAGCGCCGTGGCCCAGACGGCCTCCAGCACTCCCGACGCGACCAGCACCATCCAGTACATTGGTACGACCGTACCAGAAACGCTCGACGTCGCCGCTACGATCTAGGACACATGGCACCCAGCCTGGAGAACCTGCTGGTCGTAGGCGTCGCGTCGAGCGCGCTGTTCGACCTGACCGAGTCCGACGCCGTCTTCTCGTCCGACGGCGAACAGGCCTATCGCGCCTACCAGGAAGCCCACCTCGACCGACCGTTCGGTGCCGGTGTCGCATTCCCGTTCATCCGCCGGCTGCTGCAGCTCAACTCGCTGGGGCCGCTGGTCGAGGTGATCGTGCTGTCGCGCAACTCCCCCGACACCGGGCTGCGGATCCTGCGGTCGGCCGCTCATCACGGGCTCACGATCTCGCGCGCGATCTTCACCCAGGGACGGGCGCCGCACGAGTACATGCCGGCGCTGAACATGTCGCTCTTCTTGTCCGCCAACGAGAACGACGTGCGCCGGGCGACGGCGGCCGGGTTGCCCGCCGGCCAGGTCCTGAAGTCCTCGTTCAAGGACGATGACGATCCGGCGTTGCGGATCGCGTTCGACTTCGACGGGGTGCTGGCCGACGACGCGTCCGAGCGGGTCTACCAGGCCGGTGGGCTGGACCGGTTCCAGGAACACGAGGCGACCAATGTGGTGACGCCGTTGGATCCTGGGCCGTTGCGGGATTTTCTGGCCGGGGTCAACCGGATCCAGCGGCTGGCTGAGGATCGGATCCGGGTTTCGGTGGTGACTGCCCGGTCCGCGCCGGCTCATGAGCGGGCGATCAACAGCCTCAAGGCTTGGGGGCTGACGGTGAACGACGCGTTCTTCTTGGGCGGGTTGAAGAAGGCGCCGATTCTGGACGTGTTGAAGCCGCACATCTTTTTCGACGACCAGCGCGGGCATTTGATCCAGACCGTGCCGTGCGTGCACATTCCGTTCGGCATCACCAACGAGTGATCAGGAGCATCAAGAAGTGCCTCTCCTCGTCGGCCCGTCCCTGCCCGCCGGTTCTCTTCGCGCGCTTGGCCAACCACACCTCGACGTCGGCGACGGCACGACGTTGCGGCCGTGGCGTGAGACTGACGTCCAGACCGTGATGGCTGCCTTCGCATGCCCTGACATCCAACGGTGGCACGTCAGGCGCATGGACACTGCTGACGAAGCCCGCTCGTGGATCACGGGCTGGGTGGCGCGCTGGGACGACGAAACGGATGCCAGCTGGGCGATCGCGGACAGCCGTGACCAGCCGGTCGGACAGGTCGGCCTGCGGGCCGTCTCCCTCTTCGAAGCGTCGGCGGACCTGTCGTACTGGGTGCTGCCCGAAGCACGTGGCGCCGGGGTCGCCGTGCGCGCCACGGATACCTTGACGCGATGGGCTTTCGACACCGTTGGGTTGCACCGGATCTCACTGGAGCACTCCACGGCCAACCTGGCGTCGTGCCGGGTCGCCACCAGGCTCGGGCTCGACCTCGAAGGCATCCTGCGAGGCGCCGTACGTCATGCGGACGGCTGGCACGACATGCACAGGCACGCCCGCCTGCGACATGACGAAGCCCGGCCACCCAAAGGATGACCGGGCTTCATCACCGAGAACTAGCGAGCGAGACCGTTCTCGATCGCCTTGATGATCGCCGGCCGCAGCTCCGCAGCCGAGATGATCGCGTCCACCGACCCGACCTCCACCGCGCGCTGCACGCTGTGCACGCGGTCGAACTCGGCAGCCATCTCGTTCAGCTTCTCCGTCCGCACCGACTGCCGAGTGGTCGCCAGTTCGGCGGTCAGAGCAGCACGCTCGGCACCGGAAGCCTCCGACACGGCGGACTCCAGCTTCTTCACCCGCGGGTCGTTGGCCGTGCGACCGTCGACCTCGCGAGCGAACACCACGGCCGCGGCAGGCGCGCCGCCGATGACCGAGGCGAAGGAGCCGTCGACGGCCAGGACCGTCATCGACGGGTTCAGGGCCTTCGAGAAGACCACGAACGCGCCGCCGTGGTACCGCGAGATCACGCAGAACACGATGGGGCCGTTGAAGTTCACGATCGCGCGGCCGATCTCCGCGCCGTACTCCAGCTGGAGTTCGCGCATCGACTCCGGGGAGCCGTCGAAGCCGGACAGGTTGGCCAGGACGACCAGGGGCCGGTTGCCGGAGGCCGCGTTGATGGCGCGGGCCGCCTTCTTCGACGACTTCGGGAACAGCGTGCCGGCGGTGTAGGTGTCCGGGCCGTCGGTGGGCGGGAAGCCGGTGCGGGCCACGCCGCGCGACTCGATGCCCAGCAGCGTCACCGGGATGCCGCCGAGGTGGACGTCCTGCACGACGGCGGTGTCGGCGTCGGCCATGCCCGCCCAGCGCTCCAGGACGTCGTGGTCCTGGTCGGAAAGGGCGCGCATGACGGTGCGGATGTCGAACGGCTTCTTGCGGTCCGGGTTCGACTCGACCGAGAAGATCTCGCCGACCGTCGTGAACGGGCTGTCGCCCACCACGTGCGGGTACGACGACACGTCGCGCGACGAGGGGTCCGTCGTGGGCACTCGGCGCGGGCCGGGCTCACCGGGAGCGATGTAGCTGTGCTCGTAGTGGGCCAGCAGCACGTCGAACGCCGAACGCAGGTTCGGGGCCCAGTACTGCGCCTGGCCGTTCGGGCCCATGACGCGGTCGTAGCCACCGATGCCGTAGTTGTCCTCGGCCGAGACGCCGCCGGAGAAGTCCAGGGCCTGCTTGCCGGTCAGCACCATGGCGGAGTCCGGCGTCATGACCAGGATGCCCTTGGTGTGCATGAGCATCGTGGCTTCGGCGTTCCAGTAGGGCTGGGCGCCGACGTTGATGCCGTTGACCACCACGTTGATCTCGCCACCGGCCTGCGTGAACTCGACGATCCGCTTCAGCGCGGCGGCGACCCAGTCCATGTTCTCGACACCGGAGCTCATCGAGATCTTGGCGCCGGAGGACAGCGAGAACCATTCCAGCGGAACGGAAAGCTCGGTCGCGAGGTCCAGGGCGTGAATGACCCGCGAGCACTCGGGCTCGGCCAGAGCGCCGAGGGACTTGGTCGGGTCGCCCAGCAGGACGACGCGCTTCATGCCCTCGGGGTACGCGGGCGTCGGCGTGGTCACCACACCGACGACGATGCCGGCCTTGTTGCCACCGCGCGGACGGTCCACCGGCACCAGCGAACCGTCGACGAGGTCGTGCTCCACAAAGGACCCACCGTCGCCGACGAGCATGTCGACCAGCTCGTACGGGTAGATCGTGCCGCGTGACTGGGCGCGCAGGACGTTCTGGCGGTAGTCGTCGAGCGGCTGGATCGGGTCGGTCGGCGGCTGCACGAACGAGAACCGCACGCCCGCGCCCGCGTCGTTCGCGATCCGGACGCCGATGTCGGTGAGCTCACCGGTGACGGGGTCCTTGCGGCGCGCCAGGAACAGGACCTCCTCCAGGTCGAGGCCCGTGGTCGTCGGCAGCACGCGGGAGGCGACGGCGTCCAGGTCCTTGGAGGACAGGTCGGTCGGCGGCCACGCGTAGAGCACCACGCGGTTCGTCGCGAGCCGGGTACGACCGCCGGCCTGCGCACGAGCCCGCCGGATGCCGTCCAGACAGGTCGCCAGCACGTCCTCGGCGGCGGGGAGCGCCACGATCCGGCCCTCGTCGTCGCGCAGCGGCGTCAGGTCGCGGACCTGGGCCAGTGCGACGAGACGCTCGTCGGACTTGTTCGACTTGGCCACCGCGCGGAACAGGTACACGTCCTCGTCCACAGAGGACAGACGCGTCAGGTCGAACTCCCGCAACCGCTCCAGCTGCATGCGTTCGGCGATGCGCGGGTGCAGCCCGCGCACCAGCCTCTCCTCCGCGAACCCGTTGGAAGACGGGCGGAACGTGAAGTGGTGGTGCATCGACTCACCACGGCGGCCCGCCACCGTGGTGGTGATGCGGGTGACCGTCGGCGGCAGCTGGTGCGCGGCCAGTGCGGCCCCCAGACCGGCGGCCATCTCGTCCTGGTCCGACGGCCCGTCGGGCCAGTTGACGTAGAGGTCCGCGACGACCGCGGTGCCGTTGCCGTGCTTGACCACGTCACCGATCGCGTCGGTCAGCGAGGGGAACTCCACCGCGGTCGACACGAGACGGGTCTGCTCCGGCTCGTTCTCCGCGATGAAGAACGCACCGCTCACGCGCGGCTTCTCCAGCGCCTTCTTGGTGTAGTAGCGGCGGGCCAGCACCTCCAGCAACGGGGTGTTGTCCGCGCCGGGCTTGCCGATGCGCTGACCGAGCAGGCGCACCAGCGGTTCGGCGGACGCCACCATGGCGGCGATCCGCTCCTCGCGGTCGGCGGCCTGCGGCTCGGCGTCCAGGTGGATCAGGTGCTTGCGGACCTCGCTGTGCACGCGGGCGCGGTTGCGGCGCACCAACGGCTGGGCGAACCAGGCGAACACCACGCTGCGGGCCAGGTCGGCGACCGCCGGGTAGCGGACCTGCGTCGCGGCGACGATGTGCTCCAGCACCAGGCCGATCTGCACCTGCTCGGACTCGACCGGCGGCGCCTCCTGCACCCACTGGCGCAGCAGGGTCGTCGCGACGGCCGCGTCGAACACGCCGCGGCGCAACGCCACGAACACGCGGAAAACGGCCTGCTCCAGCTCCGGCGTGCGGTCGAGCTCGGTGATCCCGTAGTGGCCGATCACGTTCTGCAGGCGGGCGCGGAAGCCCTCCGGCAGTGCCGCGCGGTCGGCGTCCAGTGTCTTCAGGTACGTGTGGAAGTGCTCGCGCGGAGAGTGGATGTGGTTCTCCGGCTTGGTCTCCTCACCGGCGGGGCGGTTGCGGGAGAGGTCGCACACGTCGGCGAAGATGCCGAGCAGCTTGGCCTCCTCGACCAGAGGCCGCTCCTGCAGGTCGTGCCGCGCGCCCATGTAGTTCGACAGCACTCGCGCGGTGTCGAGGGCGGTGGTGTCGAAGCCCAGCAGCAACGCGCGCAGGTCGTCGAGACCGCGGGCGACGAGCTCCTCCGGCCGCACGTCCGTGCGCGGCTCGGGCAGCTCCAGCTCGACCGACGACTCGGACTTCTGCACCTCGGCGGCGCCGTCCGCGTCCTCGATCTCCTCGAGCTTCAGCAACGGTCCACCGGCGGGCACCTGGGTGCCGACGGCGACGTTGAGCTCCTTCAGGCGAGCGCGGAACGGCGCGCGCAGCACCGTCTCCATCTTCATCGCCTCGAGCACCAGCACCGGCGCCCCGGCCTCGACCTCGGCGCCGACCTCCAGCGGGGTCGCGACGACCAGCGCGGGCATCGGCGAGCGCAGCACGCCGCCCTCGTCGCGGGTGACGCGGTGGGTGACGCCGTCGACCTCGACCTGGTGGACCGGGCCGTGCGTGCCGGTGACGACGCGGAAGCGCGTGCCGTTCACGGTGATGGTGCCGACGTGGTGGTCGAACCGCTCGACGTCGACGTCGCCGGTCAGCACGACGTCCGAGTCGGCAGCGGACACCCCGACGCGGTACTTCGCGGCACCGACGCGGGCGACCTGCACCAGGTACGGCTGGCCGCGCAGGACGAACTCCAGCTTGCCCGCGCCCTCGTGGTTCGTGCGCGGCTGGCCACCGCGGGCGGACACCAGCAGCTGGGTGCGGTTGAGCTGCTCCTCGTCCTCGTACACCTCGATGCCGGCCGCGGCCAGCGCGATGGCGGAGTGACGGTGCGAGACCAGGCCGCCCTCGGCGCGGACGCGGTCGATCCACGACGTGTCGGCGGAGCCGTCGATCACGGCGGGCTCGTCCAGCAGGTCGAGCACGAAGCTCTTGTTGGTCGTGCCGCCCTCGATGATGACGGTCGTCTCGGCCATCGCGCGGCGCAGCTTGCCCAGCGCCTCGTCGCGGTTGCGGCCGTACGCGATGATCTTCGCGATCATCGAGTCGAAGTCGGCGGGGATCTGCGAACCCTCGGCCACACCGGTGTCGACGCGGATACCGGGGCCGGCGGGCAGCTCCAGCCGAACGATCGTGCCGGGGCACGGCGCGAAGTCGCGGTCCGGGTCCTCGGCGTTCAGGCGGGCCTCGACCGCGTGGCCGAGCTCGACGGGCTTGGGGCCTTCCAGCCTGCCGCCACCCGCCACGTGCAGCTGCGCCTTGACCAGGTCGAAGCTGGTGGTGATCTCGGTGATCGGGTGCTCGACCTGCAGGCGGGTGTTGACCTCGAGGAACGCGAAGAGCTTCTCACCGGGGTGGTAGAGGAACTCGACGGTGCACGCGCCGCGATAGCCCACCGCGTTCGCGAGCCGTTCCGCCGACGTCTTCAGTTCGTCGACCTGGTGCTGCTCCAGCACGCAGGAGGCCGACTCCTCGATGATCTTCTGGTTGCGCCGCTGCACCGAGCAGTCGCGGACGCCGAGCGCCCACGCCGTGCCCTGGCCGTCGGCGATGACCTGCACCTCGACGTGCCGGGCGCCGGTGACGAGGCGCTCCAGGAACATCACGCCGGAGCCGAACGCGCGCGCGGCCTCCAGGCTGGTGCGCTCGAAGTTCTCCTCCATCTCGGCGGGGGAGGTGATCTTGCGGATGCCGCGGCCACCACCACCGGCGGTCGCCTTGAGCATCAGCGGGTAGGTGACCTCCTCGGCCACCTTGAGCGCGTGCTCCAGGTCGGTGACGGCACCCTTGCTCCACGGAGCGACGGGAACGCCGACCTCCTCGGCGATCAGCTTCGAGCCGATCTTGTCACCGAGCTTGCGCATGGCCTCGGCCGACGGACCGACGAAGGTGACCCCGACCTTCTCGCACAGTTCGGCGAACTCGGGGATCTCGGCGACGAAGCCCCAGCCGACCCACGCGGCGTCGGCCTTGGTCTCGACGAGTGCCTTCTCCAGCACCTCGAGGTCGAGGTACGGACGATCGGCCGCCAGGCCGAGGTTGTAGGCAAGATCGGCTTCCCTGACGAAGGGCGCCGACTTGTCGACATCGGTGAACAGGGCGACGGTCTCGATCCGTTCCCCTGACTCGGCGGCGAGTTCACGGACGGCGTGGATCAGCCGCATTGCGGCTTCCCCGCGGTTGACGATCGCTACACGACTGAACAACGACTTCTCTCCTCGCGGACAGACAACCTCAGCGGCAGTCGCCGCCCAATCGATGTACACACTCTCGTCTACTACCCGGTAGGAAAACCGCTAGATCGAAGCGAGTTGAGCAGCGTGCTTTGTATGAAACCAACAAGGCACCAGGTCCTCGGCACAGATTCACTTGAGCCCGTGTCCCAACTCACGACGGGGCTGTTCACCCACTTGCGACCACCCGATGCCCGCCACCAACACGAGCGGTAACGCCGTGATCACCAAGGCGGTTCGGACGGACACCGCGTCGGCCAGGACTCCCCCGGCCAGCGCACCCACGGGCTGCCCCACTCCGAAGGTCACCATGCGTCCTACCAGGCCGACTCTGCCCTGGAGGTGATCAGGTGTCACCAGCTGGCGCACGGTCAGCCCGTTCACGATCACGATCGTCGAGGTCAGACCCCACAACGCCGTGCTGATCACCGCGCCCCACCACAGCTGCACCCCGGCCAGCAGCCCCATCACCACGACCCCGGCGGAGAGCCCGATCACCGTGACGTGGCGGGGTGAGCAGGAGTCACTGATCTTGGGCATGACGACGGTCGCGGCGAACGACCCGGCCGCCAGCGCGCTGAACAGCACGCCGATCCGCGCGTCGTTCTCCGGGACGTCGAACACCCGGATCGCGTAGACCACCAGAAGCCCGGACACCGCACCGCCCGCGACGGCTTGACCGACACCCAGGGCGGTGAAGAGCCGGACTGTGGGTTCCCTCCACAGGAACTCGAGTCCTTCCCGGATGTCCGCGCTGAGCGAGATCCGGGGTTCTCGTAGTTGGTTCAGCGGCCTGAGGATCGTCCGGACCAACGCCGCCGACGCCGCGAAACTCAGCGCGTCGAGCGCCATCGTCCCGGCCGGCCCGATCACCGCGATCAGCACGCCCGCGACCGACGGCGCCACGACGTGCACGGCGGTGGAGGTACTCCAGATGGCGCTGTTCGCCCGCACGAGCTGTTCGTTCCCGACGAGCGCGGGCAGGGCCCCGAAGTTGGCCGCGTCGAACCACACGTTCGCGCTCGCCACTCCCCCGGCCACGACCAGCAGGTGGGCCGGGGTCAGCGCGTCGAACACGGCCGCCACGGGCACGCTCACCAGGAGCCCGGCGCTGGCCAGGTCGGTGACGACCATGACCGTGCGCCGGTGCATTCGGTCGACGAGCGCGCCCGCGAGCAGCCCGAACACGAGGTAGGGCGCGGCGGCCAGGGCCGCTAGCGCTCCCGTGTGCACGGCGCTGCCGGTGAGCGAGTACATGAGGACGGGCAGCGCGACGCCCGACAACGCGGACCCTGCGGTCGAGATCAGCCTGGCGAGCCAGAGCTTCCCGAACTCGCGATCGGTCCACAGGGTCCCCAACTCACGGGTCCGGAGATCAGGACTGCGGAATCCGGATCACGTCCCCGGGATGGATCACGTTGGGGTTCGTGATGACGTGCGGGTTCGCCCGGACCAGCCGCGTGTAGAGGTTGCCGTTGCCGTAGTAGTGCGCGGCGATCGCGAACAAGGTGTCGCCCGGCTTGATCGTGTACTCCTGGTAGACGCGGTACCCCGGCATGATCCGCGGCCCGTACACCACGGGCACGATGATCTTGTCGAGCTCCTCGCCGTCCTTGGGCGACACCCAGAACACCTCGACGAAGAGCCGGTCGAGCGCGAACGCCGCACCGGACACGTCGACGCTCACCTGGAACTGGCCGTGGCCACCGACCCCGTCACCGGCCATGAACCCGCCGACGACCTCGTCGTGCCCCTCGTGGATCCGGTAGTTGAACTGCGCCTCGAACGCCCCGCCCGCGGTACCGGCGATCTGGACGTGACTTCCGACGAGACCGAGCGGCCTCGGTTGCTGGACATCGATCGACATGGGTGAGTCCCTTCCTCGCCTAGTGGCGTGGCTCGAAACGTTGCCGAGCGAATTCGCGGTCAGACGGGCGCATCGTGGTGCCGCCCCCGCGTCCTCATACCGGAGTCGTATGGGGGCGCGGGGGCGGTGCCGCGAGGCGTCCTGCTGAGCGTGAATTCACCGCCAACGTTTCGAGCCACACCACTTAGGTCGCGGCGGGGAACAGGGGTGTTGCCGGGGGTCACCCCGGTGGCGCAACGGGTGGTGATGGAGGACGGAGTCGAACCGCCTTTGCCCGAGGCTCCTGTTTTACAGACAGGCGGGGCTCCACAGCCCCATCTCCACCATTGTCGCAACTCATTTATCCGGCCCCTGAGCTGCGGTAACACGGATATTTTGGGGCTCAGCGCCAGGTTCGCTCAACCCATTTTCGGAAACGCGGATAGGTGCGAACGCGATGTCCGGGTTGTGAAGGTGGTGGGACGCGGCCGCGAGCTCGCGCTGGTGCGGTCGTGGCTGGCGGCGGAGACCGGCGGGCTGGTGCTGTGCGGCGGCGAGCCCGGCATCGGCAAGACCCGGCTGGCCCAGGAGCTGGCCGGGCACGCGCTCGCGCGCGGCCGTGAGGTCGTGTGGGGGCACTGCGTCGAAACCGAAGGCGCGCCGGCGTTCTGGCCGTGGCGCCAGGTGCTGAAGGCGGCGGGTGCCGACCCCGACACCGTCCTCGCACACGACGCCGAGGTGCCGCAGGACAGGTTCCGGGTGTTCGACGCGATCGCGACCGCGCTGGACCGCGACGGCATGGTGATCATCGTCGAGGACGTCCACTGGGCCGACCGGGCCTCGCTGCTCGTGCTCGCCCATCTCGCCACGAACCTGCGCCGCGTGCTGCTGTTCGCCACGTTCCGCGACCCGTGCCCGGCAGCCGCGGATCTCATGCGCTCGGCCGTCCGCATCGACCTGCACGGCCTGTCCGCCGACGAGGTCGCCGAACTCACCGGACCGGAGCACGCCGCCACGATCACCGAACTGACCAGCGGGAACCCGTTGTTCGTCACAGAGATCGCCCGCGCGGTCGAGGACGGCACCTGGCGCGCGGACCAGCCGCCGCGCAGCGTCCGGGACATCGTCACCGCCCGCCTCGACCGGCTCGGCCCGGACGCCCGTGAGCTGATCAAGACGGCCGCGCTGATCGGCCGCGACTTCGATCTCGACCTCGCCGCTCAGGCCTCGGGCCTGCCGATCAGCGCGTTGGACGAGGCGACGACGCTGATCGACGCGACGGGGCACCGGTTCGTGCACGCGCTGACCCGTGACGCCGTCGAAGCCGCGCTCACCACCGCCGAACGCCGCGCGATCCACCGCCGGATCGCCGAGGCGATGGCGGACAGCACCCACTACGCCGATGTTGCCCGGCACTGGAACGCCTGCGGCGCACCGGAAGAAGCCCGCTTGTGGACGATCCGTGCTGCCGAGGACGCGGTTGCCAGGCTCGCCTACGAGGAGGGCGCCCGGCTCTACGCGGCTGCCGCGGCGTTCGAGGACAGCTGCGAAGTTCAAGTGGCACTGGGGAAAGCGGCGTACTTCGCGGGCGACCTCGCGACGTGCGTCCAGGCCGCCCAACGCGCCGCCGGGCTGGCGCGGACTCCCGAACAGATCGCGGAGGCCGCGCTCGTGCTCGAAGCGGCACCCGGCGCCGGCGTGAACGCGATCGCGACCCCGTTGTGCGACAACGCACTCCGCCAGGAGGTCAGTCCCGCGACCCGCGCCAGGCTGCTAGCCCAGTGCAGCCACCTCGCGTTCTACCGGGGTGAACAGCACCGGCTCGACGACCTCAGCCGCGAGTCGCTCGACCTGGCCCGGCGCAGTCACGACGACCGCGCGCTCGCCGAGGCCCTGCACGCCCGCCAGGAAGCCTGCCCCGGTCCGGCCGGGCGCGCCGAACGGTTGCGGCTGGCCGCCGAGATGATCGACCTCGCCCACCGCACGCACAGCCCGCGCGGTGCGATGTGGGGCTCGCTGTGGCGCGTCCACGCGTTGATCGAGAGCGGTGAACTCGCCGCCGCACAAGAAGAACTGCCCGCGCTGCAACTCGCCTGCGACCGCGTCGGCGGCCAGGTCCCGCAGTGGCACGTCGAAGTCGCGACAGCGTGCCTGGCCCAGGCACAGGGCCGGTTCGCTGAAGCCAAGGAGGTCGGACGGCGAGCCTATGACCGCATGCGCGTGATCGAACGTGAACCCGCGTCCGGCGCCTACTTCGCGCTGCAGTGCGGTCTCGCCTGCCACCTCGGCGTCTCCGAGGACGGCCTGACGCTCGCCCGCCACTTCCACGACCCGCCACCGCGGTTCCGGCTGATGTCGAAGCTCACGCGGGCGTTCCTGTTGCAGCGCGCGGGTTTCCGCGACGAGGCGCTGGAGTGGTACCGCCGCAGCGGCCCGATCGCCGGCTGGGACCTGCCCGCGTTCTTCGTGCTGCCGGGCCTGGTCGACGCCGTCCTGGTGACCTCCGCACTGGGGCTCACCGACGACCTGCAGGTGATCCTCCCGCGCCTCGCGGAGTTCCGCGGCGCGCACGCGGCCGGCAACGGCGTCGCCTACATGGGCCCGGTCTCGCTCGCGCTGGGCCGCGGTCACCTGGCGCTCGGGGACGTCGACCAGGCCGTCACGGACCTGACCACCGCCGTCGACGAGGCGTCCCGGGCCGGCGCCCCCGCGTTCGCCGCCGAGGCCCGCTGGCACCTCGCCGCCGCGTTGCGCGCCCTGGGCCGTGACGCCGACACCGTGCAACGCGCCGCGGACCGCGCCATCCGCGCGTTGGGCATGACGGCGTTCACGACGACCGAGCTGAGCAGCCGCGAACACGAGGTCGCCTGCCTCGTCACCGACGGCCTCACCAACCGCCAGATCGCACAACGGCTCGTGATCTCCGAGCGCACCGCCCAGAACCACGTCCAGCACGTCCTGACCAAGCTCGGCTTCAGCACCCGCAGCCAGATCGCGGCGTGGATGAGTACCCGTCCGAGTACTCCGGCGGATGGCTGACCAGCGCGAACTTCCTAGGTTGGAGCCACACCGACTTCAGGAGGAACACCATGTGGCTCACCATCGCGACCCCGCCCGTCACGTCCCTCGACCAGCTCGACAAGATCATGGGCGCCTTCACCCCGGACGGCATGCGGGCCCGCTACGCCTGCCAGGCAGGCGACGAGTTCCGGGTCATCGCCGTGTGGGAGTCGAAGGACCACGCCGACCGGTTCTTCAGCGAGGTGCTCGGCCCGCACCTGGCCCGCGTGCTCGGCCCGACGCCGTCCGGCGCGCCCACGGCCACCGGCATGGAGGTGCTGCGGGAGTTCGTGCCCGTCAGTTGAGGGTCGCGATCGACACGTTGAGGGCCGCCGCGAAGCTCACCCACGCCAGGTAGGGCACGAGGAGCAGCGCGGCGGCCTTGCCGCGCCACCAGAACACGACGATCAACGCCACGATCGTCAGCCACAGCACCAGGATCTCGGCGAACGCGGTGCCGAACCAGCCGAGCCCGAAGAACAACGGCGTCCACAGCGCGTTCAGCACCAGCTGCACGCCGAACAACGTCAGCTCGCCGCGCCGGGCACCAGCGCGCCACGCCAGCCAGCCGGACAACGCGATCAGCCCGTACAGCACCGTCCACACGGGACCGAACAACCAGGCGGGCGGCGCCCAGGACGGCCGTCGCAGGCTGAGGTACTCGTCCCCGGCCGACACCGAGAACAGCGATCCCACCACGGCCGTCACGACAACCGCCGCGACGAACACGAACAGGACCCGCACGGGGTGATGGCGCATCGGCAACGCGGTCATGAAGAACTCCCGACAGGCAGGGCACGGACGATGGCGAGCACCGTGGCGCGGCTCGGTGCCGCGCGTTCGGAGTCGTCGAGCAGGGACAGTTCGTCGGCCAGCACGGCCTGGCGGATCTTGTCGAACCGGCCGGGCACCTCCCGGGCGAGCACCTCGACCAGCCGGTTCCTCAGGGCCCGTCCCGACAGATCGTCGGACGGCAACACCCGCCAGTGCTCCTTGAGCACGCGCTCGGCCACGTCCTCGCCACCGGCCGCCCACAGGAGGCGGATCATGCGGTCGGCGAGGCTCATGCCATGAGTCTAGATTCGATTCAAAATCGTTTCAACCGAGGTGGCGAGCGTGCGCACCCTCTCGACACCCTCCGGCAGCGTCACCGAGTCCCACCCCGGCCCGCCCACCAGCACCGACACCCCGGTGAGCTCGGCCAGCGGCACCTGTTCGGCATATACCCGGTCGTGTGCCCACACGAACACAACGCGCGGCTCCAACCGCCCCACCGCACTGGTGAGCGCGTCAGCAGGCACGCGGGCACCGAGGTTGCGCGACACGCAGTTCTTCTCGGCGAGGGCCGCGGCCAGCACGTCCAGCGGCAGGCTGTGCTGCTCGTCCGGCGCACACGCCAGCAGCACGCTCGGCGTTCCCACGGCCACCCCGGACACCCGCATCGCGTCGGAGATGGTGCCGCTCGCGACGTGCTCGACGGCGACACCGGCGGTGGTCGACGAGATCCGTTCGCCGAGCTCGATCAGGAACGGCATCAGCACCGCGTCCCACGTGTGCACGACGCCATGGCGAGCGATCAGACCCACCGCCACCCGCCGCATCTGCGCCGCGTCGAGCCGATCGGCGGCGGCCTCGAAGTCCAGGTCAGCGTCCGCGGACGGGGTCAGCGACCCAGGCGGAACGAGGGAGGCCGCGGCCGACGCGGGCGCGACCCCCGAACCGGTCAGTTCGAGCATCCGTCTGAGGCGCGCGAGGTCTTCGTCGTTGTAGCGGCGGTGCTTGCCCTCCTGGCGCGTGCTGGGGCCGAGGCCGTAGCGGCGGTCCCAGGTGCGCAGGGTCGTGGGCGAGATGCCGAGCATCCGCGCGACCGCTCCGGCACTCCACTCCACCGCTCACCTCCGCTGCACCGATTTTGAATCGTAATGCGCGGACGCCGGAACAGCGCAAACGGCTGTTCCGGCGCAGCGGTGGAACTACTACTTCTTCTTGCCGGTGAACAGGTCCTTGACCTGGTTCCCGCGCCGGCGCAGGCCCCACTTCGTCACGCGGATCAGTGCCTCGCGGACGATGTTGCCGCTCATCTTCGACTCGCCGAACTCGCGCTCCAGGAACGTGATCGGCACCTCGCGCACCCGGAAACCGAGCTCGAGCGTGCGCCACAGCAGGTCGATCTGGAAGCAGTACCCGGCCGACGCGACCGAGACGAGGTTCAGCTTGCGCAGGGTGTCCGCGCGGAACGCCCGGTAGCCGCCCGTCATGTCGCGGATCGATGCACCCAGCGCGAGCCGCGAGTACAGCGAGCCGCCCAGCGACAGGAACTTGCGCTTCGCGGGCCAGTTCACGACCTCGCCGCCGGGCACCCAGCGCGAGCCGAGCACGAGGTCGGCCTTCGGCAGCGCGTCCAGCAGCCGATGCAGCTGCTCCGGCGCGTGCGAACCGTCGGCGTCCATCTCGCAGATGACGCCGTAGTTGCGGTCGAGCGCCCACTGGAAGCCCGCGACGTACGCGGCGCCCAGTCCGGCCTTCTCGGTGCGGTGCATCACGTGGACGCGGTCGTCGGCGGCGGCCATCTCGTCGGCCAGCTGGCCGGTGCCATCGGGGCTGCCGTCGTCGACCACCAGCACGTGCACGTCGGGCAGTGCCGTGTGCAGTCTCTTGACGATCTTTCCGATGTTGTCCCGCTCGTTGTAGGTCGGGATCACCACCAGCACCTGCCCGAGTTCCTGGTCAGGCTGCTGCGCCATTCGAGTCCTTCCGTCGTCGTGCGAAGCCCAGCGCCAATGCGACAAGGCCCAGAGCGGTCATCACCCACTCGGGCCAGGCTCCTAGCCAAGTCGCCAGCGTAGTCTGCGACCTCAGCGGCAGCTCCGCGACCAGGGCATCAGGCACGAAAAGGCCAGTCTTCTGAGTGACGGAACCGTCAGGCTGGACGATCGCGCTGACCCCGGAAGTGGCCGCCACGACCACCGCCCGGCCGTGCTCCACGGCCCGCACTCTTGACATGGAAAGCTGCTGGTAGGTCATTTCCGTGTAGCCGAACGTGGCGTTGTTCGTCGGGATCGCGATGATCGTCGCGCCCGCCGTCACGGTGTCGCGGACCACTGAGTCGAACGCCACTTCGTAACATGTGTCAATCGCGACCTTCGCCGGCCCCATGACGAAACCTTCCGGGTCCGAACCGGGCTGGAACACCCCCGCGCGGTCCACCTCGGAGGCGAACAGCCGGAAGAACGACCGCATCGGCATCGTCTCGCCGAACGGCTGCAGCTTGCGCTTCGTGTAGGTGTCCGTCGGCCCCTTCTCCGGGTCCCACAGCACCACCTGGTTGCGCGGCAGCCCGTCGCCGCGGTCGACCACCACGGCACCCACCGCGATCGGCGCCTTGATCGCCTTGGCGGCCTCGTCGATCCGCGCGGCCGCGTCGACGTTGCGGAACGGGTCGATGTCGGACGAGTTCTCCGGCCAGATCACCACGTCCGGCTGCTTCACCTTGCCCGCGGCGACGTCGGCTGCCAGCTCCATGGTCTTCTTGACGTGGTTGTCGAGCACCGCGCGGCGCTGCGAGTTGAAGTCGAGCCCGGCGCGCGGCACGTTGCCCTGGATCGCGGCGACCGTCACGGTCCCGGCCGAGGCGTCGACGCCCACCGGCACGACGAACCCCACCAGCAGCGGCACCACGACCAGCGGCAGGCCGAGCTTCCAGTTCTTCACCACCCAGAACAGCCCGAACCCGGTCAGCACCACCGCGAACGACACCAGCGGCGCGCCACCCAGCGACGCCAGCGGCAGGTACCAGCCCTCCGGCTGCCCGAACGCGATCTTGCCCCAGGTGAAGCCGCCGAACGGGAACACCCCGCGCAACGCCTCGTCCGCCACCCACAACAACGCCGCCCACAACGGCCACCCCGGCACCCGTGAGGCGAACGCCATCGCGGCCGTGCCGATCGCGATCATCAGAGCGCACGCCAGCGCCAGCGGCAGCCACGCGATCAGCCCGACGAACTCCCCCGTCCATCGCAGCAGCGGCACCAGGAACCCGAGTCCGAACAGCAGGCCGTAGCCGAACCCGGCCCGCGCGCGTCTGTCGTAAATCACATACGCGAGCAACGCGAACCCGACCGGCGCCAGAAACCACAGCGGTCGCGGCGGAAAGCTCAGGTAGATCAGCACGCCGCCGGCGACGGCGAGGGCCATGCGCGACAGCACCGGCCGGCTCACCCGCCGTCTGCGAGCGGGCAATTCCGGCGATTCCGGCGCGATGGGGGGTGCGACCACCCGATCAGCCTACGAGGCCCAGGAGTACACAGGAGGTATGACCTATGTCGATCTAGTGCTGCGACGCCTGGCGACGGAGGGGGACCGCGAGTTCATCGTCGGCGGCGACACCCGGCTCACCCGTGCTCAAGCCCGCGACCTGCTGTTCCGGCTCGCCGACGGACTCACCCGGCGCGGCGTCCGGCCCGGCGACGGGGTGGCGGTGTACGTCGGCAACACCCCCGAGGCGGTCCTGCTGAACCTGGCGGTCCACCTGCTCGGCTGCCGGCTGGTGTACGTGCCGCCGGAGCCCGGTGCCGGCGAACTGAAGGCGCTCATCGACCGGGCCGAGGTCGCCGCGGTCGTGGTCGATCGTGAGTTCAGCACGCGGATCGACGGCTGGCACCTCCAGGACCTGCCGGGAGACCCCGTCGAACGCACCCCGGCACCGGACTTCGCCACGGTCGGCTACACCGGCGGCACCACCGGTCTGCCAAAGCTCGCGGTGCACCGCCCCTACAACCGCTGGCAGGCGTTCGCGGACCGCCCTCCGACGACCATGCTGTGCAACACCCTCATCACCCACGGCAGCGGCGCCTCCGCATCGCAGCTCGCGCTGGTCACCGGGTCGAAGCTGGTGCTGGGTCCGTCGACGTTCGACGCGGACACGTTCGTGCGCCTGGCCCGCGACGAGCAGGTCAACGTGACGACGTTCGTGCCGCCGATGATGTACGAGGTCCTCGACCACCCGGAGTGTCCCGGCCCGCAGTTCGGCGCCATCATCGTCGGCGGATCGCCGCTGGCCCCGAAGCGACTGCGTCAGGCGATCGAGAAGTGGGGCCAGGTCGTCCACCAGGGCTACGGCATGACCGAGGCGCCGGCGATCTCGTCGATGCCCGCCACGGACGTCGACCTCGACCGGCCGGACACCCTGCGCACGGTCGGCAAGCCCAACCCCGTGATCGAGGTCGAGACCCGCGACGGCGACGTGTGGGTGCGCGGCCCGATGGTCATGGAGGGCTACTGGGGCGAGCCGCCGTTGAAGGAGACCAGCGACGGATGGTTCAACACCGGCGACATGGGCTACTTCGACGACGACGGCTACCTCTACCTCAACGACCGCAGCAAGGACGTGATCGTCACCGGCCGGACGTCGGACAACGTCTACTCACGCCTGCTTGACGACCTCCTCATCACGCTTCCCGGTATCCGGCAGGCGGCGGCGGTCGCGCAACCGGACGAGGCGCTCGGCGAGGTGGTCCACCTGTTCCTGGTGACGGACGGACAGGAAGTCGACTTCGACAGCGTTCGCGATTCCGTCGTTGACGAACTGGGTGAGCTTTATCAGCCCCGAGGCGTCACGATCGTGCCCCAACTGCCTCTGACCAAGGTGGGAAAGGTCGACAAGCGCAAGCTTCGTTCCCAGTTTCGGTAAGGTTCGGCCCAAATCAGGAGGTGACGGATGCCCCGTCCAAGCGTGGAAGCCGAACGCAAGGCGCAGATCCTCGCGTCCACCTGCAAGGTGATCGCGTCCGAGGGCTTCCGCCACCTCCGGGTGTCCGACGTCGCCAAGGACGCGGGAGTCTCCGGCGGCACGGTCCACTACTACTTCGAGACCAAGCGCGAGCTGACCGACGCCGCGTTCGAGCACTGCTTCGAACTCTCGGTCAGCCGCCGCCGCTGGATCCTCGAGTCCGACGAGCCGCCGCTGTCCCGCCTGCGCATGGTGGTGGAGTCCTACCTGCCGGAGGGCGCGGAGACCGTCGAGGCCTGGAAGGTCTGGGCCGAGCTGTGGGTCGAGGCCATCCGCAGCCCCGAGCTCCAGGAGCTGAACGAGCGCTTCTACGGCGAATGGCGCGACATCGTGGCGAGCATCTTCCGCGACGGCCAGGAGTCCGGCGACATCCACTCGCCAGGCGACCCGGTCGAGCTGGCGAACATGATGGTCAGCATGCTCGACGGCCTGGCGCTTCAGGTGCTGGCCGGGTCGAACGCCATGACCGTGGACGTCATGCGCACCACCTGCCTGAGGTTCGTCGACCAGCTCTCCACGGCGTCCGTCGGGTAACTGAGCCCGCTGCTCAGCACGCACAGCACGATCAGCAGCGCGACGGGTGTCCTGGTGAACCCGAGGAACAGCAACCCTTTCGGCACCGGCACGGTCTCGGCGAACCGCTGCGCCTCGCTGAGCACCAGCCCGGCGAACATCAGGAACACCACCACGAGCGGCAAGGTGCGCCCCAGCGCGCCCACCGTCACGAGGCTCGCGCTCGACACCACCACGATCGCGGCCGTGAACCACCAGTGGTGCGGCGTGTGCGAGGGCCCTTTCGCGCTGCGAGCCATCAGCCAGTCGCCGAACAACACCGCCACGCAACACAACACCAGCACCCGCATCGCCGTGAGCACGCTCTGGCCGTCCGCCTCGTACGCCATTGGCACGTAAGCGATTGCGAGTGCGGCAAGTGGCGTAACCGCGAGCCCGCGCGCGACCCGCATCACGGCCGGTCGCTGTTGCACGCTCGGTCTCATCGCGGCCCTGGCCCTGATCATGTCCGCCTCACCGCGTTTGCTCTCCGCGGCATCGGCGTCTTCCAACTCCCAGACCACCCACACCAACCCAAGCAGCACAACGAGCCCCAGCACCACCGCGTACCCGGTCAACTCCCGCGGCCCGTAAATCCACCCGACGACACCGACCACGACGCACAACGCCAGCCTGATCAACGCCCCCAGCTCGGGCCGCGCACTGCGCCACGTCTTCTGCGGCCAGGACGTCAGCACGAGCCTGCGCGTGACGAACCAGACGCTCGCCCCCATCGCCACCGTCGCGATCCACACCGCCAGCCCCACCCCTGGCTGCCGCAGCGACCGCGTGTCGCCGAACAGCAGGATCACCGCCGTCAGCACCACGATCACCGCAGGAACCCTGAGGCGCCCGAACGCCCACAGGTGCTGCCGCACCCACCGGTCCCGGTTGCGCCACGCGGATTCCACGACCACGAGTGCCAGGAACCCGAGCGCGACGAAGCCCATCGGGTTACCCGCCAGGTGCGCCACCGCCAGCACCGTGATCGGCACCGCCCGCGGATACGGACTACCGGCCAGCGTCAGGCTGCGAAGCGGCGACGGCGGCCCTTCGAGTTCCTTCGCGCGCAGCCACTGCCAGGCATGCCACAACAGCGGCGCGTAGACCGCGATGAACACCGTGTCGACAAGGAAATCAACGCGCATCTCGGCTCCCCACGGTTCGGGACAACCGTGGAGTCGCAGGTCACAGCCTCGGGGTTACGTCCTGTAACACGTCCGGGTGAAATCAGGGTTCATCCCCGATGCAACAGATGGACGAAACTGGGCATTCTAGGTATATGACCACGACAGTTGCTTTGAGCCGGCCCAGGACCAACCGGATGATCGCGGGTGTGTGCGCGGGGCTCGCCCAGCGCTGGGGCATGAAGGCGAGCACCGTGCGCCTTCTGTTCGTGCTGTCCTGCCTTCTGCCCGGACCGCAATTCGTCGTCTACCTCGTGCTTTGGGTGATCATGCCCGACCGCGGTTACTGACCGACCGCAAGAACGCCGTCCACGCTGCCGGGCCGACCGGCACGTGGGCGGCGGGCGCTTTGGAGTCCCGGATGCCGACGCCGTGCCCGATCTCAACACAGTCGGATTCAGTCGCGCTGTAGCTGCTCTTGCGCCATTCGGTCATCCGGGCCGCCTCCTCAGGACACGATGCTGGTGATCAGTTCCCTCGAGTCTTCCCTACTCAGCGCGATGCGGTCCATCATCTTCAGCGCCTCCTGGTAGATCCCGATCGACACCTTGTCTTCGAGAAACAGCGCCGAGTTCAAGTTGGCCCTGTAGACCAGCGGCTCGAACTTCTCGAACTTCAACAGGCTGAAGTCACCTGTCAGGGCACGCCCCGCGGGAAGGATCCGCATGCTGATGTACGGCCGGACCGACATGCGTAGCAACTCGTGCAGTTGCTCAGCCAGCACATCGGCACCACCGACAGGCGAGCGCAGCACTGGCTCATAAAGGTAGAAGACGAACTTCTTGTGCCCCGCCACGATGCCGCGTCGTTCCATCCGGGCCGCGACCCACTCGGGAATCTCCTCTGGCTCGATGAACGGAGAGTCCTCAGCCACGGCGCGTGCGTACAGCTCGGTTTGCAGCAGACCCGGTATGTACAACGAACTCCAGTGCACGATCTCCTTCGCGATCCGCTCATGCTGCACCAGGGTCCGGACGTGAGCGGGCAACACCGAGTCGAAGATCTGCAGCCAGCCTTTCTCCCTCGACTCCAGGAAGAAGCGTTTCATAGAGTCGAACTCGTCCGACCCGACGCCGCACATACCGAGCAAGAAGGCGAACTCATCAAGCGAAGTCCCGCCCTTGCCGTTGACGAGATCTGACATCTTGGCGTGCTCCCACCCGAGCTTTCGTGCCAGCTCGGACTCCAGCAGCCCGATACTCCGGATGAGCTCGCGCAGGCGCTCGCCGAACTCACGTCCTTGCACAGTGGACACTCTCTTTGGCATGCCAGCGAAACTAGCGCCGCGACTCCCGTCGCCTCCAACTTTTCGACCCCAAATTGACCTGAAAGTATCAGGCGTAGAAGGGTTCTACGACTTTCAGCCGCTCTGCTCAGCCGGTATCCCCGCGAGTTCCTCACTCACGCTCGTGAACGCCTCCGGCTCAACCCGCAACATCCCGGTAAACGGCTGTGTCATCCCAACGCACAACACACACACGAACGCCAACACCGCCGCAGTAAGGCACAACTGCAAAACGTGCCGCACGCGCGAGGTGAACCCGATCAGCAACGGGAACAGGATCATCCCCACCGCCCCGGTGATGGTCCCGATCAGCATCAGCTTGCCGGTGTTGTCCAACCCATCGGCCTGATCCAGCCGATCCCGCCGCAGGTCCGTGATCTCCCGCAGCCGCTCCAACGACCGTTCGCGCGAGCTCTTCACCTGATCCGGAGAGGCAGGCAGCGACAGGATCTCCGAGTGCAGCGAGTTCAGTGTCGAGGTAGTGCGCTCGTCCGACTCCCCCATCGCCAGGCGCGCCCATTCCTTGTCCGCCACCAGCTTCGGGTACTCGGTGAGCAGCGACCGAATGTGATCACGTTGCGGCTGCGGCATCACGGCCGTCTGCCAGTAGGCGTCGGCGATGGCGGCGGCTTCACGGGCGGCGTTGTCCTCGGCGGCGCCGTTCTCCTCCCACACGATCACCACGTAGAACGCCAGCGCGATGATGAACAGGCCGCTGATCACCGCGCCGAGGAACCCGCGCGAGTCGGCGTCGCGGTCGTCGGACTGTTCGTGCGCACGGGAGCGCCCGAGCAGGAGGCAGGCGACGGCCGTGACGACCACCGACGCGACGACGACTACAAACGCGGTCCACATGGCCTCAATCTCCCCACAGCGGCCACCGTTTGACCACCAACACCACGCTTCTCGGCAGTCTCACCCGCCCATCAAGAGCAACGGCGGTGGATCAAGCACACAGCAGGTCCACATCGGATCTCGTCCGCGAAACCCGTTGACACGAATGGGAGAACCGAACCGAAGAGTCCTCAACGGAGAGTGAGCGGGCGCTGATCAACGGGCGGTGACAACGCCGCCCCAGCGTGCCAACCTGTGCGCCGACCCCACCGAGAGGCGTGGCATGCGTGTACCGATCCTCATCGCCGTCGTGCTGCTGGTTCCGCTGCTCGCCCCCGGCCCGCCGGTCGCCGCGGCCGAGGTCTGGCACACCCAGTTCGACGAGGCGGTGTACGGAGACGTCATGGTCGTCGGCAACGCCGTCCTGACCTGCCCGACCCCAGAACAGGCCGGCCCCGACCCGAAGTACCCGCAGAAATCCTGTGTGGACGCCCAGAACCGCCAGGGTCACGGCCCGTCCGCGCAGAACAACGCTCACCGGATGTCCTACGCCGACGTCGACGACAACCCGGCGACGTTCAACTCCTCCAGCGCACAGCTGCAAATCCCCGCCGGGGCAGCCATCGCCTACGCCAAGCTGGGCTGGGCCGGCAACGCGACCTGCCGCGACGCCGGACAACCACCCGGCAAGCCGCAGGACCCGGTCACCCTGAACGGCACCAGCGTCAGCCCGAGCCGGTTCCTCATCGACTCGCCGGACGACCTCTCCCACACCGACAACGCCTTCTACAGCGCCGAAGCCGACGTCACCCCGCACATCAGAAGCGGCACCATCACTGTCGGCAACGTCTGGACGCCCCAAGGGTTCGACTGCTTCGGCGGCTGGTCGCTGACCGTCGTCTGGAAGTTCGCCGGCCCCGCCGCGGCCGCACCGGCCCGCAGGCACGTCTCGGTGCACGGCGGCCACGTCCGCCTGCCCACAAAGGCCCCGGCCATCCGCACCCCGATCGCGCCCACGCACCCCGCCGGGGGCACGATCCGCCTCGGCATCACCGCGTACGAGGGCGACTGGGCCACCGACGGCGACCAGATGCTGGTCAACGACCACTCGATCGCCGGCCGCAACGCGTTCGTGTCGAACGCACAAGGCGCCGTACAGCCCAGCAGTCCCAACAACATGAGTGTCGACGCACGCACGTTGACCCTCACCGACGACGTGCTCAAGCCCGGCACCAAGAGCGCCGAGCTGGCGTTCAAACGGGCCGACGACGCGTTCCTGATCCAGAGCATCGCCTGGTCGTTCCCACTGCCCGAACTGACCCTGGCCGTCGACCCCGAACAGCCCGCCGCACACCCCAAGGACAACGTCGCCCAAACGGCGACCGTCACGAACACAGGTGACGCCCCTGCCGCAAACGTGTCCGTGTGCGGCCAGAACATCGGCACGATCGCCGCGAAAGCGAAGGCCACCCGCACGTGCACCACGCTGGCCGCCGACGGCGACTACGCGGCCACGGTCACCGCCAGCGGCACCAGCCTCGCCGGTGACCCGATGGCGACCCACCTGACGTCAGCGGTCGACGTGCTGCACCCGGCGTTGCGCGCGACCACCGCGACGGACCCGCTGACCGCGTTGCCGGGCCAGGCCGTCAAGTTCACGACGACCGTCACGAACACCGGCGACACCCCGCTCTACAGCCTCAGCGGCCGGGCCCAGGGCGGGTGCGCACCGATGCAGGGCCAGCTCGACCCCGGCGCGACCTCCACCGTGGACTGCACGGCCCCCGCGGGCGACGAATCCGGCGCGTTGACCTCCACCGTGAGTGCCGCCGACAAGATCGGCGGCAAGGTCGAGGCGAGTGCGTCCGTTCAGGTCAAGGTGATCTACCCGCGACTGACCATCAGCGCGCTCTGGTCGAAGGACCGCGCGGAGGACGGCGAGCTCGTCACGGTCACGATCACCGTCGGCAACCCGTCCGAGTACCCGATCGACGACGTCGAGGTCGGTGGTGAGCCCGCCGCGTGCCGGCGCGGCTTCCCCGCCCTGCGGCCCCGCGAGCGCATCACCTACACGTGCCAGGTCACCGCGCCGGTGAACTCCCGGTTGACGGTGTCCGGCGCGGGTGCCGGGCAGGCGATCAGCGAAAGCGCCGTCGTGCGGATCGCGTCGGCCACCACGCCGCTGCCGCCCGAGCCGGAAGAACCTGCATCGACACCTGACGAACCAGCTCCTCCACGGCCGGTAGCGCACGTTCAGCAGGTGTCGAAACCGGCGGTCGGTGGCGTCGCGGCGATAATCGGCGTGATCGGCATGGTGATCGTGGCGAGCGCGATTTCCGGGCTCGGCCGGCGGTGAATTCTGAAACCGTGTGCTTTCCCGGTCCGGACAGAGGCGTGTTCCTCCAGTCCGGAATGCGGTAGAAGGACTTCATGGAGATCACCGCCTTCCTGGACCGCAAGCTGGCCCGCCGGTTTCGGACGTACGACTCCGACGGCGACGGGTTCATCGAGCGCGAGGACTTCACACAGGCGGGCGAGCGCACCACGAAGGCGTTCGGGCTGGCCGGCGACGACCCGAAGGCGGTCAGGTTCCACGGCACGCTGATCGGGCTGTGGGAGCAGCTCTCCTCGGTCACCGACCTGGACCACAACGGCAGGATCAGCCTCGACGAGTACAAGAAGGCGTTCGCGAACGGGCTGCTGGAGACGCCCGAGTCGTTCGACCAGGGGTACGTCCCGTTCCTCGACGCGGTGATGGCGATCGCGGACGAGGACGGCGACGGCAAGCTGACGCTCGAGGAACACGTGACGTGGACCGGTGCGTTGATGGGCCTCTCGGAGAGTGACGCGCGCGGAATTCACGACCTGTTGTCCG
This sequence comes from Lentzea sp. NPDC054927, assembly GCF_053610285.1. NCBI lineage: Bacteria > Bacillati > Actinomycetota > Actinomycetes > Pseudonocardiales > Pseudonocardiaceae > Lentzea > Lentzea sp. NPDC054927. Next base: position 49,356 of record NZ_JBSGXZ010000021.1, read on the forward strand.
ATGAGGACGGGTTGTTGTCCACTCAGGCATTGCTGGACGCGATCCGCGAGTTCTACTTCTCCGAGGATCCCGCGGCCGCCGGAAACTGGCTGCTCGGATCGCTGGACTGACGTGCTGCTCAAAACGCTGCAGGAACACGCGGCACGGGCCCAGCCCGCCGCCCACGTCGAAGAGGCCGGCGGCTGGTGGCTGCGGCACTCCCCCGGCGACGCCTGGTGGGTCAGCGCGGTGCTGCCGCACGACCGGGAGGACCGGGTCGCGCTCGCCGAGGAGTTCTGCGCCGAACGCGGGTCCGGGGTGCGGTTCCAGATCACGCCCGGCGTGTGCGCGGACGATCTGGACGCGCGGCTGGCGGACCGGGGTTACCAGCGGGAGCACACCATGTCCCTGCAGATCGCGTCGACCGCCGAGGTGCTGCGGCACGCCCAGGCCGACGCGGGCGCGGTCGAGACCCGGCCGACCGACAAGTGGCTGGCCGCGTGGCGTGCGGTGACGACGCGGGACGTCAGCGCCGAACGTGACCTGCTCAGCCGGGTCGAGCACCCCAGCGCGTACGCGTATGCCGAGGTGGACGGCGAAGTGGTGGCCGTCGGACGTGCGGTGGCCGAGAACGGCTGGGCGGGCGTGTTCGGGATGGCAACGCTGCCGCACGCACGGGGTCAGGGCGCCGCACGGTCGGTGCTCGCCGCACTGGCGTCGTGGGCGGCGGCGAGAGAGGCCGACCGCATGTACCTGCAGATGGAGAAGGGGAACAGCAGCGCGTTCCGGCTGTACGAACGCACGGGGTTCCGCGAGGTGTGCACGTACCACTACCGAATCGGGCCACTTCCGCATCGGGGTGACAACCAATCAGGAATCAAGAAGGCAGGAGCGGGACACGCGAGTTAGTTTTGCGCCATGACCAGGACAGCACCGGCGCCGCATGATGCCGACACCCACGATCTGATCCGCGTGCAGGGCGCGCGAGTGAACAACCTGCGCGACGTCGACGTCGAGATCCCGAAGCGCCGGCTGACGGTCTTCACCGGTGTCTCCGGTTCCGGCAAGAGCTCGCTGGTGTTCGGCACGATCGCCGCGGAGTCGCAGCGGCTGATCAACGAGACCTACAGCGCGTTCATCCAGGGCTTCATGCCGACGCTGCCGCGGCCCGAGGTGTACCTGCTGGAGGGCATCACCACGGCGATCCTGGTCGACCAGCAGCGGATGGGCGCCGACCCGCGCTCGACCGTCGGCACCGCGACCGACGTGAACGCGATGCTGCGCATCCTGTTCAGCCGCCTCGGCGCCCCGCACATCGGCGGCCCGCAGGCGTTCTCGTTCAACGTCGCCTCGATCTCCGGCGCGGGTGCCGTGACGATCGAGAAGGGCGGCCAGAAGGTCAAGGAGCGGCGCGAGTTCTCCATCACGGGCGGCATGTGCCCGCGCTGCGAGGGCCGCGGCCAGGTCTCCGACATCGACATGACCGAGGTCTACGACGAGTCGAAGTCGATCCTCGAGGGCGCGATCAAGGTGCCCGGCTACAACGTCGACAACCAGTGGACCGTGCAGACGTTCGCGCAGTCCGGTTTCCTCGACCCGGCCAAGCCGATCCGCAAGTACACCAAGAAGGAACTGCACGACTTCCTGTACAAGGACCCGGTCAAGATCAAGGTCAACGGCATCAACCTGACCTACGAGGGCCTGATCCCGAAGCTGCAGAAGTCCATGCTGTCCAAGGACCGCGAGGCGCTGCAGCCGCACATCCGGGCGTTTGTGGACCGCGCGGCGACGTTCGGCACCTGCCCGGACTGCGACGGCACGCGGCTGACCGAGGCCGCCAGGTCGTCCAAGATCAAGGGCGTGTCGATCGCCGACCTGTGCGACATGCAGATCACCGATCTGGCCGACTGGACCCGTGGCCTGAAGGAGAAGTCCGTCGCGCCGCTGGTCGACAAGCTCGTGCACACCCTGGACTCGTTCGTCGAGATCGGCCTCGGCTACCTGTCGCTGAACCGGCCCGCGGGCACGTTGTCCGGTGGTGAGGCGCAGCGCGTGAAGATGATCCGGCACCTCGGATCCGCGTTGACCGACGTGACGTACGTGTTCGACGAGCCGACGATCGGGCTGCACCCGCACGACATCGAGCGGATGAACAACCTGCTGCTCCGGTTGCGGGACAAGGGGAACACCGTTCTCGTCGTCGAGCACAAGCCCGAGACGATCGCGATCGCGGACCACGTCGTCGACCTCGGTCCCGGTGCGGGCCGGGGTGGCGGCACGATCTGTTACGAGGGCACGCTGGAGGGGTTGCGCAAGAGCGACACCGTGACCGGGCGGCACCTCGACGACCGCGCCCAGCTGAAGCCGGAGGTCCGCAAGTCCAACGAGGTGCTGGAGATCCGCGGCGCTTCGACGAACAACCTGCGTGACGTCGACGTGGACATCCCGCTGGGCGTGCTGACGGTGATCACGGGTGTGGCGGGCTCCGGCAAGTCGTCGTTGATCCACCAGTCGATGCCTCGCGACGCCGGTGCGATCGTCGTGGACCAGACGCCGATCAAGGGCTCGCGGCGATCGAACCCCGCGACTTACACCGGGTTGCTGGAGCCGATCCGCAAGGCGTTCGCCAAGGCCAACGGTGTGAAGCCCGCCCTGTTCAGCGCGAACTCAGAAGGCGCGTGCCCGAACTGCAACGGCGCGGGCGTGGTGTTCACCGATCTCGGCATCATGGCGACGATCGAGTCCCCGTGCGACGTGTGCGAGGGCAAGCGGTTCGACCAGGCCGTGCTGGAGTTCAAGTTCGGCGGGCGCGACATCTCCGAGGTGCTGGCGATGCCGGTGTCCGAGGCCGTCGAGTTCTTCGGGTCCGGCGAGGCGAAAACCCCTGCGGCGCACGCGATTCTCTCGCGGCTGGCCGACGTCGGTCTGGGCTACCTGTCGCTGGGTCAGCCGCTGACCACGTTGTCCGGTGGCGAGCGGCAGCGGCTGAAGCTGGCGACGCACATGGCGGACAAGGGCGGCATCTACGTCCTGGACGAGCCGACCACCGGCCTGCACCTGGCGGACGTCGAGCAGTTGCTCGGCCTGCTGGACCGGCTGGTCGAGTCGGGCAAGTCGGTGATCGTGATCGAACACCACCAGGCCGTGATGGCGCACGCCGACTGGATCATCGATCTGGGTCCCGGTGCTGGTCACGACGGTGGCAAGGTCGTGTTCGAGGGCACGCCCGCAGACCTGGTGGCCGGCCGGTCGACGCTGACCGGCGAGCACCTGGCGGACTACGTGGGTGCCCCGGCCCGCCGCAAGAAGCGCTGACCAGGTACTAAGAGGGCATGCACATCACGTCGTTCCTGGATCGCAAGCTCACCCGCAGGTTCGAGACCTACGACAGCGACCAGGACGGGTTCATCGAACGCTCGGACTTCGAACGCGCCGGTTCCCGGACCACGGCGGCGTTCGGCCTGAGCGACGACGACCGCCGGGCGAGGCGGTTCCACGAGCACCTGCTGGGTGTGTGGGACCACCTCATCGCCGTGACGGACACCAACGACGACGACCGGATCAGCCTCACCGAGTACAAAGCGGCGTTCGCCCGGCAGCTGCTGGAGCGGCCGGAGTCGTTCGACGACAGCTATCTGCCCTTCCTCGACGCCCTGATGGCCGTCGCCGATCACGACGGCGACGGCCATCTCGGCGTGGACGAGTACGTGCGGTGGAGCGGGGCGTTGATGAACCTGCCGTCGTCTGACGCGCGTGTCGTGCACGCTCGGCTCGATCACGACGGCGACGGCCTGATCAGCAGTGACGACCTGCTGGCCGCGATCAGGGCGTACTACTTCTCGGAGGACCTCGACGGTCCGGGCGCGTGGCTGTTCGGCCCGCTGGGCTGACCGTGCGGGTGCGCGGCGTCAGGAGCGCTCGGCGAACTTCCTGATCGTCTCGGCCTCGGTCTCGACGTACTGCTTGGCCAGCTTCTTCGTGAACAGCCAGCCGATCCCGCCCAGCGGGCCGGAGATGCCCAGGGTGAGGGTGAGCAGGGTGCCGTCCGGGTGCGGCTCGACGAGGTGCGAGGCGACTCCGGTGACACCGGGCGACTTCTGCTCCCAGGTGTAGGACTTCCCGTCGGTGAGCTCGGTGACCGTCCACACCGCCTCCGGCAGCTTGGGCTGCCGCAACCGGGTGCGGGAGCCGACCGCGAGTGGTCCGTCGTCGAGACGCTCCACCTCGTCGACCGTCGGGATCCGCTCCGGCCAGCGCTCGACGTCGATCAGCACCGCCCAGACACGCTCCGGTGGGGCCGCGATCGTGATGACGTGCTGGAGACCGGCCATTCGCCAAGTCTACGACTTCGTTACAGGCCCTGGAATCGTTGTTCGATCTCTTTCACCGCGGCGGCCGCGATCTCGGCGGCGGCCTGCCGTGGTGACTCCGCGTCGACGATCTTCGCGACGAGCTTGCGCATGTTCGTGCCGATCTTGTCGAACGCCGACTCGGCGGTGGCCTCGATGTCGCCGAACAACGTCCACCACCACCAGGAGTTCGTGGCGGAGTTCGCGACGACGTCCGGGATGATCAGCGCGTCGATCTGTTCCTCTGCCTCAGCGGTGACGGGCATGTTCGCCGCTTCGACGATCAGCTTGGCGCGCACGGACTTCGCGTTGTCCTGGTTGATCGCGTAACTCGTGGCGGCCGGGACCAGCACGTCCGCCTCGACGCCGAGCCACTGGCCGCGGTCGAGCTGGACGTCGGTGTCGCGGAGTTTCGCCCGGTCGATGCCGCCGTGCGAATCCCGGGACAGCAAAAGGGTTTCCACGTCGAGCCCGGCAGGGTTGGCTACGACACCGTGGACATCGGCGAGCCCGACGATCTCGACGCCGGCCTGGGCGAGGTAGCGGGCCGTGGCGCCACCCATCGAGCCGAAGCCCTGGACGAACGCGGTGGGGTTCTGCAGGTTCAGGTGCTCGATGCCCGCCAGCACCGCCTGCGCCACGCCGTAGCCGCCGACCAGTTCGTCCAGGCTCACGCCGTCGACGGTGACCGCGAAGGCGTCCGCGAGGCGCCGGCGGGCCTTCTCCTCGTCGTCCAGCAGCGGGTAGACGGCCTGGATCGACGACTGCAGGCCGATCTTCTCAATGGCCCGGTCGATCGTGGACTGCCGGAGCCCGAGGTCCTCCCCCATCGTCCAGAAGCGTTCGACGTAGGGCGACATGGCGAACAGGTAGGCCGTGAGGACCTCTTCCGCCCGCGGGTCGTAGGGGTCGAAGTCGATGCCGCCCTTGGCACCGCCGAGCGGCACGTAGCGCGCTTCGGGGTCGTAGTTGAGGGCTTCCTTCGCGGTCATGCCTTCAGCCAGCCCGCGCACCTCGTCGAGCGTGCAGCCCTTGCGCATGCGCAGTCCCCCGCTGCTCACCCCGCGCACGAGCCGGTCGATGACGAGGTAGCCGCGCGCCCGCGTGGCCGGGTCGGTCCAGGTGACCTGGAGAAAACTCATCGAACACACCCCTTGACTTCAGCGTATGACCGCGGTCACATGGTCCGGCCAAATAACTGACTGACGACTCAGTTAACCATCTGGAGGGCCCCGTGAGCGAGGTACAGCCTCTCAGCGGCAACTGGCTGGGCGAACGCACCCACCTGCGCAAGTCGCTGCGCCGCGTGGACGTGACGTTCTACCTGCTCTGCACCCTCGTCGGCCTGGACACGATCGGCAGCGTCGCCGCCAACGGGCCCCAGGGCCTCGTCTGGATGGTGATCCTGGCGGTGGTGTTCTTCCTGCCGTACGGGTTCCTGACCACCGAACTGGGCACGGCGTTCCCGATCGAGGGCGGCCCCTACGTGTGGACCAAGCTCGCGTTCGGACGTCTCGCCGCCGGGGTGAACCAGGTTCTCTACTGGCTGTCCAATCCACTGTGGATGGGCGGCACGCTGGCGATCATCGCGGTGACGACGTTCGAGACGTTCTTCCTGCCGTTGGGCATGGTGGGCAAGCACATCGCGGGCCTGGCGTTCATCTGGATCGGGGTGCTGGCTGTTGCCGCCTCCTTGCGGATCGGCAAGTGGGTGCCCATCGCCGGCGCGTTCGCCCGGATCGTGCTGCTGGGGTTCTTCACGCTGTCCGTGGTCGTCTATGCGGTGAAGAACGGCGTACAACCGTTGTCCGGCGGAGATTTCGTGCCCACGTGGGCGGGTTTCGTGGCGCTGGTGCCGGTGCTGATCTTCAACTACGTCGGCTTCGAACTGCCCTCGACCGCGACCGAGGAGATGCAGGATCCGCAGAAGACCGTGCCGTTCGCGATCCTGCGGGCGGGCATCGCGTCGTTCCTGCTGTACGGCGGGCCGATTCTCGGGATCCTGCTGGTGGTTCCGGCTTCACAGATCCAGGGCCTGGGCGGGTTCATCGACGCCGCCAAGCAGGTCCTGACCGTCTACGGCGGATCAGTTGCCGCTGATGGGACCGTGACCCTGACCGGTGCGGGAGCGGTTCTCGGGTCCGTCTGCGCGGCCGGTTTGATCATCGGCGTGCTGACTTCCGGTGTCTCGTGGGCGATCGGCGCACACCGGGCACAAGCGGTGGCGTGTGCGGATGGCGCGGGCCCCGCGTATCTGGGACGGCTTTCGTCGCGGCACGGCACGCCGATCCGCGTGAACGTCCTTTCCGGACTGCTGGCTTCCGTGGTTCTGGTGACAGCTCTGAACCTGACGGGCGGGAACTCCGAGAAGTACTTCACCGCCGGACTGGCTCTGGTGATCTCGACGACGTTCATCAGCTACCTGCTGACGTTCCCGTCAATGCTGGTGCTGCGCCGGCGTCTGCCCGACGCTCCACGACCGTTCCGAGCACCTTTCGCGGTGCTGACAACGGTTCTGACCACAGGCCTCGTGGCGTTCACCGTCGTCGTGCTGATCTGGCCGCTCGATCTGCCCTCGGCCTTCGCCGGCGAGCGGACGGCTTACACGCTGTCGCAGGTGGTTCCGCTGCTGATCGTGATCGCCATCGGCTTCCTGTTCTACGCGCTGGGTGCCCCGACCCGCGCGCTGGATCGGGAACTGCGGCAGGAGGTCACCTCGACATCTGCATGAGGAACTCGGCGTTGCTCTGCGTCTTGCGCAGCCCTTCGAGCAGCACGTCGATGTCGCGGTCCGCCATGGCCCGCCGCATCGCGTCGGTGATGGCGAGTTCCTGCGGCGAGACCAGCAGCTCAGCCTTGCGAGTGCTGGACTGGTGCAGGTCGACCGCGGGGTAGATGCGCTTCTGCGCCGCCTTGCGGTCGAGCTTCAACTCGGCGTTGCCGGTGCTCTTGAGCTCCTCGAAGATCGCCGTGTCGGCCAGCGACCCGGTCTCGACCAGCGAGGTGGCGAAGATCGTGAGACTGCCACCGTTCTCGATGTTCCTGGCAGCACCGAGGAACTGCTTCGGCGGCGTCAACGCCCTGGCGTCGATACCACCGCTGAGGATGCGCCCACCGTTGGGCTGCGCCAGGTTGTAAGCGCGCCCGAGCCGCGTCAGCGAGTCCAGCAGGATCACCACGTCCTGTCCGTCCTCGACCAGCCGCTTGGCCCGCTCGACAGCGAGCTCCGCAACGCGAATGTGCTCGTTGGGGTGCTCGTCGAAGGTCGACGTGAACATCTCGCCGGGAATCGTGGCACGCATGTCGGTGACCTCTTCAGGCCGTTCCCCGACGAGCGCGACGATCAGGTGAACCTCGGGGTTGTTCTTGGCAATCGCCTGCGCGATCTGTTGCAACACAATGGTCTTGCCTGCCTTGGGCGGCGCCACGATCAACGCCCGCTGCCCCTTGCCGATCGGCATGACCAGGTCGATCGTCCGGCTGGTCAGCTCGTCGGGATCGTGCTCCAGCCGCAACCTTTCGTTGGGGTAGAGCGGCGTCAGGTCCTCGAACCGCGGCCGCTTGTGCGGCCTGAGCCCGTTGACCGTGTCAACGCTGACAAGCTTGTCGTTCTCGGCCTCACCGCTGATCTGGTCGCCACGGCGCAGGTCGTGTTGCCTCACGAGACTCTGCGGCACCTGCGGCCCATCAACGAGAAAAGCCTTGCTGTTACGTACGTCTAGTACACCGATGTGCATCGGGTCTGTCCTTTCAGGAGGGTTGTTGAACACGCGCTTCATCAACTCCGCACGCAGGGCATGCCCTGCTGGAGGAGAGCGCTTGCAGATGCGTTCTGACGGCATCTGATGTGGTTCCACCAGCGTGAGAAGCTGGGGAGTGTGAGCTGCGGACTCAAGAGCGTCCAGCAGCTGGTCGGAACTTACGTGCACTGACCGCGCACCGCCGGTTACAAACGGACTGTAGCAGACAACGCCAAGCCCGCGCCTGTTATTCCGAGCACTTCTTCCAGGACAGCCGGAACGTGGTGCTCACACTCGAGTCGGTCGAGTCCATGGTCATGAAGCTCTCGCTCCCCTTCCCAGTGACCTTCAACTCGGCCTCGATCGTCAACGGCTTCCGATCCTTGCACGGCCCGTGCGCAACCCCACCCGGCGTATCGGTGACCTGCCAGTTGTCACTCATCGGCCCCTGATACGTGTGCATGCTGTGCCGCGTAGGAAACCCCGGAAAGTGGTAACTGTTGCGCGCAACACCCTTCGCCTTGTCCGTCAGGTGCGCGAACCCGCGGAAGTCCGTGGCCGCGATGCCGTACGTGTACCCGGCCGAATGGTTGATCCGAAGCGCGATCGTGCAGCTCCTCTTGGCCTCGCTCCCGTTCCCCTGCACCAAAAAGTCGCTGTAGTTCACCGTGAACGCCTCGTTGTCCTGCGACATGGCCACAGTCGTAGTGCCCGCCGGACACCCGGACCCGCCGACGCTCACGACGTCGATGGTGACCGGACCGGGCGGCGGCACAAGGGTCGCCAGCAGTGCCACCACAGCCAACATCGAGGCCTCCTCACATCGCTGTTGGAGAACCTATCGGTCCGCACAATCACGCAATCGGCTCATCACGGCCTCCGCCAAGAAGTGGACAACTCATTGACATAGCCGCGTCGTAACTCGCCTCCTGCCCGACAACTGCGGATCATCAGGTCGTGCCACGCGTGTTCATCTCGTACGCGCACGGGTCCGCCGACCACGAAGAGGCCGTGCGTGACCTGTGGATCTTCCTGCGCCGCCACGGCGTCGACGCCAAACTCGATCGCAGCGCGGCGGGCCGGCGCCAGGACTGGGCTCTCTGGATGGGCGACCAGGTGCGCGAGGCCGACCACGTCCTGATCATCGCCTCGGATTCCTACCGCGAGCGAGCCGAAGGACGCACAAGCGCCGACGAGGGGCGCGGCGTCCAGTTCGAGGCGCGCCTCATCCGCGACGCCTTCTACCGCGACCCCAAAGCTCTCGACCGCTTCCTCCCGGTGGTCCTCCCCGGCCAGTCTGTCGAGGGAATCCCGGACTTTCTCGCGCCCGCGTCGAGCACCGTCTACCGGATCGCCGAGCTGTCGCCGACCGGAGCCGAGTCCCTTCTGCGCCTGTTGCTCGGCCAGCCCGCCGACGAGGAACCTCCGCTGGGTGACGTTCCGATCCTGAGCCGCCAGGTAGTGGTGTCGGCCACCTCGCACGAGATCACGCTCAACCTGACCACAACGGACAGCGGCGTGCGCACCGAAACCGTCCTTGCGGGCACCCCACTGGGCGAGCATGCCGCACCACTCCCCGCGGGCCTGGCCTCCTGGCAGGCCGAGTTGAGGAGCCCGTCCGGGGAAGACAGGTTGACGGAGCTGGGGCACGCCCTCTGGCGCACGTTGCTGGACGAACCAACCGGCCGCCGCCTGCACACGTTGATCAGCGGCAGCCCGTTGGGCAGCACCTTCACCGTGGTCGTGCGTCTGTCGGACGAACTCTCGTGGCTTCCCGTCGAGTTGCTCCGCCTCCCGGACGGGCGGCTGGCCGCAACGGTGCCCGGTGTGCGCTTCAGTCGCAGGTTCGACGGACTCGACCGCCCGGCGACCCCCGCGCTGCCGGGTCCGTTGAAGATCCTCGCCGCCGTAGCCGCACCGGATGAGAGCACGACTTCGACCGCCTCTCTGGACGTGGAGGCCGAGATGCAGGCACTGCTCGACGCCGTGACCGATCTCGAAGGCGGCGCACAGGTCCGCATCCTCGAAGTGGCTTCCCTCACCGAGATCGGGAGGGCCTTGGCCGCCGATCAGTACCACGTGCTGCACCTGTGCGCTCACGGGAGCGCAGACACCATCGAACTGGAGGACGAGGTCGGTCAGGCCGTTTCCGCGGACGCGGACAGTCTCGTAGCTGCACTGAGAGCAGGCGAACGCCCGCTGCCCCTAGTGGTGCTGTCCAGCTGTCGCGGCGCCGAAACGGGTACCGCCGGGATGGCCGCGACTCTGGTCCGGCACGGCGCCGACCGCGTCATCGCCATGCAGGCACCGATCTCCGACGGCTTCGCCACCAGGCTGGCTCGCGAGCTCTACCGGGTCCTCGCCGAAACACCACGTGCGACAGCCGGTCAAGCCCTGGCCGCCGCCAGGCGCAGCGCCCTTGAGGACATCGGTGACTCGGATCATCCGGCGCTCCCGGAGTTCGCGGTCCCCACGCTTTTGTCCGGAAGCGCAGACCTTCCGTTGCGCAACCCGGCACTGCCACAACAACCACTCCCCCGCGAAACCGTTCCTTCGACGGGCAACGGTGTTCGTGAACTTCCCATCGGGCAGCTGATCGGCCGCCGATCCGCTCTCCGCGCCGCCGCGGCCGTACTCCGCCGCAACTCGCAGGACCGCGAACGCTACGGCGACTGGTCGGGCCTGGCCTTGACCGGCGTGGGCGGAATCGGCAAGACCGCCGTTGCGGGCCGCATCCTCGCCAGGGCCCGAGAGGCGGGATGGGCGATCGCCGAGCACGTCGGCGTGTGGAGTCCCGCGAACCTCATCGCCGCCGTAGCAGCTGCTCTCCCGCACATCCCGGCCCTGCGGGACGACCGTCCCGACGACGAGAAGTTCTCCCTGGTCCTCGCCGCACTGCGGGAATGCCGGCTGGTGATCCTCTTCGACGACTTCGAGCAGAACCTCACCACCGACGGCGAGTTCACCGACCTGGGCTTCGCGGAGATCTTCGAGCGGCTGTGCGACAGCGTGGGCGAGGGCCGTCTCCTGCTCACCTCCCGCTATCCCGTGGCGGATGCGGAACTGACCCTTCTGCGCGTCGAACTATCCGCGCTCTCGTCTGCGGAGCTCAGCCGGCTGGTACTGCGCATGCCCGCCCTCCGGAAACTGTCCACTGAGGACAGAACGCTGGTGGCGCGCACGATCGGCGGCCACCCCAGGCTCACCGAGTTCCTGGACGTGTTGCTGCGGCACACTCCCAGCGCGAGCTTCCGGCACGTGACGACCAAACTTCGTCATCTCGCCAAGACGGCAGGAATCGATCTCAAGGCCGGCCGCGATGTCTCCGAGGCGATCGCGGACGTCGTGCGACTGGGTAGCCGGGACATCCTGCTCGACGCCCTCTACGCGGAACTGACTCCCGGTCAGAAGGACTTCGCACTGGTGGCTTCGCTGTGCCGCGCGTCCCTCAGCATCGAGAACTTCGCCCACACCCGGCACGGCGCAGAAGCCACCGCCACGCAAGTCGCCGAGGTACGCGCGGATGCAAATCGCCTCTGCGATCTCACGTTGCTGTCCGGCGCGGCTGACGGCCGATTCACCATGCATCCGTGGATCGCCGCCTCGCTCGCCCGGTACCAGACAGCGGAGGAACGCATGGCGCGCCACGAGCGGGCGCGCGACATGCGAATGCACGACCTGGACTCAGGCCTCGCCACCGCAGACGACTTGATCGACGTGACGCTCCACGCCGCGGGCTGTCACGACTACGACTTCACCGTGGAGGCGTTGGCTTTCGGCTCTCAAGCGCTGGGTGCGATCTCCAGAGCCGCGTTGCTCGCCGAGGTCGTCCCGCTGATCCCCACCGATCACGTGGACTACCTGGCGCTGGTGGAACTGGAGTGCGACGTGTTGACGTCACTCGGGCTGGTCAGCGCGACCATGGCGCGACGCTCCACCATGCTGTCGATCAGCAAGCTACGAGCGGACGCACATCCTGAAGACATCGGCGGTCTTGTTCTCGTGAGCGCCTGCCATGACCGACTGGGCCAGCTCGCGCTCGTGCTCGGGGACACTTCGAGCGCAGAAGAGCACTTCCAGTCCGCACTCGACATCGCCCGCACCCTCGCGGCAGCGCACCCGGCCGACGCCGAGCGACGGTACGACCTCGCCCGTGCGTTCAGCAGGATGGGCGAGCTGGCAAGAAACAGGATCGACTCGGCCACTGCGGAGATGCACTTCCAGGCAGCGTGCGACATCGAGCGAGAACTCCTCGCGGACGATCCGGACAACGACTTGTACCAATACACGCTCTGCACGATGTTGGCCAAGCTCGCGAAGTACGTGTGGCGACGAGGAGATCGCGCGAGTGCGGAGTCACTTCTCCACGAATGCGGCACCATCAGCGCAAAGCTGGTCGAGGATCAGCCGCAGGTGATCGAGTACCAACGCCTTCTCATGGAGACTCACGGTCTGCTGGGCGAGCTCAAAGAGAGCGCGGGAGACTTCGCTTCGGCGAACTCCTACTACCAGTCCGGGCTCCTGCTCTCCGAACGCCTCGCCGAGTCCGATCCGCACAACGTCACCTACGTCCGTGACATCTCCGTCGCTCACAGCAGGCTGGCCACGCTCTCGGAAGCAACGGGGGACTGGACAGCCGCGGAGTCGCACACCCGCTCGGCCCTCGCGATCATGGAGAAGCTGGCCGAACTCGATCCCGGCAATGCCCTCAACGCTTCCCACCTGTGCTTCCTCCACACCGAACTCGGCGACCTCTTGCGGGCACAGCAGAACCACGACACCGCTCAGAAGCACTTCGTGGCGTCCCTTCACATCTCGGAACAGCTCATCGTGGCCGAGCCGGCCAACAGGAGATACCGCTTGATCATCAGCAGGGCACACTCCGGCTTGGCGACCAGCTTGCTGGCAACCGACGCGATCGCTGGTGAGAAGTTCCTGCGGAAGTGGCTCGCCATCTCTGAGCGCCTGTCCTTGGAAGAACCCGACGACGCGTTGTGCCTCAGCGACCTCAGCAAGATCCACTGGATGCTTGCGCACACGGCGATCGCGTTCAACCAGAGCTCCGCGGCAAGAGCCCATTTCGAAGAGTCCTTGGAATGCCTCGAACGAGCGTCCACCCTGGAGCCGGCCTATTCGAACGAATCGCGGAGGAATCAGATCGTGCAGTCTCTCGCCGATCTCGACTCAGACGGTGAGCAAACCTAGGCGCCCGCCAGGTCGCCGATCACGTGGATCACGGTTGGACGGTCGGCGGTGAAGGCCTTGCGCAGGGCCGTGGCGAACCTGTCCTGGTCGTCGACCGTGACACCGTGGCAGTTCAGGCCCTTGGCCACCTTGACGAAGTCGACGCCGGGCAGGGCAACGCCGTGCACCGGGTCGCTGCGGTCGGCCATCTCGCGGCGGATCTCGCCGTAGCCGCCGTTGTCCGCGATGATCACGGGCAGTGGCAGGCGTTCCTGGGCCGCGGTGGCCAGTTCGGGGAGGGTGAACATCACGCCGCCGTCGCCGTGCAGGGCCACTACCTGGCGGGTGGGGGCGCCCATCTTGGCGCCGATGGCCGCTGGCAGGCCGTAGCCGAGGGTGCCGAAGCCGGTGGGGTACAGGAAGCTTGCCGGGCCTTCCAACGGCAGGTTGGACAAAGTGCCGTAGTAGCAGGCCATTGCGCTGTCGCCGGCGATGATTGCGCCTGGGGACAGGACTTCCTGCATGGCTTCCACCAGCGGCAGCCAGGGGGCGCCTTGGGAACGGGCGTGTTTGCGGAAGAGTTTCTGCCAGCGTTCGGCGCGTTTTGCCGACTCCTCGGTGGTTTTGGCCTTGCCCAGGCGTTGGTTCAGGGCGGCGACGGTGGCTTGGGCGTCGCCCACCAGGCGGTAGTCCGGGAGGGCGTTGGTGATCATCTGGGCTGGGTCGACGTCGATACGGATCAGGTCGCCGGTGAACTTGAGCGGGCCGTTCCAGAGGTCGGTGGAGGCCAGTTCGGTGCCGATGGCCACCACCACGTCGCACTCGGCCACCAGCTCGGCCGCTGCCTTGTGGTGCAGGCCCGCGCCGATGGACAGCGGGTGGCGTTCGGAGAAGGTGCCTTTGCCGTTGGCGGTCGAGACGACTGGGGCGCCCAAGCGTTCGGCGAGGGCGGTGATCTCCTCGGCTGCGCCTTTGGCTCCGCCGCCGATGATCAGGCCGGGGCGGGTCGCGGTGTTGAGGCGTCCTGCGGCTGCGGCGATGGTGACGGCGTCGGCCGGTGGGTGGGCTACCAGGACCGGGGCCACGTCGCTGACCTTGTCGACGGCGTCGATGAGGTCGAGCGGGATTTCCAGGTGTGCTGGGCGGGGGCGGCCGGAGGTCATGTGGGCGAAGGCTTGTGCGACGGCCAGCGGGATTTCGGCGACGCTGTGCACGCGGTTCGAGTAGCCGATGACGGCTTCCAGTGCGGCGCTTTGGTGGCGGACCTCGTGCAGGGTGCCGTTGCCGCGGCCGGGGTGGCGCAGGGGCATGCCCGGCGAGATCAGCAGTACTGGCACGGAGTCCGAGTACGACTGGGTCACGGCGGTGATCGCGTTGAGCACGGCCGGGCCGCTGGTGGTGAGGCAGACGCCTGGTTTGCCGGTGACGCGGGCGTAGCCGTCGGCGGCGAAACCGGCGCCCTGCTCGTGGCGCGGGGTGACGTGCTTGACGTCGTGCTCGGCCAGGGCGCGGTAGATGCCGAGGTTGTGGGTGCCGGGGATGCCGAACACCAATTCGGTGCCGTGCGCGACGAGTGCGCGCACCAGCGCGTCACCCCCGGTGAGGCGAGGAGGGGTCATGCTCATGCCACGCGTCGTCCGCTCGTGTCGTTCAAAGTGTCCCCCGAAGGGATGATCAGCGCGTCGACGGCCAGCACGCCGTCGGGCCCCACGCGCACGGGGTTCAGCTCGATCTCGGCGAGGTCCGGTCTGGCTGCGAGCGTCTCGGAGACCTGGGCGATCACCTGCGCCAACGCGGTCACGTCCGCTGTCGGCGCACCACGCCAGCCGGACAGGAGCGGGGCGGAGATGAGGCGTGCCAGCATGTCCCGGGCTGTGGCAGGCGTCACGGGAGCGAGCTCGATCGCCGTGTCCTTGAACAACTCTGCGTGGATGCCGCCCGCCCCAACGAGAATCACTGGGCCGAACGAGTGATCGCGCTTCGCACCGATGATCAGTTCGACGGTGTGCTCGCGGGTGTCCATCTCTTCGAGGACGTAGGTGCCGGGGCCGAGCCTGGCCTCCATCTCCGCGAACGCCGCTGCCGGGTCCGTGACGTTGAGCTGCACGCCGCCGTGCTCGGTCTTGTGGGCCAGCCAGTCGGCTTTGAGCACGTATGGTCCGTTGAGCGTGGTCGCGTGCGCCTCCGCGGCTGAGGTGACGGCATGCGCCTGCGGGAACCTGACGAAGCTGAGCAGCTCACGTGCGGCGAGGTAGCCTGGCTGGAGCGGTCCGGCAGCCGCGACCGGCCTGGGCACGCTCACGCAGGGGTCCCCTCCAGGGGGTCCCCCAGCTTCAATTCTTCCAGGCAGCACCGACAGTTCTGGGCCGCCAGCGGTGACGATGGACCGTTGATCAAGGCCGCCGAGCCGTGCCGCGTCACCCAGCGCAGCCACCGCGCGCTCGATCGTGTGCTGCACGGGCACCCCGCCGGCCCGCAGCGCCCGTACGGCCGCCGAGTCCGCACGCATGCTGTGCACGACCACCGGCACGCCGGTTTCCCTTGCCAGCGAGCAGATCTGCGCCGCGATCGCCACCTCTGACGACTCCAGCGAGGGCGTGTCCTCTCCGTAGCTACCGAAGTAACCCGACAACACGACAGTGTCGACTTCACCGCCGCGCACCAGCGCCGAGACCGCGCGCGAGTAGTTCTCCAGGTCCCGCTCCCCCGCCCCCGCGAGGTCCACCGGGTTCCGCGGCAGAACATCCGCGGGCAGACCGTCCACAGAAGACAGAACTGGCACCGAAAGTCCAGCGGCAGCAGCGAGATCCGCCGCGATCGCACCCTGCCCACCGGAGTCGGAGATGATCCCCACCCTGCCTCCCCGTGGCACGCCGGCAGAAAGCACAGCCGCCAGGTCCACCAACGCGGCAGGCGTCGCCACCCGCACCGCACCGGCCCGGCGGCACGCGGCGTCCACAACGTCCAAAGAGGACGTCAAAGCACCGGTGTGCGAACGAGCGGCTTCCTGGGCGGCAGAAGACGAACCGACGGTCAGCAGCACGACCGGCTTCCCGGCGGCACGCAGTTCCGACATCGCCGCCACGATCCCGCGCCCGAAACTCTCCAGATAGACACCCACGACCGTGGTCAGATCGTGGGAAACCAGTTCCAGCAACGCTTCCGTGGCCGTCACGTCCGCCTGGTTGCCCACCGAGACGAACCGCGAGACGCCGATCCCCGACGCCGCCGCGAGCCCGGCGATCTCAAGCCCCACCTGCCCGCTCTGCGACACCACACCCAGCGAACCCGGCTGGAACTGCCCCCACGCGAGGTGCAGCGACGTCGCCGCGTCGAACACACCCAGGCAATTCGGCCCGAGCAACCGCGCCCCCGCCTCACGAATCCGGCCGATCACCCTGTCGTCGATCCCCGTGGGAATGCCGACGAATCCCCGTACCCCAACGGCCAACGCCTCGTCCACCACAGCGGGTACGTGCGCGGCCGGCACCGCCAGCACGACGAGTTCAGGCGCCTCAGCCAGCTCCGAGAGGGACCGCACGGTCGGATACGAGAGAACCGATCCGCCGCCGCGGTTCACGAGGTGCACGGCGCGGCGATCACGCCCGGCCAGCGCACCGCGAGCGAGCCAGTGGCCCCATTTGGCGGGGTCGTCGCTGGCACCTACGACCGCGACGGACGCGGGATCGGAGAAGATCATCTCGCACCGAGGCCGCGGGAGATGATCAGGCGCTGGATGTCCGAGGTGCCTTCCTCGATCTCCTCGAGCTTGGCGTCGCGCATCCAGCGCTCGACGGGGTACTCGCGCGAATAACCGTAGCCGCCCAAAGTCTGCACGGCCGCGTGCGTGCACCACATGGCGTTCTCCGAACCGACGAGCTTCGCCATCGCCGACTCCTGCGCCACGGCATGCCCCGCGTCGTACAGCGTCGCCGCGCGCACGGTCAGCAGATGCGAGGTGTCGACACGCGTCGCCATGTCCGCGAGCCGGAACGCCACCGCCTGGTGCTGGATGATCGGCACGCCGAACTGCTCACGTTCGCGCGCGTAGTCGGCAGCGAAGTCGAGCGCGGCGCGGGCGAGGCCGGTCGTGGCGGCGCCGATCAGGATGCGCGAAGCGTCGAACGTCCGCATCAGGCCCGAGAAACCCTGCCCCTCGTCGCCGAGCCGGTTCTCGAGCGGCACGCGCACGTCGTCGAGGAACACCTCGGCGTTGACGATCGCGCGCTGCCCCATCTTCTGGAACGGCGGCCCGACCTCGAGCCCCGGTGTGTCGCGCGGGACCACGAACGCCGTGACGCCCTTGGCCCGCTTGGCCGGGTCGACCGTCGCGAAGATGACGAAGTGCTCGGCGTAGGGGGCGTTGGAGATCCAGGTCTTCTGTCCGTTGAGGACATATCCGTCGCCGTCTCGTTTGGCCGACGTCTGGATGCTCGCCGCGTCCGATCCGCTGCCCGGCTCGGTGACCGCGACGGCGGTGAGCGGCGGGTTCGGAGTCCCCAGTGGACTGAGGAACCGCTCCTGCTGCTCGGGTGTGCCGAGGTGCTCGATGGGCGCGCTGAAGAAGCCGTTGGACGTGATCAGGTTGCCGATGCCGATGTCGCCGTGGCACAGCTCCTGCTGGACCAGCACCTGGGTCAGCAGGTCGGTGACACCGCCGCCCCCGAACCTCTCCCCGATCATGAACGACGTCAGCCCGAGCTTGGACGCCTTCTCCCACACGTCGAGGGGCGACTCGGTGTCCGCCTCGTCGACGGCACGACCGCGTGGACGGATCTCGTTCGCGGCGAACTCCCTGGCCAGCTCGACGAACTGCTCCTGTTCGGCCGTGAGCCGCAGGCCGTCGCGGACGGTCCGCCCCATCTCGCACCCCTAAGTTGACTGACGAATCAGTTATTCACGATCCACGGGGCAGCCTAGCTCTGTCAAGACGCATCAGGAGGGTCGCGAACGGGTGACTGCTAGCGTCCGGACGTGGAGATCGTCGAAGGTCCGAGGACCGTGTCCAAGCCGGAGATCCACTACGTCGGCATCCGCGTGATCACCCCGTTTCGGGGGATGCTGGCCGTACGTGACAGGTTGATGGAAGAGCTCTACGAACGGGACCTGCCGATCGCCGGACCGATCTTCCACCGGCTGCACGTGATCGACATGGACGGGCCGATGGACATGGAGGTCGGCATCGTCACGGAGCCACTGGACGTGGAGGGCGCGGGCATGCTGCCGGCGGGCCGGTACGCGAGCCTCACCTACGTCAACCACGCCCGCCGCGCGAACGGCCTGCTGCTGGAGTGGGCACGCGACAACGGCTACGCGCTCGACCGGTGGGACGCACCCGGCGGTGATCAGTTCGCCTGCCGGTACGAGGCTTTCCTGACCGACCCGCGGACCGAGCGGATGAAGACGAAGTGGCAGGTGGAGTTGAACATCCGGCTGGCGGGCGAGCCGTGAGCGCACGGCTCGCCGACCTCCTGCCGGTGACCATTGTGGAACGTCGTTGTCCCACAATGGTCAGGGACGCAGCGCCGCCCGGACGATCTCCAGGGCTTCCTGCGACGTGAGGCCCAGTTCCGCGGACATCGTCGCGTACTGGGACGCCGCCGCACGGATGCGCTCGCGGTTGTTGTCGCCGTTCGCGCTCACCACGGTTCCGGCGCGGCCCCGCGTCTCGACGAGGCCGGCTTCTTCCAGTTCACGGTAGGCGCGTGCCACCGTGTTGACCGCCAGGCCCAGGTCTTTCGCGAGGGCGCGCACGGTCGGCAGCTTGGCGCCCACCGGCAGTTCCCGATTCGAGATGGCGCTCGCGTAGTGCACACGCACCTGCTCGTACGGAGGCATCTCCCCGTGGTGGTCTATCTTCACTGCGCCCCATCCTCCCCGCATGTAACTACCTCTGTATTGACCAACGGAGGAAAGGCGCTGAGGTTGCGGTCGAATCAGCGGAGATTGGTCTGGTCCGCTCCCATCCGCACGTAGAGCTCGCGCCAGCCCTGGTCGGCGGCCGTGGCTGCTTTGCCGTCGCAGTAGGGTTTTGTGCCGTTCGAGGTGTAATAGCGCAGGATGGATAACGAGACGACGGTGTCCCAATTACCTTCGTCGAAGTACGTCTCACCCGGTGTCTGGTCCTGGTGCTTCAGGCACGAGATGTCGGACTGCTGTTCGTCGTCGAACTGAGCGGTAACCGCCTCTGGCGAGGTGGAGCACGCGGCCAGAGCGAGCGCGGCCAGCACGATGAGCTTCTTCATGATCCCTCCAATTAACCGGCCAGCGCACGCGTGGCCAGACCGACTCCGACGAGCATCACCAGCGCCGCGGTGCCCAGCGGCGTGAAATCCGCGAACCTGCGGAAGCGGGCCAGCCGCGGGCCGAAGCGGTCTCGCAGCGAGACCAGCAGCAGCCCGGCGGCGCTCAGCGTCGCGGCCATGCCCAGGCCGTACGCCAGCACCAGCACCACGCCGAACCACGTGCGGCCCAGTGCGATCGCGCCCAGCAGCACGACCAGCGCGGACGGCGACGGCACCAGGCCGCCCGCGACTCCCATTCCGGCGAGCCCCGCCCGGCGGTGCCCATGACCATGTCCGTGGCCGTGTCCATGACCGTGCCCATGACCATGTGCGTCGCCGTGTTCGTCCCCTTCTCGGGCACGCTCACGACGACGCGACAGCACCGCCGAGCGGAGCAGCACCCCTCCGATCACCGCGACCAGCAGACCGCTCGCCACGCCGAGCCAGCGCAGAACTGACTCACCGGCGATCACGCTGGACACGCTGAGCAGCAGCCCCAGCACCAGAACACCCGCCGTGTGGGTGACGGTGACCGTGGCTCCTACGAGGAATGCGTCACGGCGGGTTCCTCTCGAACCCGCCAGATAGGCGGCCATCACGGTCTTGCCGTGGCCGGGCAGCGCCGCATGGGACGCGCCCAGCACCAGAGACAGCAGGACCGCACCGATGCCGACCAACGGGGTGAGATCACCCACGAGGCCGACGGCCGCCTTTGTGGCTTCACCGAGTGCTCCAGGCGGGGTGACGACCGTCCCCTCACCTGGTTTCGCGACGAACCGCACCGCCCGCACGTCCAGCGGCGAAGACAGCAGGTCGTCCGGGTAGGTGCGCAGCTCGTTGCTGATCGTCTCGGCCGGCGCGCCCGACACCGCGACGTCGACACCGACGACGGTGATCTCGCGCCAGCCGAGCTTGTCCTTGAGGTACGAGTCGCTGAACGTCACCTCGACCTCGCCGCGCACCGGCAGCAAAGCCGTGTACTCGCAGGTCAGCCGCATCGTGGGCAAGCCGGCCTCACCGGCGGGCCGCACGACGTCGGCGTCGCGCACCTCGAACGCCAGCTCCCGCTCGTCGGCCATGGCGTTCAACGACTTCCCACGTTCCGTGCACCGCTTTCGGGCGTCGACGAACTCGCGGTCCTGCAGGGTCGGGATCTCCGCACTGTCCACAACGGACCGCAGCTCGATCCGGTCGGGGAACACCCGCAGGCCGTCGTAGTGGTTCACGCTGAGGTTGCTCAGCGGGTGCGCCTGCGCGACCCCGCCCATCAGCAGCATGCCGAACACGACCAGCAAGAACACCCTCATCGCTGGCTCCCCAGGATCGCCTCGCGGTGCCGCAGGACCTCCGGGTCACGCCAGCCCAGCGACACCGCCTTGTCCGAGTACGGCAGGGCTTCCGCGGATCGCTTGTTGACGTGCAGAGCCCACGCCATCGCGTCCGCGGTGAAGACGCTCTGCCGCTTCGCCCACTCCTTCTCGGCGAACCGCAACGCCTCCGCGGGGTCGCCGTGATCAGCCGCGATCAGGGCGGCGGTGAGGTCGTCGCCGCCCAGAGCGCGCAGCTGCCGCAACGCGAGGTCGTACTGCGTCCGCGCCTCGACCGGTTTGCCCGCCTTGTCGAGCGCCTCGCCGTACCTCACGAGGTGCTCTGGCGACGGCACCTTCGACACCAGCTCGCGAGTTGCCTCGAGAGACTCGTCGACTCGCCCTTCCAGCTTGTCCAGGTGGAGCCGGCAGAACGCGACCTCGTCCGGTGAGGAAGCGGACTCCAGCGCCCGCTCCAAAGCCCCGTGCGCCTCGTCCAGACGACCGTGCAGCTCGAAGTGGTAGGCGGCACGCGTGAACGACGCGACACCCGGCCGCAGGTCCAGCATCCGTTGCAGCGCAACAGAAGCACCCGCATCGTCACCGAGCTGCGTCAGTGCGTCGACCAGCACGCCCTGGGCCGAGGCGGAATCCGGTAGCGCCGAGACAGCACGCTGACCCCAGTCACGGGCGGCGGCGAAGTCGTGTTGAGCGTTGGCAAGCGCACCGCGGCCGATGAACGCCTCACCGTTGCCGTCCGGCTTGAGCCGCAACGACTCGGTCAGCGCGCGTTCGGCGCGGCTGTAGTGCTGTGCATCGAACGTGACGCGGGCGAGCTCCACCTGGGTGGCGCCGAGCTGTGCCCACGCGGCTGCGTCGGCGGGAGTTCGGCGGAGCTTGGCCTGCAGGGACTCGGCGTTGCGCTGCAAGGAAGAAGTCTGCGTGGCGGCGGGTGTTGCCGCCTGCGGGGAGGCGCAGGCGGCAACGGCGAGCAAAGCTGCCAGCAGCGGAATGGTTTTCCACATCTGAGGCACCTTCGCTTAGCGGGAGTTGACCGCCCTGTTGCTCGGCAGGCCGACGTACGGGAACTTGTCACCGAAGCGAACGTCGTTGCCGTTCACCCGGTCGCCCTTGGCGAGCGCCGGCACGAGCTTGCCGGTCTGCGCCGCACCGACCACGGCCTGGATCTCGATGTCCACCACGTCGTCGGCGAGCCTGCGGCCGTTCGGGAAGCCCTGCAGGTCACCGCCGAGCACGCCGAGCCGGTTGGGGTTCTTCGTCACCGGCGTGGACATGTTGAGCCGCAACATCTCCGACGGCGCGAACTTCTTCGGGTCCACGTCGGCGTTGTTCAGCTGCGAGTTGAGATCGGCCTTGATCGGACCGCCCGCCTTCGTGGTGATCCCCGTCAGGAAGATCTCCACCAGGTCGGCCCGTGGCGTCTTCGGCGCCGGGATGCCGTAGATCGCCTGGATCAGCCGGGCCAGCTCCGGGTCGTTCACCCGGTCCAGCAACGCCTGAACCTTCGCGTCCCCCACGGGTTCGAGACCGTTGAACGCGTCCTTGATCGCCGCCGACGACACGACCTCGTTCACCAGCGGGTTGCCCAGCCGCGACACCTGCACGAACGGTCCCTGCGGGGTGGCCTTGCCGGGGTCGAGCTTCAACGTGCGGCGCTCGGTGTCGCTCCACACGCCGATCACCGGGTTGCGCTTCGGGTCGCCCTTCAGCGCGAGCATCGTCTTGGGCACCTGAATGGCGATGGTGTTGACGTTGTAGCCCATCAAGGTGTCCTGGTTGACTTCCTTGAGGTTCCCGCCGTAGAGCAGGTCGAACACCCTCAGGTCAAGGAAGAACGAATCCTCCGACGGTCCGATGTAGACCTGGCCGCCACCCGGGATCTTGGCCGTCGCCTGGTCCCTGATCGCCCCGAAGTTCGGGAACGACGCGGGGCCGGTGTTGGACGGCGCCGCGCGGCCGTCGCGCACGAGCTGCGTGGTCTTGCCGGGTTCGATCAGCTCGAGGTTGTAGTTCTGCCGGAACAACAGGTTGTCGTCGTTGATCGACGTGACCGGCCCGTTGTTGTAGAGGAAGGTGTTCTTGCCGCGCCGGTCGTCGGTGCTGAACGTGAACCGGAAGGTCTTGTCCGGCACCGCGTCGCCGTCGGCGTCGATGTTGAGGTCGTACCTGGCGTCCGTGGCCCAGGGGTAGAAGTTGGGGCCACCGTTGGGTTCCTGCAGCCCGAACCAGTTCGCGACGAGCGTGACGGTGTCGGGCCTGTCCGGGCTGGTGAAGGCGTACACGTCGGTGTTGTCGACTGCCGGGTCCGCCGCGATGAGCGGTGCTTCGCGGTGGCTGGAGGCCTCCGCTGCCGGGATCGCCGCGGCCACCGCGACGACTGCCGCGGCGATCGCACCGCGGCGTAATCGCTGTTTGTTGCTAGATGGCATTGTCCTGCTCCCTTCCAACAGCCAGGGATTCGGAGCAGGACGCCTGCCGGTTCGGTCTGAATTTTTGTTGTTATTCGGCGGCTTTTGGAGCAACGACCGTGCCACGGGCGCGCGTTACGACGATCGGCTCAGCCAGTACGTCCGCCGCCGAAGGACCACGCTCGGGCGCCGAACGGCACACCACCCGTGCCTCGAACTCGATCTCACGCGACCGCTTTCCGATGCGCACCAACGTCGCCGTGGCCTCCACGACGTCACCGGCCTGGATCGGCGCCGCGAACTCGACGGAGCTGTAGCCGGCGAAGAGCCCCTCGTCGGAGTCCGTGTGGATCAGCAGCTCGGTGGCGACGTCACCGAACATGCCGAGCCCGTAGGCACCGTCGACCAGGTTGCCGCCGTAGTGCGCGTGCGAGTGCGGGACGTACCGGCGGTGCGTCACCGAAAAGCCTTCGACCAAAGCCCCGCTCACGCGGCGACCCCCTTTTTCTCCTGCATCGCGTGCACCAGGTAGCTCGCGACCTCACCCGGGGTGGTACCCCGGCTGAACACTCGATCAACCCCCAGCTCGCCCGCCATCAACGGGTCGAACCGCGGGCCGCCCGCGACCAGCAACGGCCGCCTGTCCCCCATCGCCTCGCGGAACGCCGCGGACATCTCCTGCGTGTTCAGGATGTGCGCGTCCCGCTGGGTCACGACCTGGGAGATCAGCACGGCATCCGCCTTCTCCGCACGGGCGGAGCGCACCAGTTCGGGCACCGACACCTGCGCGCCGAGGTTCACGACCTTCAGCTCGCGGTAGTACTCCAGGCCCTTCTCGCCGGCGAAGCCCTTGATGTTGAGGATCGCGTCGATGCCGACCGTGTGCGCGTCGGTGCCGATGCAGCCGCCGACGACAACGAGCTTGCGCCGCAACACCTTCTTCAACGTGGTGTTGACCTCGGCCGGACTCAGCAACGGGTACTCGCGCTCGACGACCTTGACCTCGTCGAGGTCCACGAGGTGCTTCACCGAGCCGTAGACGACGAAGAACGTGAAGTCGTCGCCGATGGGGTTCGAGTGGACCACCATCGCGGGGTCCATGCCCATCTTGTTCGCGAGCTGCTGCGCCGCGCCGTCCGCCTTGGGACCGAAGGGAATCGGCAGCGTGAACGACGTCTGGATCATGCCGTCGCCGGTGGTGTCGCCGTACGGCCGCACGTACCTCTTGGACTCGGTCACTGCGCCGCCTCCAGCATCTCGCTCGCGGGGTTGAAGTACGCCTCGGCCTTCTCGACGACGCCGTCCGCGCCCTTGCCCTTGTCTGCGGGGCGCTTCATCAGGCCGAACGTGCCGTCCGCGATGGCGTTGAGCAGACCGTCGTCGACGATGCGCTCGAGGAGGTCCACGGCCTCGCCGAGCACCTGGTGCGCGCGCTTGACGATGAGCCCGTCCGGCGAGGGCCGGAAGTCCTCGGCGAGACTGCCCGCCGCGTTGAGCACGTACCGGACGTTCTTCAGAGCCAGGTCGCGGTCGGACAGGAACGGCGTCACGACGGCCTCGGTCATCATGCCGACGAGCAAAATGGACTGTCCTGTCAGGACACCCGCGAGGTTGAAGAACCCGTCCAGCAGATAGCCGTCGAAGACATCGCCGGTCATGTGCTTGGTCGGCGGCATCCACTTGAGCGGCGCGTCCGGGAAGAGTTCGCGGGCCAGCAGCGCGTGCGCGAGTTCGAGCCGGAACGAGTCGGGCACCTTCGGGTTGATCTCGAAGGCGTGGCCGAGGCCCAGCAGGTGGTCGGGCAGTCCCGCCTCGTGGGCGAAGTGCTCGTTGAGCAGCTGGGAGACGGTGACGGTGTGCGCGGCGTCGACGGCGTCCGCGGTGGTGAGGTAGTTGTCCTCACCGGTATTGATGATGATGCCTGCCCGCGCGTGCACCTGACGGCTGAAGCGCTGGTCGACGAACGTGCGGATCGGGTTGATGTCGCGGAACAGAATGCCGTACATCGAGTCGTTCAACATCATGTCGAGCCGCTGGAGCCCCGCCAGCACAGCGATCTCCGGCATGCACAGCCCGGACGCGTAGTTGGTCAGCCGCACGTACCGGCCGACCTCCTTCGACACGTCGTCGAGCGCCGCCCGCATGATCCGGAAGTTCTCCTGCGTGGCGTACGTGCCCGCGAACCCGTGGTGTGTAGCGCCTTCCGGCACGTAGTCGAGGAGCGACTGCCCGGTCGACCGGATCACCGCGATGATGTCGGCACCCGCCCGTGCCGCGTTCTGGGCCTGGACGACGTCCTCGTCGATGTCGCCGGTCGCGACGATCAGGTAGATCCACGGCCGCTGGGCGGGGTCGCCGAGCTTGTGGACCAGCTTGTCGCGCTGGACCCGGTTGCGGTCGACCGTCTTGAGCCCCTTGGCAACGGCGGCGGTGGCGGCCTTCTTAGTGGTGTTCAGGTC
Source organism: Lentzea sp. NPDC054927 (assembly GCF_053610285.1). Taxonomy (NCBI): domain Bacteria; kingdom Bacillati; phylum Actinomycetota; class Actinomycetes; order Pseudonocardiales; family Pseudonocardiaceae; genus Lentzea; species Lentzea sp. NPDC054927. The sequence goes on from NZ_JBSGXZ010000021.1 coordinate 75,087, forward strand.
CCTGCCAGTGGGGATCGTGAACTGGATCTGACCGGCCGCGGTGGCTTCCGCGAGTTCGGTGAGGCTGCCGAGGTTGTGCTGCTTGAGCGCGTGGAAGGCCGGCAGCACCACGCCGTGTTCGAGGCCGCACTGCTCGCGAACCGTGTCGATCACGCGGTTGACCCACGGCACGTCACCGGCGCGGTGCGTGGAGTCCGCGCCGGTGATGCCGGCCAGGCGAAGTGTGGCGCGCTCGACGGCAACGGTGGTGTGCGCCTTCGCGATGGACACCACCGGTTCGGCCGCCCGCGCGGCGAGTCCGCGCGCGGTGGCGACGACCTTGGGGTCGAGGTCGAGCAACGCCATGAGTCACTTCCCTTCTAGCTTGTTCGCCTGGGACTTGCGTTGAAAGACCGGATTCTGGGCAAGAACCGAGCGACGATTGATGTCCCTGACGGCCAGCAGGATCTCGTCGAGCACGTCACGATCCGACCGCTTCGCCGCCACGTCGATCTGCCCGGTGGCTTGCCGGAACTGGTCGACATGCGCTTCGAACGACGGCCATTCGCGTTCGAGGAAGTGATCGAGGTGCTGAGATCCCAGAGGCTCTGGGAGCCGCGAGTTCATCGCCTCCAGCAGCATGCGCACATCGGCCTTGTCGGAAGCGTCCACAGCCTGGAACTGACTGAGCGGCCCCACAACATCGCTTTTGCGCACATCGAGCAGAAGCGGGATGACGCTCGACTCCCCGACGCTCTTCGAGATCGCTCCCGCCTCGAAGTTGATCCAGGGCGAATCCTGGTTGGCTGCGGTCAGAACCATGATCCCGAACTCGGCGCCCTGCAACTCGTTGCCGAGTTCTGTCATGCCGCGAGCGCCCTTGGCGACGTCGAACTCGGACATCCACGGTCTTACCGACTGGATCACGAGCCGCAGCCACTCACGAAGGAACAGGGCGAACGGCCTCGTCTCCGGGCCGGCCCACGAGATGAAGACCTTCATCAGGCCTCCCGCTCGTAGATAGTCCGGCCGTTCAGCACGGTCCGCACACACACGGGCGCGGGCCCGGTCAGATCGGGCAGTCCAGGCACACCGGAGCGCGGGTCGGTGGACCAGCGCTGCACCCGCGAGTCGCTCCCGGCCACCACGAGCTCGCCGGTCTCCCACACCGCGTACGTCGCGGGCGCGCCAGGCTGAAGGGTGCCGGTCACACCGTCGTCCACGCCCGCCGCGCGCCAGCCGCCACGCGTGTGGGCGGTGAAGGCGGCGCGAGGAGAAATTCCGTGGCCCTCGGTGCGGTGGTGCACCGCGGCGGTGACGGCGGCCCACGGGTCGATGGCGGTCACCGGGGTGTCCGAGCCGAACGCCAGGACCACACCGGCCGCGGCGAGACGTGAAAAGGGATTCAGCCCCACTCCGCGTTCGGCGCCGAGGCGCTGGACGTACATTCCGGACGGTCCGCCCCACTCGGCGTCGAAAAGGGGCTGGACTGAGGCGATGACGCCCCACCCGGCGAGTTGCCGGGCCTGCTCGGCGGACACCATTTCGACGTGTTCGAGGCGGTGGCGGGCCGATGCGAGCTCGGGCGTGCCGATGGCCTTCTCGGCGAGGGAGAAGCCCTCGATCACGGCGGCCATGCCGGCGTCGCCGATGACGTGGAAGCCCGCCTGCACGCCCAGCCCGGCGCACTTGATCAGGTGGTCGGCGATCTGCTGGCCGTCCAGGTAGAGCGCGCCGGAGGTGTCCGCGTCGGCGTAGGGCTCGACCAGCGCGGCAGTGCGGGAGCCGATGGCGCCGTCGACGAAGTGGTCGCCGGCCAGGCCGCGAACCTGCACGCCGGGCAGGTCGTGCGCGCCCCAGTAGGGCACCACCTCGGGGCCTTCGCCGAGGGCGAGAAGTTCCCGCAGGTCGTCCTCGCCGGAGATGTCCGGGCCGGCGCACTCGTGCACCGAAGCGATGCCCATCGACGCAGCGTGCGCCAAGAACGCGCGTTGTGCTGCTTGGCGTTGCTCAGGCGTGATGGCGGCTTTGGCCGTTGCACGCACGTGGTGGTGTGCGGCGCGCGAGAGAGGGCCGTCGGCGGAGAAGCCGTCGGCCGCGCGGGTCTCGTCGGTGATCAGGTTCGACGAGACGAGTGCCGAGTGCACGTCGATGCGAGACAGGTAGACCGTCTTGCCCGCCGCAGCCTCGTCGATCTCCGCCCGCGTGGGCGGGCGGTTCTCCGGCCAGCGCGTCTCGTCCCAGCCGTGACCCCACACGAGCGGGCCCGATGCGTTGCGCACCTGCTCCAGCAGGGAGTCCACAGAGGACGTGCGGGTCAGGTCGAGGCCGGTCAGCAGCAGGCCGGCCGACGTGGCGTGGACGTGGGCGTCGACGAACGCGGGCGCGACGAAGGCACCGTTCAGCTCCACGACCGTGGCGTCGGGGTGCAGCGCACGGCCTACGGAGTCCTGTCCGATCCACACGACGACGCCGTCCGTGACGGCCATGGCCGTCGCATCCGGTGCGTAGATGCGGCCGCCGACCAAAAGTTGCGTACTCACGTCACGCAGTCTGCCGTTGCTCGAACAACGCCCGCACACCCGGCTGCGTCCGGACCAGGTCCAGCGCGAACTCGGCGTGACCAGGCACATACCCGTTGCCGACCAGCATCTCGACGTCGGCCGCGAGACCCTCCGCTCCCAAAGCGGCGGCACTGAACGAGGTCGCCATGGAGAAGAAGATCACGGTCCCACCGTCGCCGGTCGCGAGGATGGCGCCGTGCTCGCACCCCGGCACGTCCACACACACGACCGTGACGTCGACCTGCTTGCCAACGGCCTCGGCGACAGCCACGGGATTGCGCGCGTCCGCGATCACGACCTCGTCCGCAAGACCAGCCGCACGCACCTGTGCGGCCTCACGCTCAGTCGGCACCAACGCGACGAGGCGCGACGCACCTGCCTGACGTGCGGCCGCAAGAGAGAGCGAGCCCGACTTACCGCCACCGCCAAGCACCAACACCGATCCACCAGAGTGCTTCCGCACCACACGGTCGGTCAGCGCCGGTGCGCCACACACGTCCAGAACAGAAAGCGCGAGCTCGTTGGACATGTCGGACGGCAGCACGGCCGCGATCGACCGCCCGAACAGCACCGCGGTCCCCCGGCACGGCACCTGCTCGTCCTCGCCGGTCCAGTCCTGCAGGCCGTCGTTGATCCGCAGCGGCGTCAGCGTGAGGCTGACCAGCGTCGCGATCCGGTCGCCCGCCTTCAGCCCGAGCGGCGACGACGGCCCGACCTCCAGCACCGTGCCGAGCAGCATGCCGCCAGAGCCGGTGACCGGGTTCTGCATCTTGCCGCGCTCGGCCACGATGTCCAGCACCGCCTGCCGGACCGCGTCGCCGCTGCCGTGCTGCTCCCTGAGCTGCCGGAACGACGCCGCGTCCAGGTTGAGCCGCTCGACCGCGACGATCACCTCGTCGTCGGCGGGCACGGGTTCCGCGTCCAGCCGCCACGCCTGCTGCGGCAGGACACCGCTGGGCTCGAGGACGCGGTGCAGTCCGTACGCGCTCACCTGAAAATCCTTCGGTTGACGACGCTGTCTCGACAATATCTTCACGTGAAGCATCAAGATCCCGCAAGTATCGCTCAGCGATCCGCACCCTCATCAGCCACCGGAGTCAAGCGAGTCAGCCCGGCGGAGGTAGTCCTGAGCCCGCTGAGTGTCGCCGACGGCATCCCACGCAGGTGCCAGCTTCCGCAGCAGTTCAGCGGCCTTCACGGGTGCGGCGTACCTGATCAGTGAGTTCGAATGCTTATGGACGGGTTCGAGCATCTGCCGCTCGATCGGCAGCTCCGAGGCATACCGGCGAACGACCGGGTTCACCCACAGACCCACGGGTGAGGAAGTGACCAGCGACATCCGCATCAGCTCACGGACAGCGCGATCGGACTGGAACCCGCCAGGAAACGATGACCGGCCGAGGAGAGACAGGACGATCAACATCGAACGTGACTCTTCATCGACCTGATCGATCGCACGAGACAGAACGTCGTGCAACGACAGCGGGCCGTACCTGACGACAGCTACACCGCTTTCGTCGAGCATGCGCAGGTAGTCGCGCACGGGCTGGCCGGTTTCTCGCAGTTGAAGCTTGGCACAGGCGAGTGCCAGCGGGAGGTCTCCGAGCGGTTCAGCCAGCGAGCCCCCGTCCGGCAGGAGCAGATATTCCACCGACTGGTCCCTGGTGAAGGGGCCGACCTCGACCATCTGACCGTGGTCGCCCCAGTCGCGGTTGTGCGTGGTGACCATGATCAATCCCGAGTCGAGCCTCGGCAGCGCCGCTGCGAGGTGCACGTCGTCGAACCCGTCGTAGATCAACAAGGTGTTGCGCACGGACGCAAGTCGTTCGGCGACGTCGGCTGTCTGGACGGAGAGGCTCCTCGCGAGCGCGTCCATGTCGTCGTGATAGGTCTCGGCACGAATGACCCAGGCGACGCTGAAGTCAGCGCGACGTTTCTTCGCGTACCGCAGCGCCAGCGTGGTCTTGCCGCTGCCAGGCGGACCGACCAGGACAACGACAGGGCCTCGTGGCGCACGCTCCGGCAGATCGCCGCGCCACACGAGATCCTCGGGAAGCTTGGGAAGGTTGTCTGGCGGAGGCCGGAGCGGCGCACGCGGTTCATCCATCAGCCGTGGGCGGGAGATGTATGGGTGGCCGAACCGCGCCAGAAGAGTCGTGGCGAACTCGCCGTCGTCCATCGCCGCGAGGTTCAGTGACTCCTGTCCGTCGATGAAGCGGGACCCCAGCCCGTTCTCCACCCGCACGGCCAGGAACGGCACACCCTTCGCCACGCAGGCGGCCCACTGACGTTCCGCCTGCTCGGAATCTGTGGACGCCCGCGTCCACACGCCGATGACGAAATCGGCGCCCACGACGTAGCCGTCCTCGATGAAGGCGAGGTGGACGACTTCTCCCGCACCGCGCAACAGCCGCCGGATCCGGACGCCCCACTCCTCATCCTGGTGCAGGCAGTTCACGATGATCGTGCCCCGTCCCGACCTCTGCGGGAGTTCGGGCGCGGGTTCCTCGGCCACGGCCACCGTGTCGACGATCAACAGGTAAGCCTCGACCGACACCGCCGAGAAGGTGTCCACCTCGTCGTCCCCCAGGCAGAACAACGCTCCGAGTCCCGGATACAGCTCCGAGAACCGCTCCACCTGCGCCTTCAGCACCGCGTCAGCGTCGTCGTCCGGCGACCGGTAAGCCCGTTCCAGCCTGGCCAGCACACCGTTGTCGTTGACGGCCGCGCGGTACACCTGCCGGAACTGCGCCTGGATCACCACCAGCTTGGCGAGCACCGACGGCACCGGTTCGAGGTCTGCGGACAACTCCTTGAGCAGCGTGAAGGCCTGCACGCTGCGCTTGATCCGCCGCGGGTTGTACGGAGTGGTGCCGCGCAGGATCGGCAGGCACGCCAGCACATCGGGATCGGACGAGATGCTGCGGATGTAGGACTCGACTCGCCCCTCGGCCGGCGACGGCAGCGAGTACGGCAGCTGCACGATCTTCTCGAAGAACGTCTCCCCCAGCTCGCCGACCGACGGCAGGTCCTTGTACTTCACCCGGATCGCGTGCTCGATGACCTCCCGGTCGACCGCGAGCAGGAAGACGCAGCCGGGCTCGTCGAGGAAGAGCTTGACCGTCTCGATGATCTGCAACGTCTGTTCCGGCAGGCAGCGATCGAGGTCGTCGATGATCACGACCAGCGGTTTGTCGCGGTACACGACCTCCAGCACGCCCTGGAACTCGGCGGTGAAGTCGTCGAGCAGTGCCGTCTGCGACCGGTGCAAGCGACGGCGCCGGAACGCCCCCAGGTCGGCGCCCAGCTTGACGTCGAACAGCTTCAGCAACGCCTCCGGCTTGGTGCCCAGCGCCGCCACGACACCGATCAGCACGCGGATCCAGGGCGAGCCCAGCAGCGGGCTTCCGGCCAGCCATCCCGACACGGGGTTGCCGGCGACGGGGACCAGGCTGATCGCCATCAGGATCAGCAGGGTCAGCGTCGCCACCTTGAACGAGATCGCGAGCAGCTTGCGGAACAGCTCGAAGAAGCCCGAGCCGAAGTCGATCGACCGCAGCCAGATCCGCAGCCGCACGTCCGGCACGCGGTACCAGGGCACCGAGCGGCGCGCCTCGACCACGATCTTCTCGATCAGCGCGGCCCACAGGTTGTCGTCGCGGGCGTATTTCCACGCGTTGAACCAGATCGGGCGCACGCCGGACGGCAGCAGCGCCTTCTCGACCAGCCGCAGGAACGTCGTCTTGCCGCTGCCCCACTCGCCGTAGACGCCGATGGTCCACGGTGTCGTGGAACGGTCCGTGGCGGCGATCGTCCGTGCGAGCGGGACAGCGAAACGGTCGAACCCGAGTTCGTCGGTCGAGGCGGGCGTGTCGGGCACCGGCATGCTCGTTAGTCGCCCACCGGCGGCGTTTCGCTACTGGACCAAACGGAACCAGCGGCAGTCGTAGGGCGCGAGGTCGACCTTGGCACCGATCTTCGCGGGCTTCACGCGACCGCCCGTCAGCAGGTCGTCGAGCACCCCTTCGGCCGGAACGCGCACGGTGACCTCCTGGTCGGCGAAGTTGTGCACGGCGATCACCGCGCCGCCGTCGCAGTCGGCGCGGTGGGCGAACACGCTCGGGTCGCCCACGTCGAGCACCTGGAACTCGCCCCACGCCAGTTCCGGGCACTCCCGGTAGAGCTCGATCAGCCGGCGCATCCACACCAGCAGCGAGTCCGGCGCGTGCCGTTGCTCCGCCGCCGCCTTCCAGTCCATCGGCACGCGCACCGCCAGCCTGCCCTCCAGCGACAGGTCCTCGACCAGACCGAGTTCCTCGCCGTAGAACAGCACCGGTGTGCCCGGCAGCGTGAACAGCAGGCTGTAGACCATGCGGATGCGGCGCTGGTCGCCGCCCAGCATCGACGGAAGCCGCCGGCGCAGGCCTCGGCCGTAGAGCTGCATCGACTTCTCCGGGCCGAAGGCGTCGAACACCTCCTGGCGTTCGTCCATCGGCAGCTTGTCCAGCGTCAGCTCGTCGTGGTTGCGCACGAACGTCGCCCAGTGGCCGTCGCGTGGCGGCTGCGGGCGTTCCTGCAGCGCCTTGACCAGCGGACCGGTCGACTTCCGCGCCAGGGCCAGGTACATCGCCTGCATGCCAACGAAGTCGAAGCACATCGTCAGCTCGTCGCCCACGCCCTGGCCGTAGAACGCCATCGTGTCCTTGTACGGCAGGTTCACCTCGCCCAGGAGCACACCTTCGCCGTTGCGGCGGTTGAGGAACGCGCGCAGGTCGGTGAGATAGTCGTGCGGGTTCGGCAGCGAGAGGGCGTCCATCGAGTCGTTGTGTTCCAACAGGAACGGCACGGCGTCCACGCGGAAACCGCTCAGGCCCAGTTCCATCCAGAAGCCCATGATCCGCGCGATCTCGTCGCGCACCTCCGGGTTGGACACGTTGAGGTCGGGCTGGTGCTTGTAGAAGCGGTGCAGGTAGTACTTGCCGACCTCCTTCGAGTACTGCCAGAGGCTGTTCTCCTTGTCCGGGAACGTGATCCCCTGCGGTCCGTCCACCTGCGGCTCGTCGGCCCAGACGTACCAGTCGCGCTTGTCCGGATCGTGGAACCACGGGTGCTCGTCGGAGGTGTGGTTGACGACGAGGTCGGCGATCACGCGCATGCCCCGGTCGCGAGCCGCGCGCACGAACTCCACGAAGTCGCCCAGTGAGCCCAGGCGCGAGTCGACGCCGTAGAAGTCGGTGATGTCGTAGCCGTCGTCGCGTTCGGGCGTTGGGTAGAACGGCATCAACCACACACACGTGACGCCGAGGGCGTGCAGATGGTCGATGCGTTCGGTGGCGCCGCGGAAACCGTCGGAGGAGAAGGTCTCCACGTCCAGGCAGTAGAGAACGGCGTTCTTCCACCAGACGTCAGACGTGCGGATCACTTCGTCACCTCCGGTAGGACGTGCTCGCCGAACGCGTCGATGAAAGGCATCAGGTCCTGGCCCACGTGGTGCAGGTAGATCTCCTCGAAGCCCAACGACGCGTACTGGTGCAACTGCTCGATGTGCCACTTGAGGTCAGCCGAAACGTCAACGACCTGTGCGACCTGATCTGGCGTGACGTGCTCGGCGACGACATCGAAGTGCTCGGCCAGTTCCAGGTCCCAGCACACAGGTGGGCGGAACACGTTGGAACGCCACTGTTCGTGCGCGATTGCGAGTGCTGTCTCGTCGTCGGCCGCCCAACTCACGTGCACCTGGAGATGCAGCTTGCCCCGGCCGCCCGCCTCGCGATAGGCGTCCGCGACCTCCCGCACCTGGTCCGGCGCGGCGTTGACCGTGATCAACCCGTCGGCCCACTCGGCGCACCACCGGGCGGTGGCAGGGCTGACGGCGGCACCGATCAGCAGCGGCACCTCGTCCGGCAGCGTCCACAACCGCGCGCGGTCGACCCGGACCAGGCCGTCGTGGCTGACCTCCTCGCCCGCGAGCAGCGCGCGGATCACGTCGACGCACTCCCGCAGCCGGGCGGTGCGGACGTCCTTGCGCGGCCAGCCGTCGCCGGTGATGTGCTCGTTGCTCGCCTCACCGGTACCGAGCGCCGCCCAGAACCGGCCCGGGTACATCGAGGCGAGCGTGCCGATGGCCTGCGCGGTGATCGCCGGGTGGTAGCGCTGGCCGGGGGCGGTGACCACGCCGAACGGCAGGCTGGTGGCCTGCAGCGCCGCGCCCAGCCACGACCAGGCGTACCCGGATTGGCCCTGGCGCGCACTCCACGGTGAGAAGTGGTCAGAGCTCATCGCCGCGGTGAACCCGGCCTCCTCGGCCCTGCGGACGGCGTCGAGCAGTGCGGTGGGGTGAATCTGCTCATGGGACGCATGGATGCCGTAAACGGTCATGGCACTCCAGGTACCCCGCGCGACGATCGAGGCAACCCTCGCGAGCCAGGAGACCCACGCCGTCGCCGCTCCGAGATTTCTTCGCCGGAGCGTTGAACCGATCCCGAACAGCGTCCGTGTGGACATCAACGCCCTCGATGCGGAGGAGGAACGGCGATGTTCAACGAGACGCGGATCGGCACCGCCACCGTCGTTGAGTTCATTCGGCCGGACGGCACCGTCGAGCCGATGAACGTCGACCTCCACTACCGCTCAGACGATCCGCACGCCGTCACGCTGCGGTTTCACACCAGAGACCAGGAGTCGACCTGGCTGGTGGGGCGGGAGCTGCTGTCGGACGGGTTGCTGTCGCCCGCGGGCCTCGGGGACGTGCGGCTGCGGCCGCACCACGGCGACGTGCTGGTGCTGGAGCTCTTCACCGAGGACTCGCACGCCGTGTTCCACCTGTCGTTCGACGAGCTGCACCGGTTCCTGGAGTCCACCTACGCGGTGGTGCCGGCCGGGCGTGAGGTCCTCGACTTCGACCTGCTGCTGAAAGACCTCCTCGCCTGACGTTCCGGCGTGTTCCGCGACGTTCCGGGACAGCGGTTTCTCCCCTGCGGCTCGGGCATGGTTCCGCCCCTCGCGGGGTCAGAGGCGCAACCCCAGGACGAGCTTGTCAGCCGAGTCGATCACGCGGAACCCGAGGTGTTCCCAGAAACCGATCGCGTGTGTGTTGTGGTGCCGCACATGCACATGAACGCCCTTCTCGAGACGTTCGAGCACAGTGCGTACGAGAGTGCCGCCGAAACCCTTGCCCTTAGCGCGTGGCAGCAGGTTGGTGTGCATGTGCGCGGGATAGTCGAGGGTCAGCAACGGGTCGACCTGCGCCGGCTTGTGGATCTGCTGCACGACCCGATTCGCCCCAGGCGTGAGTGGGTACCGAATGCGCAGGTCAGGCCACCAGTCCCGGTCGCAACGATCTTCGAACGCCACGCTGTCGGCCGCCGCGATCGCGTAACCGCACACCCCGAGGTCGTCCTCCACCACGAACGCCAGGTCAGGCTCGAACGCCACGTACGGGCCCACGTACGCGTGCCCCATCAGGCGCGGATCGTCGAACAGGTGACGCGCGCCCAAGCCACCGTTTCCGGTGTCCAGGCAGATGTCGTACAGCGCGTCCAGGTCAGCGGGCCGGTACGCGCGGATCACCGCAGCTCGCGCCGTTCCGCGATGATCACCGGCTCGGCGTCGACGTCGATCACTTCGCCCTCGACGACCTGACCAGCGCCGAAGCGCCGTTCGTGCTCGAACTTCAACGCCGCAGCTTCCGCCTTGCGCGCGATCCGGCGGCTCACCAGCCTGCGCGTGGGCGGGAACAGCAGGAACAGCGCCGCGACGTCGCTGATGAAGCCCGGCACCATGATCAGCGCACCGGCCCCCGCGATCAGCACGCCGTCGGCCATCTCCTGGTGCGGCTGCTGACGCTCCCACACGGCCTCGGAGAACGCGGCCATCGTCTGCGCACCCTGCCGGCGCACCAGCGACAGGCCCACGAGAGTGCCGACCAGCAACAACGCGATCATCCACAGCCCGCCGATGGCGTTGCCGACGGCGACCATGACCGCGATCTCGGCGAACATCCCGAGGAGCAGCAGCGCGAAAACAGGCATACCCCCTCAACGCGCGAGGGCCGCCAAATGCTCCCGACCCGCCGTCGACCAGGCCTTGAGCTGAAATATTTACGGCAGGCTAGCGGTATGACAGGATATCTTTACGCGACCTCGACACTGAGGAGTACGGATGACTGCGCTGCACGACGCCCCCACGGCGCTGGAGCGGCTGGACCGCCAGCCGTACACCTACGTGCGCCGTGAGCTGGTGGAACCCGACTGGCGGCGCTTCCCCGGCTGGTCCCACGTGACCGAGGCGCAGTGGCGCGACGCCCAGTGGCAGCGCGTGAACTGCGTGAAGAACGTCAAGCAGCTCCGCAAGGTCACCGGCGACCTGCTGACCGACAAGTTCTACGACGACCTGGCCGCCGACCAGGAGAACTTCGCGACGATGTCGATGCTGCTCCCGCCGCAGATGCTCAACACCATGGCGGTGGACGCCGGCCTCACACCGTCGGAGTTCACCGACGCCTTCCTAGCCGACCCGGTCCGCCGCTACATGCTCCCGGTGCGCTCCGACCGCGACCCGCGCTGGCCGTCGCACCCGCACTCCCAGCGCGACTCGCTGCACGAGGCCGAGATGTGGGTCGTCGAGGGGTTGACCCACCGCTACCCGACCAAGGTGCTGGCCGAGATGGTGTCGACCTGCCCGCAGTACTGCGGCCACTGCACACGCATGGACCTCGTCGGCAACTCGACGCCGCTGATCGACAAGCACAAGCTCTCCCTGAAGCCGGTCGACCGCCAAGACCAGATGATCGACTACCTCAAGAAGACCCCCGGCGTCCGCGACGTGGTGGTCTCCGGCGGCGACGTGGCCAACGTGCCGTGGCCGCAACTCGAGTCGTTCCTCATGCGCCTGCTGGACATCGACACCGTCCGCGACGTCCGCCTGGCCACCAAAGCCCTGGCCGGCCTCCCCCAGCACTGGCTCCAGCCACGCGTGGTCGAAGGCCTCGAACGCGTCGCCCGCACCGCCTCACGCCGCGGCGTCAACCTGGCGATCCACACCCACGTGAACCACGCCCAGTCCGTGACACCTCTCGTCGCCGAGGCCGCCCGCACCGCGCTCGAAGTCGGCGTCCGGGACGTGCGCAACCAGGGCGTGCTGATGAAGGGCGTCAACGCGACGTCGGACGACCTGCTGGATCTTTGCTTTGCGCTGCAAGGGGAAGCGAACATCCTGCCGTACTACTTCTACATGTGCGACATGATCCCCAACGCGGAGCATTGGAGGGTGTCCGTCTGGGAGGCCCAAGAACTTCAGCACGCGATCATGGGCTATCTGCCTGGGTATGCGACGCCGCGCATCGTCTGCGACGTGCCGTACGTGGGCAAGCGCTGGGTGCACCAGCTCGCTGAATATGACCGTGAGCTGGGCATTTCTTACTGGACGAAGAACTACCGCACCGGGATCGAACTCGAAGACCCCGAGGCGCTGGACCGCCGCTACCCCTACTACGACCCGATCTCCACCCTCGGCGAGACCGGCCAGAAGTGGTGGGCCGACCAGACCTGATGGGTCGCGATGGGGCCGTTTTCGGCGCTACTTCCGAGGGCGGCCCCATTGACATGTTTGCCTGTTCAGACCCGTTGCGTCTCGTTGAGCCCCGACGCCAAGGGGCTCAGCAAGTCCAAAGTAGACAGTATTTCGCATCCATAGTGGACGCTTCATGTCGGCTCGAGCCACCCCCTGCTCCGCCCTACCATGAGCGCCGTTGCAAGGGCCGCAACCGAATTCCACCTCCAACTACCGAAGCCGGAATTCGATGCTCCAGCCCGCGATTGTGATCTCGTCACCATTCTGCAATGACCTCAGACCTACGAACTGGCCGTTCACGAGCGTGCCGTTGGTCGAACCGAGGTCCTGAATGTGGTAACTCCCATCGCGAAACTCGATGTATGCATGATGAGAGCTGACCTCATGATCTTGAAGCTTGAGGTCTGCCTTCGGCGACCGGCCGATAGTCGTGACAGTACCCAATGGGTATCGAATTCCGCTTGGCAGAACAAGTTCACCTGCGGTGTCACCGATCTGACCGCTGAGGACATCCGACATGTACAGCGCTTCACTCGCGATCACGTCAACCATCAGTTCGGTCTCCGACGACCAGGGCAGCCACAAGGACTCAATCCAGGCAGTACCGAGAACCTCGTCACGTCGGCGATCGAGCACGTAGGCGACGAGATCGTATCTTCCACCTGGGACCTCTACGATGAAGATTTCCTCGAGCGTGCAGGTGAACAGCAGGCTCTCGAACGCCGGATCACCACCGGAAGGCCATAACAGCACCAGCGCCGAATCGCCGGTCGTCAGCCTGCGAGCCGCAACATCGTCAGCAGGAAAGAATTGACCGATTACAGTTGCGCAGGTCGAGTAAGCCGGGATCATGACATCTGGTGCCATCAGTGCAGCCCCGTGGTGGTACAGCGGATGCAGATACCCGGACCGATCGGCTGACAGTTCAAGCTTGTCGCGTCTGCCGCTGCGCCACTCACGTATTTCTCGAAACACGGATGCACTGGCAGATGCTGCGGAGGCTATAGCCGCGAGGATGCTGAACGGTTCCATCGAGTGCCCTTTTATTGTCTACCTTCACCCAAGGGAATGCTGGGCGCCACTGTGCGCTTGCCTCGCCGTGGACTATGCGGGCAGATTGCCCAGCACAACCACCAGAAGGCTCCGTAGTGTGTACGACGTTGAGCAGTTGGACTCGCACTAACTGGCACAGGTACAGATTTTGTCGCGCAGCGCGACCCCCGTACTCGTCGTCGCGATCAAGTCGAAATTGTCACTGATCTGCCCCAGGGAACTCGTCCAGCTCTCCCGTGGGCTGGACAGCACCGCGGTCGGCTCGGCAAGAATGGCAAGACCATGATCACCTTCTCCCCGTTCGACGACGCTCGTTCGTTCGTCTTCAACGGTGACCATTCGACATCAACCGACATTGAAACCGATGGCCCGCAATACCCATCCCAGCGTCTCGTCGGCCCAGCCCAGCAGGTCCAGACCCGCCGTGAGGTTCTGAGGCGGCCGCCGCACCAGGGTGTCGCGACGAATCAGCCGGTCGAAGTCAACCGCCACAGCGCCGGTTCGCACTGTCCCGTTGGGGTGGCGGAACACCACGCCCGCCGTCTGCATGATGTTGATCATTTCCTGGGCGATGACGCCGTACGCCACCGTGGTCGGGTGCACGCCGTCCAAAGAGAACAGACCACCATTGCTGCGACCACCCTTGCCGTCGCCCGTGAGGAAGCGGGAGTTCGGCGGCGGAGACAAGCGCGCTAGTTGCGGTGGCAGCGGATACTCGCTCCACCATGAAGGCCGAATGTCGGGGTCATCAATGTAGCGCCGACTTGCGAGTCGATCCATCATGCCCGCGATGTCGAGCAGGTACCAGTCGCGCCGGGCCCCCACGGTGGCGGAACGAGCTGCTTGTACGACTCCGGTGATCGCTTGGTTGTAGCAGTCGATCGCGGCGTCGATCGCGCGAGCTTCTTGATCAGTGAGGTGCTTGTCCCTGCCTGGATCGAAGTCCGCGTCCGAGATCCACGGCCGCGTGTAGAACTGGAAGTACCGGGACCCTGGGATCTTGTCCCCGACACCACGTGCGATAGGTGCGATGGTCACGTGGGGCACGGTGCACCAGATGACATGCCTGGCCTTCACCTGCTTGACCCGCTCCACCACTTCGTCGAGTTCTTCCTCGAAGTGCTCAGGCCGCCAGACCGTGTAGCGGCGCTTGGCTCGAAGGTCCCGGAAGCCGCCCTCGCTCCACACCACCTTGAGCTGTGTCACTGCCCCGAGAGCGTTGTTTGCTCCGAGGAACACGACGAGCGTGTCGATGCCGGATTCCGTCGAGCCGTCGTGATCATCGCCGAGAGCTGCGGCCGCTTCAAAGAGCGTCAGGCGTCGCGTGGCTTCGGAGTACCCGGGGTAGACGCGCAAAGCGGCCCGTTCACTGGCGTGCTCGACATACGGGAAGAGAAGATCATCGCTGGCCTGTTCGACCGCCGCCTCAAGTTCGGCCGCGTTGCGTGTTAGCGCGTCGCGCAGGTCCCAGCCATACATCGCCAGGCAGTGGTTGATAGCCGAAACCGACGGATTGATGCTGCCGGCTCCCCGTTCCCAGTGGTTTTCGATCTTGTCCATCAGGTTGCGGGCCTCGAACAACGCCAGTGGAACCTCCCAGCCACTGATGTTGGGACCGAAGCGCTCCTCCAGCGTGCGCATCATGAGTTCGAGGTTGAGCGGCAGGCCGCCGAGACCGGAGTACCGCGGATAGCGGAATCGCTCCGACCACCCCAGCTCGTGGGCGATGATGGCCGGGTAGGAGAGATCCGTGTTGAACACGGCTCCGCTCTGGAACCCGTGGGACAAGGAGTCACCGATCACCACCAGGCGGTGGGGTGGCTCCCCGCGTTGACCGCTCCTGCTGGGACCAGGGATACCGAGGGCCGGCTCGAAGGTCGGCACTCGAGGATGCTGTGCGCTCGCCTTCACGCTGTCCGGCGCGTCAGCGGGCACTCTCTCGTCAATCACAGCCGGCATCGCAGCACCTCATATCCGCTTGTTGTATCGCCAGATATGACGGCGGCGGTCGCCGCCAATAGCGCCGTTTTCCTGTTTCCCATGGAATTTCCTCTCGGATCAGACAGCTCTACTCCGAAAGGCGTGACTTGGTTGTGCCACTGCAAGGCACAACCGTGGCCGGAGCTGGCAGGCTGGGCTCCATGGGGTCCACTCGTATCGTGGGCCGGGATTCTGAGTTGTCCCGACTTGATCGCGCCTGCCAGGCGAGCCGCGGCGGGCATGGGGCGGCGATCTGCCTGACAGGTCCCGCTGGAATCGGCAAGACAGCGCTGCTGCGCGCCGCTGGGCAGCAGGCGCGGCATCTGGATGTGGTGACAGCGAGCACCTGGTGCTGGGCGGAGGGCGCACCACCTCTGTGGCCATGGCTGGACCTGTTGGCACAGCTCGATGTGCTCCCCGATGCGACTGACCTCGCATTGCAGGGCATTCGGGCGTTCCGGCTGGTGGAGCGGGCGGTGGCCTCGGTGGCGTCGAGCACTCCGTTGTTGATCGCGATCGACGACCTGCACAACGCTGACGAAGCAACCATGTTGCTCACGCGGTACATGGCCGCACGAATCCCTGAGTCTCATGCGGTCCTGTTGGTGACACATCGGCCCCTTGAACAGGCGCTGGAGCCGGAGCGGGAGATCCGGTTGTTGACCGAGATCGACCGGGCCTGCGACGTCGTCACGTTGCCGGCGTTGCCACCGAACTCCATGGCAGAGCTGGTTCTCGTCCACGGTCACCGACCTCTGCCGTCTGATGTCGTCGAGGCGCTCACAGCCGCGAGTGGCGGCATCCCCCTGCATGCCGTCACCGCTCTCGATGCCTGGACGTCCGACACGAGCGAGCCTGACTTCACCGTCAAACTCCAGGGAGTCGTCCTGTCCAGGCTGCGTGGACTTCACTCCGACGACGCGGCGATAGTGGCGCGGGCCGCCGTCCTCGGTAGAGAGGTGGACGTCGACACGATCGCCACAGTGTGTGGAACCACTCCGGTGCGAGTCGCCGCGGCGATCGCGGCGGCACAGTCGAGGCGCCTGGTCAGCGCAAACCGCCAGGGCACGATCGATTTCGGCCACGACCTGGTGCGAGATGCCGTGTTGGGCTGGCTCAACCCTGACGACGTCGCGACCACGCACTCCGCGGCCGCTGCACTGTATGAGGCAGGGTCGCTCGCTGGCGTGGCCGACGTTGTCCGCGCTGCCCGGCATGCTCTTCAGGCGGCTCGTCGGTCGCCGTCCGATGCGACACGTGCAGTCGATCTCGGCCGAAGCGCGGCCACTGTCCTGGCCCGCGGTGGCGCGCCTGAAGACGCCGCAGCACTGCTGGAGCAAACGATTGTGGCCAACGAGATTGCAGGCAGTCCCGTCTCCCGTGCTCGGCTGCTGCTGGAGCGCGCATCCGCCGTTCTGCTCACGGGAAGGCTCAGCGCTGCCCGTGATCGCTTCGACGACGCCGTCACCGCCGCTCTCGCCGAAGGAGACCCAGTCGCGGTGGCCGAGGCCGCCGCCGGACTCGGTGCTCTTTGGGTGAACACGGTGCGGTCCCCTGTAGCGCAACGCCGAGTGCTCCGAACGCAACGGACGGCGCTGGCCCAATTACCGGCGGGCCACGAGTCAGTGCGGCTTCGTCTTCGGGCACGGATCGCCGGAGAGGCGATGTTCTGGGAAGGCAGCGACGCCGAAGACCTGATCGACGTCGTGAACGACGTGCGGGAGTTCGACGATCCGGCTACCGCTCTCGAAGTGTTCTCCGTCGCGCACAACCCCTTGCTGGCACCCGAACACACTGCTCTTCGGATGCGCATGGCTGACGAGATGCTGACGAACGCGGCCGAAGATCCCGGCGGAATCCTGCCGCTGATGGCGCTGTGCTGGCGCGCGGTGGACCTGTTCCTGGCAGGTGACGAGCGAGCCGAGCGTGCGCTCGCGGACCTGAGGGAGGCAGCCGAGGCCATGCAGAGCCTGTCCGTGCTCTACATCGTCCGCGTCATCGAGACCATGCTGATGATCTGCCGCGGTGAGTTCGCACGAGCCGAGCAGGCTGCACACGCAGCGTTCGAGCTGGGCACTCGCGCCCAGGACGCAGACGCGTTGAGCTATCTCGGTGGCCATCTGGTCGCCATTCGCTGGTTCCAAGGCCGCGAAGCCGAAATGCTCGACCTGGTGGAACGTATCTCAGGCTCCACGCAGGTGGATGTTGTCGACCACTCCTTCGAAGCCGCCATCGCCGCACTCGCGGCCAGAGCGGGACTGCCGGACGTTGCTCGTAGGCACCTCGACCGGGTGAAGGGAATCGGCCTCGCGTCGCTCCCCCGGTTCAGCACCTGGCTCGTCACCATCGCCACCATCGTCGAGGCGGCCATTGCACTCGACGACCGGCACACGGTGGCGGAGGCATACGACCTGCTCGAGCCGTTCGGTGACCTGCCTGTCGCGCCATCGCTTGCGGTCGTCAGCTTCGGCTGCGTCCATCATTGGCTCGGTACAGCGGCACTCACCACCGGCAGACCAGAATTGGCCGAACGTCATCTCAGAGCGGCGGTGGACACCAACCTGCGACAGGGCCACGTGCCTGCGACGGCCGTCGCCCGCGCGGAACTGGCGAGCATTTTGACGGCGCATCGACCGACGCCCGCACGTGACGCGGAGGCCAGGCAGCTGCTGGCGGCTGCGGTCGGCACAGCCACAGAGGTGGGGATGGATGCTCTGGCCAGCCGGTGGGGCGAAACAGCGAACCGACTTGACCGATCCGCCCGCGTGCTGCTGACGCGGAACGAAACGAGTGGCCACGGCGGCTGGTTCGTCGACTTCGCAGGTCGCCGAGTCACGGTCCGGAACCTGGCGGGCATGCGCATGCTCGCGGTGCTGACCGCCTCACCGGGGCAGTGGATTCCCGCAGGGCAACTCGCGTTCAGCCGGCCGTCCGTCCCACACGGAGCACCACCTCCGCTGCTCGACGCAGCCGCTCGGCGGGCGCTCGAGTCGCGGATGCGCGAGCTCGCGTCCATGGTCGCCCGATCTCGTGAGCAGGGCGACGTGACCGCGCAAGCGGCTGCCGAGGACGAGATGGACGCCATAGCGGAGCATTTGTCCGCCACATCGGGGCTCGCCGGACGTGGACGGAGCTTCATCGACGAGGACGAACGCGCACGTACTTCGGTTCGCAAGGCCATCGTGCGCGCGAGCCAGGAGATCGAAACCCACCATCCCGCAGCTGCCGCCCACCTCAGGAGTCACTTGGTCACTGGCGCGCATTGCCGCTACGGATGAGTTGCTCACTGTGCCATCTCATGGCACAGGAGCGGTCAGGCACGTCACGCCCTTGGAGTGAGAAGTGACGCAATCCGCGTTTGCTCTCATCACTGGCTCGGGTTGATTCCCTTGCCGCTCAGGGAGATGTCACATGGCGAACGAACGATACGTTGTGAAAGTTGACAAGTTCCGCTGCGGTGATGAGTCAGGTGTGGACTGGTTCGGTTCGGACGAGCCGTACTGGGTGTTCACTGCCAAGACCGACAACGACCGGGCGCGGACAACTCGCTCTCAGGTGTTCAGCAACGTCGACTCAGGAGACGTGCGGCCGTTCAACACGGCGGACAACCGGAACGTTGTCTGGCCCGGCAATGGGGCAGCGAGCGGTGCAGCCGGCCCCATTGGCCTGTCAATCCAGTTGTGGGAGAACGACCAGGGTGACCCGGACAAGGTGCGTGCGGTCACCGAGACCACGCTGAACATCGCGGGTGCCGTCCTGCCGTGGGTCAACCTGGTTCCAGGTCTCGTCCGGGAGCAGATCATCGACCTGATCCGCGATGACGTGATGGGGTCTCACACCCTGCAGGTGCGCGCCGAGCGGCTTGCACGACTGTTGCCCAACGTCGGGGACAGCAGGCCGATGATCCTGCACTTCCACGGACGTAGCGGTGATCTGCCGTTCGACGTCGCCGGTGGGCCCGACTACGACCTCCACCTCAGGCTGATCCGCACCGCCTGACAACCGATGGCGATCGCGGTGCCGATCGACATCCGGCACCGCGGTCATCCCGGTCACGGCGGAGAAAGCCGCGGTGGGGACACCGGCGGGTTCCAGGCGAGTTGGCCCGGCTCGGCCAACGGTCTCGCAGGGAATCGCCTGTTCTCGTCCAGACGATCGATGACTTCTGGCCATACGCTCAGCAGGTCAGTTCGCGGTCGAGTGGCTGCTGTTCGCTGCCGACGCTGTCAAGGGCCGGGTTGGTCCTGAGCCCGCACTTCGACCTCAGAACCAGTCGACCACAGGTTCGGCCACTCTGGCACCAGTCGGCGGATTTCAGCGTCGCTCAGCACGTTGCCGGCCAGTTCAGTGAGCTCACGCCGGAGGCAGTCGATGCCCACGTGCCACAGCGTCACGAGACCGTGCTCACCGCCGGACAGGACATGTTCACCGTCCGGCGACCAGTCGAGGGCGTGGACTGCCTCGCTGTGCCGGAGTTCTTGTACGAGAGCACCGGTCGCCGCATCCCACACGCGGATGACGCCGTCCCGGCTGCCGGTGGCGACGAGCCTGCCGCTGGGGCTCCAACCAACGGCGAATGCCTCCCCGGCGAGCAACTTCGCGATCTGCGATTCCTCGGACGTGTTCCAAATTCGCGCGCTGCCGTCGCCGCTGGTGCTCACCAGCTGCTCGCCGGTGGGCGCCCAGGCGAGGCTGTGCACCCCGGCCGTGTGCCCGTCCAGTTTCACCAGCGCTTGGTCCGATCCCATGCGCCAGAGGTGCACCTTGCCGTCCCAGTCACCGACGGCGAGGAGCTCCCCGGTGTTGTTCCAGGCGACCGCGTCCAACGGTACGTCGTGCTCGATGCTGGCGATGACAACGCCTGTGTCGAGGGCGGTGACAAGCACGGTGCCGTCGTAGCTCGAGGTGGCGAACATCGTGCCGTCCGGGTGCCAGCAATTGTCCGTGACCCGATCGCGGTGCTGCGGAAAGCTGCCGATGAAGGCGGGCTCGACGGCGTCCACGACCCGGACCTCGCCCTGGAAGCCGCCGGTGGCGAGCAGCATGCCGTCGGGGTGCCAGTCAAGACACAGCACACCCATGTCAGCCATCAACGTGCCTTCCGCGTCAGCGACTTCGTAGTCCGCGAACGCCCGGACGCACACCGTTCCGTCACCACTGGCCCAAGCCGCACGGGACCCGTCGGCGCGCCAGCGGATCGAGCTGATCCAGCCTCCGCGTTGGTCGACGGTGCTGAACCGTCGCCGTCCCGGCAGGTGCGTGAGGCGGGCGGTGCCGTCGCCACTACAGGAGGCGATCCACTCACCGTCCGGGCTCCACCGCACCGAGGACACCCAGCTGCGGTGTCCCGGCGACGTGAACTCGAGCTGACCGGAGTCGAGGTCGAACACGCGGACGATCCCGTCCTCGCTGCCGGTGACCACGCGGCCGCCTGAGGGGTCCAGGTCGAGGCAGTAGGTGGGACTGGTGTGCACGGCAATGGTCCGCAAATGGTGTGCTTCGCCGACATTCCAGAGTCGGATGGTGCCGTCCTCGCTGGCGGTGACGGCACTGCGACCGTCTGGCAGCCATCTCACGGCTGGTACCGCGTCGGTGTGGCCGCGCAGCACGCTGAGCCGCCTCCCGGTCCGGGCGTCCCACAGCGCGGCGGTGCCGTCGTAGCTACCGGTCAGCACGCGCCTGCCATCGGGGTGCCATTCCACCGACCTGACCCATTCGGTGTGGCCTCTCAGCCGACGGCTGAGCAGTCCGCCCGCAACGTCCCAGATGCCTGCGGTGTTGTCCTGGCTGGCTGTTGCCAGTTGTCGGCCGTCTGGGCTCCAGTTGACCGCTGAGACCCAGTTGTCGTGCCCGGTCAGCACGGCCAGACCGACACCGCTGGCGGGGTCCCAGATCCGGGCGGTGCCGTCCCAGCTCCCCGTTGCGACTCTGGTGCCGTCGGGGCTCCAGGCGACGCACACCACGGGCCCGTCGTGACCGACGAGGATGCGCTCCGGCGTGCCGTCGCGCAGATCCCACAGTCGACCGGTTCCGTCGTAGCTACCGGTCAGCACGGTACGACCGTCCGGGCTGAACGCGATGGCGGACAGGCGGTCGGCGTGCTCCCGAAGGACGTGCCGGAGCCGCACTTCGTCCAACGCGGCGTGCACCGACTGGATCACCTCTGGGGTCTGCTCATCACCATCGGTCACCAGCGCAGCCAGCGCCAGCAGCACCGCCTGTTCAGGTGCCCGGCTCAACTCCGACAACGACGCCCGCGCCCAGCTTTCGGCCTGTATGCGACGGGCGAAGCGGCCACGTTCCTCGGCGGCCGCCGCCTCGCGGTCGGCGACCTCGACGCACGCGTCGAGAAAACGGCGGTCGACCGCGCCGATGTCGTGCGCATGCTGCCGAGCCCATTCCCGGAAGACGGCCAACCTGTTGCCGCGCAACAGATAGGACTCGTCGTGCCCGCCTCGGTCCCAGTCGTTGGCCAGCCGCTCGACCTCCGAGCGCATGCGCAGGCCGTCCTGCTCGTCGATGATCGCCTGGGACAACGGCGGCCACTGGCGCAGCAGCGCCTCGTGCGCCACCTCGACCAAGTCCTCCGCGCCGATCCGGTTGCTGGTGAGCAGTCTGGCGTCGACGAACAACTGCACAACGGAGTTCTCCGCCGCCGAAAGTCCGCGACGCCCGACCCGCCGGCGGGTGGGCTCGCCCGCCTCGTCGACGTTGACCAGTTTCAACAAGGTGGGCAACACGAGATGGCCTTGCTCCCTGCGGTGCAGTTCCTCGGTGAGCCGGTCGGCCTGGCGTTGCAGCGAGCCGATCACGCCACCGACTGCCTCGTAGGACTCCGTGGTCACCAGCCGGTCCCGACCGGCACGGTGGTACAGCTGCTGGAGAGTCCATGCCAGCAGCGGCAAGGCGTCGCCGCCCGTGGTGTCCTCCACCATGCGCTGCACCAGACCTGGGGAGAAGTCCACGCCCGCCCGCTGCGCCGGGCGTTGGATGACCGCCGGCAACTGCGCTCGGCTCAACGGTTCGAGCAGGATCGTGTGATCGACGGCCGCAGCCAGTCCGGCTCGCTCGGGCGCGTCGGAGAGGAACTCCGCGCGCATGGTCCCTACTATCCACAATGGACTGTCTTCGTGCAGTGCTTCGCGCACTAGCGCCAGAAACTGTTCCTGCTCACGCGATCCGCTGCGGGTCACCAGTTCCTCGGCCTGATCGATCACGAGCAGGACGTCGCTTCTCCCCTCACCGACGGCCTCGCCGAGCTCCTGGGCGAACTCGACGAGGCGCTCAGCCCCGTCATCGAGGTGTCGGACCAGGTTCTCCAGGTCGTGCTGCTGGCCAGCAGCACGCAGTGCCGCCTGCAGGCTGCGCGCCAGGCTCCGCAGCGGGTGACGCCCCGGTTGCATCAACGGCAAGATCTTCCAGCGTCCGATCGACCGTTCCAGCCGGGGCAGCAAGCCCGCACGCAGCAGCGAGGATTTGCCACTGCCGGAAGGTCCAGCGATCATCACGAATCGACCGGGTCTGCGCAGCGGCGCATTCGACAACAACTCGACCAGGCGGTCCACTTCACGCTCGCGACCGAAGAACACCGCGGCGTCCTGCCGCTCGAACGGCTCAAGTCCGGGAAAGGGCGGCCGGGCCGGATCCCAGGCGAAGGCATCGTCCGGCCGGAGTCCCGCCCGGCGGAGTCCGTCCAGTAACCGGTCCAGCGCTCCAGTGCCGTCCTCCAAGTCGATCCACTGCACGTCCTGAAGCAGGCTCAACTCCGCGCCTGGCTCCAGACGGAGCGGGAAGACCGGACGGCCCATGGAACGGGCCAGACTCAACTCAGCGAAACACCACTTCGATTCCACCGAGGTGGTGCTGGCGAGGAAGACCACGCCATCGGCCTGCCGAAGCTGGCCGTACAGCTCGACTTCCCACTTGCGGCCGAGTGGAATACCAGCTGTCGGATCGAAGTCGAGGAAGACAGCCTGGTATCCCGCGTCACCCAGCCACCGACGGACCAGGCGCGCCGCGTCCTGGTCCCGGCTCGCGTGACTGAGGAACAAGGCAGTCATCGACCGTACTTCGGAGTTCGCCTCGGCTGCGTTAGCCGGTTGGCAGGGTTGTCAAACGAACGGCGTAACTCGGCGCTCTGACAGCCCACACCGGAACGTCGACAGGGCCGATCCAAGCGCTGGTGCCACGGCATCCGCCAATACCAACCAGAACGCACGGTCCGGCCAGGGACTGTGAGCCCGTTGTCTATACCTTGCTCGCCACCACCATGTAGTTCTCGGCCTCAGGGTTGAACGTGCTCATTTCCATCCGAAGTCCGACCCGGTGCAACTCGACCTCGAGTTCGTCGTATCGGTAGGGCCAGCACGACAGCAGTTCCGAGTGGACAAGAACCGACCCAGCCGCATCAACTTGCGCGACCGCAATCTCGATGTGGTGCTCCTCCTCCCAAAGCGGTGCAATCTCCCAGCGGTAGACCACGACGGCATCGCGACCGTTCCGGCGGACGAGTCGGTCACTGATGTCCAGTCGGGAACCTTTGGCTCTCACGAGTTCCCACGTGCGGGAGGTGAGCACCAAGCGCCCGCCACGGCGCAGAAGCCGTGACATCGACTCCAGAGCAGCAACCCTGCCTCTCGCGCCGACGGCATGGTGCAGCGAGTTGCCAACGCAGAACACCATGTCGAAGGTGACGTCATCGAAATGGTCGGGCAACTCTTCCCAGTCTGCCCGCACTGTCCGAACAGATGCCCCGAACTCCTCTGACAACTCCGCAGTCCGACGAACCATCGCTTCGCTGGCGTCAGTTGCGACAACCTGGATGCCAAGACCGGCGAGGCCGACCGCCAACTGTCCGGTTCCGCACGAACAATCGAGGACGTGGGCGTTCGACGGCAGGAGACTGAGGACATCATCAAACGACGCAGCGAACTCGGCCGGAGCCAGCTTCGCATCGGAGATGAGCCACTCGTACACCTCGGCAAGCGCGTCATAACCCGTCACAACTACGACCTCCGTCACGCGGCAGACTCACGGTCGCAGATCAGTACATCAGCGGAGAAGTCGGTTCACCAATGGTTTCGCAGGGCAACCGTCTAGTCAGGTTCGGGCGACACGTGTCGTTCCAGGGAACCACCTTCCACGGGAAGGCGTCGTTCAAGGGCGCGGTGTTCGCCGGCAGCGCGGACTTCCGCAACGCCGAGTGGATCAGCGAAACCGCGACCGCCGAGTTCCAGGACACTGTCGTCGAGAATCCAGAAACGACGAGCCCGGAAGTGGATGCGAGCTCAAGCATTTGGCCTGACGGATGGTGCCTCGACACCACAGGCGACCATGCCACCTTGAAGCGGAGTTGATCCGTAAGCCCGGCCGGCCATCAGCGCCCACTCATGCCGACGACAGGATGTCCCGGCGGCGATCGTGGCCCTCTCTCCGGGACTGGACGGCACCCGCACGGACGAGAACAGGGACACCAAAGACGGCGTCGACCGTTCTTCACCCGTGAGAACTTCGAGCCCACCATCGCGATGTATCTTGCCGGCGAGAATCCGCACCAGGGAACTGGTCAGTCCCGCGCTGTTCCGTGACCTGGCCGGCTTCCCGCCGATACTGTCGAAGTCACCAGGTGGAATCGCGACGCACACACTTGCGGGGTGGCTTTCCGGACGGAGATCCGGAGGCTCGACGTGACCGACAACCGGGGGTGTGGCGATCACCTTGCTCCAAGGTCAAGAGCCGGGTTCAGCGACGCCGGCCGAGTCCAGGTCGACATGCCCGCGACCGGACGACCTGAGATGCCGGTCGCGGAGCTCGTCGGCAAGCGCGGAGCGGGACGCGTGCAACGACGCCAGGAGCCGCAGCCGGTCCGCGTCAGCGCTGCCCGGCTCGGAGGTGAACACCAGCATGACCGGTCCGGGGTTGCCAGGCAGCGGATAGGTGTCCCAGTCCAGGACGATGTCGCCCACCTCGGGCACCCGGAAAGTCTTGGCTCCGCTCACCGACTCGCGAACGTCGTGGCGGGCCCACAACCGCTGGAACTCGGCGCTGCGGATGCTCAGCTCGCCGACGATCGCGGCGGCGCGGGGGTGGGTGGGGTCGGTGGCGACGGCGGCGCGCATCATGCCGATGTAGTCCAGCGCCTGCTTCTCCCAGTCCGAGCAGCTCTTCTGGTCGGTCCGCGCGTCGTCGAACAACAGCAGGAGCATGTTGAGCCGGTCCGGCGGGTAGTCGCCCGGATCGCCGAGCAGCGCCTCGGCCATCGGATTCCAGTCGAGCAGGTCCAGGTGCCTGCCGAGCACGACCGCCGGGGTGTCCATCACCCTCAGCAGCCGGCGTGTGCTGTCCGGCACCCGCTTCGGCTCACGGTTCACCGGGGCGCCAGCCGGCCGGCGGGCGGCGTGGCCCAGGGCGAACAGGTGCCGGCGTTCCTCGTCGCCAAGGCCGAGCGCGCCGGCGAGCGCCGCCAGGACGTCGTCGGACGGGCGGACCTCGCGACCCTGCTCGATCCGCTGGTAGTAGTCGGTGCTCAGCCCGGCCAGCAGAGCCATCTCCTCGCGCCGCAGCCCGGTGACCTTGCGCCGGCCGCCCGGTTCCAGGCCGACGTCGTGCGGACGCAACCGGGTGCGCCGGGCACGCAGGAACTCACCGAGCTCGCGAGCGTAGGGACGAGGACTGCTCATGCCACCAGTGTGTCTGCTCCGCGGGTGCCCAAGGTAGGCCTCGCAGACCCAGGCAACCAAGGACGACCGAGCCGGCCCGGACAACTCCTAACGTCGTCGGCACAGTGCACCGACACCCTCCAGGAGCAGCAGATGACCGGATGGACCGCCGACCACATCCCCGACCAGCACGGTCGTATCGCCGTCGTGACCGGCGCAAACTCGGGCCTCGGCCTGGTCACCGCCACCGAGCTGGCCCGCCACGGCGCCCACGTCGTCCTCGCTGTCCGCGACACCGCCGCCGGCGAGCAGGCCGCCCGCCGGATCGACGGCGACACCGAGGTGCGCGAGCTGGACCTGGCCTGCCTCGACTCGGTACACGCGTTCGCCGCCAAGCTGGCCGTCGACCACCCCGCGATCGACCTGCTGGTCAACAACGCCGGCGTGGTCCTGCTCGGCCCGCGCCGCACCTCGGCCGACGGCTTCGAGCTGCAGTTCGCCACCAACATGCTGGGCCACTTCGCCCTGACCAGCCTGCTGCTCGACAACCTGGCCGCGGCGCGGGAAGCCCGCGTGGTCAGCCTCAGCTCGATCACCCACAAGACCGCGCACCTCGACTTCGACGACCTGCTGTCCGAACGTGGCTACCGGGCCACCACCGCCTACGGCAGATCCAAGCTCGCCACCACGATCTTCGGCCTCGAACTGGACCGCCGCCTGCGTTCCGCCGGACTGCCGATCATCAGCGTGCTGGCCCACCCCGGTCTCACCCGGACCAACCTGACCCCGCGCGCCTGGGAACACCGTGGCCGGCCAGGGCAGGTGATCGCGCGGCTCGGCCTGCTGGCCACCCAGTCGGTGCAGCGGGGCGCGCTGCCGCAGTTGTACGCCGCGACCGCGGCCGGCGTGCAGGGTGGCCAGTTCTTCGGGCCGGCCGGCCTCGGGGAGACGCGCGGCCGCGTCACCGAGGCCCGGCTCAACCGGGACGCGGCCGACCCGGCCATCGGCAGGCGACTCTGGGCAGCGGCCGAGGAACTGACCGGCATCAGCTACCTCTGAAACCCAGGTACCCAGGGGCCGGCCAGCACGCCGGCGGCTGTCCCGACCGCGGAGGCGCACTCCTGCCATCATCGAGGACAGCTGCGGCGTCCAACCGTTCGTGTTCGATGTCCTGTTGCCCACACTCGAACGGGTCCGCGACACCGGACTCACCGCCACGACAGTCATGGCCGCACTCTCATGCCGCAGGTCGTTCGCTCATGCCGATGTCAGGACGGCGATGTGCCGTTCCTGTTGCGCTTGGCAGCCGATCCCTCGGTGCCCCGCCGGGGCGAACTGTTCGATCTGGTGCTGGCGGCCGCTGCCCTGTCACGTCTTGACGAGAACCCGAGCGGCAGGCCACCACTTACGTGAGCTCCAGCAACCCCCGGCGCACTGCCTCGGAAACGGCCGCCGCCCGGTTGTCGACACCCAGTTTCCGGTAGACGCGTACCAGGTGCGTCTTGACCGTGGCCTCGCTGAGGAACAGCGACTGAGCGATCGAACGGTTGCTGTGACCGTCCGCCATCAACCGGATGACTTCCTTCTCGCGCTCGCTCAACTCCAGCGGAGGTGTGACCACTCGGCCGACCAGGTGCCCGACGACCTCGGACGCGAGGCCGATGCCCCCGGTGGCGGCCTCGCGCACGGCGCGGAAGAGTTCCTCTGGCAGTCCCGCTTTGAGCACGTAGCCGCGCGCACCGGCCTGCAACGCGCGGACGACATCGGCGTGTCCGGAGTAGCTGGTCAGCATCACCACCGCCGTGCCGGGCAGTTGGGCGGTCAGCAGGCGGACTGCCTCGACCCCGTCGATGCCGTGTTCCGCGTTTCCGAACCGCAGATCCATCAGCACGACGTCGGGCCTCAGGCCGACAGCAACCCGCACGGCCTCCTCGCCGCTGCCCACCTCTGCGACGACGTTGAAGTCGGGTTCACCTTCGAGCAATGCCCGCAGCCCGGCTCGCACGACCGTGTGGTCGTCGGCGATCAGCAGGCGCAACGGGGTGACGGTCATGAGACCGCTGCAGTCAGGAGAGGAACGGCGGCCACGATCCGGGTGCCTCGACCAGGTGCGCTGTCGATGTCGAGGTGTCCCCCGCACTCGAGCAGCCGGGCCTTCGCCGAGTGCAGGCCGAAGCCTCTGCCCGTTCGGGACACCTCACCGGCGAGCTCGAAGCCGGCGCCGTCGTCGCGCACCTCCAGCTCGACGCGCTCCTGCTGTTGGCGAAAGACCACCGTCACGGTGGTGGCGTGCGCGTGTTCGCGCACGTTGGCCAGCGCGCTCTGCGCCACGCGGAACAACGTGGTGGCGACCTGTTCGTCGAGGCCGGGACGGTGCGGCCCAACGGCGCGAAACTCGACGCGCTCGGCGGTCTCGTTCTGCCGCGCGCGGTCGCACAGCAGGCGCAGCGCGCCCGCGAGTCCGGCGTCGGTGATCTCGGGCGGCGTGAGGTCGGTGATGATGCGCCGGGTCTCGGCGAGACCCGCGCTCAGACCGTCGGCGACCATGCGGACCTGGGTGCGCGCGACGTCCGGCTGCCCCTCCCAGTTCCGTTCGGCCGCCTGCAGCAGCATCACGCCGCCGGACAGTTCCTGGGCGAGTGTGTCGTGCAGATCCCGGGCGATGCGGGTGCGTTCCTCCAGCACACCAGCCCGGTGCTGTTCCCGCACCAGCACGTCGCGCGTGCCGCGCAACTCCTCCACGAGGCGCTGCCGCTCCTCGGCGTCCCGTTGTTGGGCCCAGTACAGGGCCACGGTGCCCCACACCGCCACCAAGGGAATCAGCACGACCTCGGCGTCGAACCCGCCGGTGGCCCAGACCAGCCGGGCGACCAGCACGGTGGTGATCGCTCCGACCGCGACCAAGGCCCCACGGTGGCCGAGCACGCGCAGGACCGCACACGCCAGCGGCACGGCGCACCAGACGTACGCAACGGTCAGGAACGGCGGGGTGAGCGCGAGAAGCGCTGCCCAGAGCAGGATCAGCGCCACCACCCAGCCGTGCCTCGCGAGCGGGCTGAGCCTGGCGCACAGTGTCATGCCTGCCGCGTACACGGCGGCGAGCGCCGAGCTGATGGTCACGATCTGCCAGCACAGTGCGACGTTCAGGTCCACGAGCCGGACCGTCGCGGCGCAGACGATGATGAAGAACACGAGCTGCGGAAGGTATTCGAGAACCATCCGGCGTCGATGTGCCGACAGCGGAGGCCGGGCGGACCCGCGGTCGGACAAAGCAGCCCCCGGGGATTGTTGCTCCACTTAGGACCAGCGAAGCCCCAGTGTATCCACCCGCGGTGTGACCGATGTGAAGGGCGAGGGCCACGTTCAGCGGCCCTCGCCCTTCACCATCAGGCGCCGGGACGCAATCCGGGCCATCCGGGCGTGGGATCGCCCTTGACCTCACCGAAGTACAACGCGAAGGTCTGCTTCCAACGCTCCACCTCGGCGCGGTCGGCCATGAATCGCGGGAAGCCGTCGACGTGCGCGTTCGGGTACTTCCAGATGGGCTTCAGGCCGGCCGGCGGGGTGACGTCCGTACGCACCGACCAGCCGTTGAACGACGCCTGCTGCTGGGCGAGGGACAACTGCCAGTTCAGGTACAGCTTGGCGGCGGTGGGGTTCTTGGCCTGCTTGAGAATCGCGGCCCGCTGACCCCAGGCCATGAACGGATGCCCGTCGGCCGCCACGAACCTCAGCGGCGACGACGGGGGCGCCACCAGTGAGCCGGCACCGCCGATGCCGATGGCCTTCTGCCCGGCGACGACCGCCTCGCCCGGCGAGTTGCTGCCGCGGGCGAACCGCACGTCCTGAGCCGCCAGCTTGGCCACCCAGTCCCAGCCGTAGGTCTGGGCGTAAAGCGCATAGAGGTAGAGCACGGCGTCGTCGTCGTGCGGATACGACGAGGCGATCTTGCCCTTCCACTTCGGGTCGACGAGGTCGAGGGGCGTGCGCGGCGCGTCCGAACCGACGGCCGCGGGCCCGTACATGAAGCTGAAGGCGATCGCCGCGACCGCGACCCAGGCGCCCTCACGATCCTTGAAACCGTCGTACACCTTCGAGAACCCGGCGGGCCTGTAGTGCAGCAGGCGCCCCAGTGCCTTCCATCGCACGAAGTCCTGCAGGGTCTGCAGCTGCACGACGTCCGGCACGACGGTGCCGGTGGCGAACTGGTTGTCGAGGCGGACGTCGTGGTACTTGCTGTAGTCCACGATCAGCGTCAGGTCGATGCCGGGGAAACGGGCCTTGAACGCAGCCTTCGTGCCGTCCTGCTGGGTCGGGGTGTCGCCACCGGCGTAGATGGCGAGCTTGCCGCCTTCCCTGAGCGCGGCCTGGTAGATCTCGTCAAGCGTCCTGTTCTCCTCGGGCCCGGCGATCTGCGGTGTCCCGACGGCTTCCGCTGACGCCGCAGAACTGCCGAAGGCACCGAGGCCGAGCGCTGCGCCGGCACCTGCGGCAAGGACACGTCGTCTGCTGAGCGAGCTCGACACGGTGAAACCTTTCTGTCCCAGGGTCAGCCTGTTCGACGATGCCAATCATGTTGCGGTCGAAAGATCTCCGCGTCATCCGTGCGGAGCGTCACCGCACAGCGGAGGATCGAATCCTCGTTCAACCGAACGATTGAACGAGGAACGCCCAGCAGGTCGGCCGCCGGACATCAGCGAGTCGGGAATGAACCCACAGTGGCCGCATGTTGACACGGCGGTTGGACGCTCCTACCCCGGAAGAGGCAAGTCCATGATGTCCTCGCCGATCACCATGCGCGCCGTCCAGCTCTCCGCCCCCGGCCCTGTGGACAACCTGCGGCTGACCACCCTCCCGCTCCCGCCCGAGCGTGACGGCTGGGTGCGCATCCGCGTCGAGGCGTTCGGGCTCAACCGCTCGGAGCTGAAGCTCCGGCTGGGTCTGGGCGAGGGCGTCAGCTTTCCCAGGGTGCCGGGTATCGAGGCCGCCGGCACCGTCGACGCGGCCTCGGACGGCAGCGGGTTGGCTCTCGGGCAGCGTGTCGTCGCGATGATGGGGAACATGGGGCGTACCTACGACGGCGGCTATGCCGAGTACACCTCGGTGCCACTGTCGCAGGTCATCCCCGTCGACACCGACCTGCCATGGGAGATGCTGGGCGCCCTGCCGGAGATGGTGCAGACCGCCTACGGCTCGCTCACCGTCGGCCTGGACCTCAAGCCCGGTCAGACCGTGCTCATCCGCGGCGGAACCTCCTCGGTAGGTCTGGCCGCCGCCGCGCTGGCCACATGGCGCGGCGCTACGGTGCTGTCCACCACCCGGCGGCCCGAACGCCTCGCACTGCTGAAGGAGCACGGCGTCCACCACCCCCTGCTCGACACCGGCGAGGTCGCGCCGGCCGTGCGCGAGCTGTACCCGGAGGGCGTCGACGCCGCCCTTGATCTCGTCGGCACGCCGACCCTGCCCGACACTCTGCGCGCGGTGCGCGTGCACGGCACGGGTTGCTTCGGCGGCAGCCTGTCCAACCAGTGGACGGTGCGGGAGTTCTCCCCGAACGAGTACCTGCCGAAGGGCGTGCGCCTGGCGGGCTACTTCGGCGACGCCACCGACCTGCCTCGGGAGGCATTCCAGGAGATCCTCGACGCGATCGCGGCTGGCGGGCTGGCGTTCCCCGTGGACCGTGTCTACGACGGCCTCAAGCAGGTGTCACAGGCCCACGACGACATGGAGCACGACCGCGCCACCGGCAAGCTCGTCGTCCGCGTCCGGCACTGAGGCCTGGAATCGCAGGCCGCTCTGACCACCGGGATGAGAGGCATGGCTGACGCGAGCTGAACAGCATTTCGTCATCGACGCGGAGCGGCTCGGGCAACGGTGGTGCTGGCCCCATGCCCGTTTCTGTTGGCGAGACAGCGGTGCTCGTCGGCCCTGATCCTGGCTTGGAGACGACTCTCGCCTGACGACGAGGTCTCCACTCGGTCATGTAGTTGCAACGGCCACCCGACGGCAACCGCATCAGTCCGATTGGCGACAGGCCGAGCCAACTGAGCCGTGACCGATGGAGTCGCGCTCCAAGCTGCCAGAACGCGCCCCTGCGGCTCGCGTAGTCGCCCAGCCTCCGCGTCGACTGGAATTTACCCGCAGAAGGCAGCACGGCGAGACCTCGAGGGTGTGTACTGACAGGTGTCTGCCTCGGGCGGGCACGGCCCGTGATGCTCGTGGCATGACGAAAAAGAGCGTTCCGATCACCGTCTTCGCTCGTACGACGTCCAGCCCCGCCCACACCCACCGGATCATCGTGCCGATCGATCTCCCCCAGGTGTTCAAGCCGTGGGGACCGTTCCCCGGCGTCGCGGAGGTGCGCGGCCAGACCGGTACCTGGGACCGGCCGGGGACCTCGCGTCAGACCTGGTTCACCGACGGCTCCAAGGCCGACGAGCGGCTCACCGAGGTCGTGGACGGACACGGGTTCGCCTACGAGCTCAGCGGCTTCACCAACGTGCTGGCCAAGCTGGTCTCCGGGGTGCGTGGCGAGTGGTCGTTCCTCCCCGACGGCACCGGCACGTCGATCCGGTGGACCTACGACTTCCAGCCGCTGCCTGGCCGCCGCTGGATCGTCGCCGGGCCGTTCAATCCGCTCTGGACCCGCTACATGCGCGCCGCGCTCGCTCGGATGGTGACCGTGGTGCAGGACACGCCCGGTGCGATCATGGAGGAGTGAGCGACCTGAGCTTCGGTGCCCTGGTGCGCGGCTGGCGAGACCGCCTCGACCCGGCTGATGCCGGCTACGCCCGGTCAGCTCGTCGGCGCGCCCCCGGCCTGCGCCGCGAGGAACTCGCCGAGCTCGCCGGTCTTTCCCACGAGTACGTGCTGCGGCTGGAGCAGAGCCGGGCCACCAACCCGTCCGTCCAGGTGGTCTCGGCCCTGGCCCGCGCGCTGCGGCTCTCCCCTGCCGAACGCGACCAGCTCTTCCGTGCTGCGGGCCTGCTCGCGCCCCGCGACCAGACCATCGGCACCCACGTGCCGCCGAGCATCCGCCGCCTCGTCGACCGCCTCGGCGATCTCCCGATCGGCGTGTTCGCCGCTGATTGGAGCCTGCTGTGGTGGAACGACATGTGGACGGCTTTGCACGGCGATCCGTCCGGCCTGCCGCCCGCCGAACGCAACCTCGCCCGCGCCCTCTTCGGCACGGGCGAGGGCCGCTGGCACCTGCGCCCGGTCACCTCGACAGCCGGACCGTACGCTTTCGAGACCGCGATCGTCGCGGACCTGCGCGAAGCGGCCTCCCGCTACCCGGCCGACCCGGAACTGGCGGCGCTCGTGGACGGCTTGCGGGCGGCCTCGCCCTTCTTCGGTGAGCTGTGGCCGGTGGCGGGCATGGGACAGCTCACCGGCGATCTCAAGACGATCAGCCATCCCGAGCTGGGTGACGTCACTCTGGACTGCGACGTGCTGACCGTGCCCGGCGTCGACCTGCGCATCGTCACCTACACGGCAGCCCTGGGAACCAGCGGCGCCGACCAGCTCGACCTCCTGCGTGCGTCCCGGCTCAGCGAGGCTCGCTGACGACCGAGCCGCTCGTGGACCGGGCCGGCAACACCAGTTCGTTCAACAGCACCGGCACCGAGAGCGGAGCGGAGGCGTGGTCCCCCACGCAGGCTGAAGGCCATCGCAGGTGTTGAGCGTGGTGCCCTCCCACCGGTCGTTCAGGTCGAATACTCCGCGCACGGATGCGATGACTGCTTCAACAGCCTTGGCCTCAAGATCGACGGTTGGGTGCTGAACGGTGCCGCGCTCATGCCGACGACAGAGCGTTGTCGCGTGACGACGTGGACCAGTCGGCTCGGATGGAGCGGCAGCGGTCAGATGTCCGTGATGGGAGGAGGATCATCGAGCGGAGAAAGGTCGATTACGACTCTTCCCGCAGTCCATGCGGCGGCAGCGGACGCAAGCTCGCTCCACTGCGCGCGGGTCAGGTGCTGCGCGTCCACCAGGTGCCGCTTGCGCGAGCCCTCGCCGTTGCTCGTCGTCGCGTACAGAGCGAGAGCGGCATCATACGTACCCGAATCGAGGTACGCCTTGTAGATCTGCTTCCACTCGAATCCGACGTACTCACGCCAGGCGCTGCCTTGTTGGCTGTGCACCACCAGCCCATTGCCGTTCACCGTGACTCGCACCCGACGTCCGACCACGATGAACTCCGTGACAGGCGGCACCGGCCGTCGCGCCCTCGGCGGAGATGAAGACCGCTCAGTCGGAGAACGCTTCATGGCGACCCCAGGAGTCACGGATGTCCGCTGACGAATGCCAGGGGCCTTCCCGCCCAGTCGACGTCGAGCGAGTAGCAGCGCACTCAACAACGCCAGCACGACTCCGACGGCGATCACCACCAGCCACATGGAGCTCATGCACCACAGCATGGCCCGGCAATCCGAGATCCGAGTCGCGCCACGGGGCCCGACACCCGGATGGCGCAGATGTCGACACTCGTCGAGCACCGCCCCGAACTGCGGACACCAGTTCCTCCACGACCAGGACACACGAACGCACTGTCATGCCGCTGATCGCACAGCGACCAACGCGCGCTCATGACACCCTTGGCCTCGAACGAGTCGTCTGGCTCCACGCGACAGAGTGTTCTGGGCCCACTTGGCGATCATTGGTGTGGTGCGAACGAGTGGATTGGTCCCAGCAGGCGCGTCTGCATGCCGGGAGGCGAGGGCCGCGAGACGGTTATCGACGGACGGCGACGATGAACAGCCGGTCGGCGGTCTTCCGTCCGGCTCCGGGGCCGATCTCGATGTCGTGGAAACCTGCCGTGGACAGACGTTGACGGAGTTCTGCCGTGCTCCAGGGACGCATCATGAAGTCGTAGCTCGACCTTTGCTGAGGCTCGTCTTGTGCAAGAAGGTCGTACTGCTCGTGGACATGCAGCAGTCCTGCCTGCCATGTGACGGTGCTGGTGAAGGTCAGCTGTTTTCCCGGGCCGAGTTCCACTGTCCGTTCACGGGGCGTCCCGTCTGCGCGTTCCCGGGACCCGTGCTCGTCGCGGACGTCGAGTATCAACAGACCGCGCTCCTGCAGACTGCTCGCGAGCGAGACGAGAACCGCGTCGCGTTCGGCATCGGTGATCATGTCGTTCAGCACGCCGCGGCAGGTCACCGCCTGGTATGGCGATACGACGTCAAGCGAGCACAGGTCGGCCTGGTAGCGCCGTGCTGCGGGACACCGTTTCGCCGCCTGGTCCAGGAGTGTGCCGGCTGCATCGGCGAGGTCGACGTGGTGGCCTTTGGCAGCGAGGGCGGCGGCATGCCGGCCGGTCCCGCAGCCTGCGTCCAGAACTGACGCCGCGTGATGTCCGGTTCGCACGAGCACGTCGTGGACCGCGTCGACCCAGGGCTCCACCGGATCCGTGATGAGCAGGTCGTAGGCCGCGGCATGATCGGCGTAGAACGGTCGGGACTGGCTCACCTGCGCGGAGTGTGATGTCACGGTAGACATCCTGCCCAAGCCGCGGACTTCCAGGGCGTCAGGCTGTGTTGGATTTCAGTGCTCTGGTGTGGGCGAGGCGGTAGGAGTCGCCTCCGGTCTCGATGATGTTGCCGCCGAAGGTGAGGCGGTCCACGACGGCCGCGCAGAACCGGGGGTCGGTGAAGGTCAACCGGGGATCGGTGAAGGTCTTGGTCCACGAGGAGAACGACTCGTTGGAGGCGATCGCCACGCTGTTCTTTTCCTCGCGCTCGGTCAAGACTTGGAACAGCAGTTCGGCCCCGCGCCGGTCCAGCTCCACATAGCCC
The DNA here is from genome assembly GCF_053610285.1 of Lentzea sp. NPDC054927. NCBI lineage: Bacteria > Bacillati > Actinomycetota > Actinomycetes > Pseudonocardiales > Pseudonocardiaceae > Lentzea > Lentzea sp. NPDC054927. The sequence goes on from NZ_JBSGXZ010000021.1 coordinate 110,688, forward strand.
AACTCATCAATACAGAGAAGATCGACCCGTCCGCAGCGGGCGAGGCGGTGCTGACTGCAGAACGTCGCGTAGTCGATGGTCGGTGATCATGCGGGCGTAGACGACGTTGGACAGGCCGCGCTTGAGAGCGCGCATCGCCTCCATCGAGGTCTTCCCGTCGGCTTTCCTTCTGTTGTAGCAGGCGCGGCCTGCGGTGGGGGTTGCGGAGCTGGACCACGGCCATGATGTGCAGGACCCGGTTGGCGCGGCGGGTCCCCGCGCGGGAGAGCCGGTGCCGGACCTGGTCCCGGAGGAGGCGTCCAGCGGTGCGTTGCCGTTCCAGGAGGCGAACCGGTTTTGGGTCGTGAACCGGCCGATGTCGCCGACATCGGCCAACAGCCGGGCCGCGCCGGACGGTCCGACGTCGTGCAGCTGCGGCAGGTCGAGCCGCGGGCCGCGACCAGGTCCCGGGGTTCCGCGTCCGCGGTGTGCTGCTCGATCTCGACGGTTCGCAGGCGGTGGAGTTCGCCGAGGACGACGTCGCGGACACGGCCGACCTGGCGTGCCCGGTGCGCGGCTACTGCTCCGGTCGCCTGGAGGTCCAGGTGGGTGTCCGCGACGGCGAACCGCTCGTGCTGCGGGTCAGGGACGGCGAACTCGGGTTCCAGAGGTCGGTGCTGCGGGCTTGGCGCAGGCTGCGCGTCGAGTGGGCGCTCGGCGACGGACCACGTGGTGGGACCGGGGTGGCTGTCGGTGCGTTGAGATCACGGGCACGTGCCGGTGATCGTTCCGTGGCCGGGACGAGTCGCCGTCACCGGTCGGCGAGTGGCGCTCGTTCCGCGTGGATCGTCGTGCGCATCTGTCGTGCTCGGGTGGTGCTCACCGGCCGGGTCAGCCCGGTGCGTGATCGGACGCGGCGGCGCGGCGGGTCGACGTGATGTGGGAGTCGATGTACCGGGTGAGGATCACCGGGTCCTCGGGGGCGTCGGCGTGGAAGGTGTTACGTCGGAGGAGGCCGACGTTGTCCAGTGCGACGCCTTCGCGGGCGAGGACGAAGACGAGGGCGAGGAAGGCGGCTCGGGCGTTGCCGTCGTCGAAGGGGTGGAAGAAGCAGACGTCCAGGTAGGCGCGTGCTGCGCGAGCGGTCAAGGCGAGGGGCCGTTCGGTGTCCTGTGCGCTCTGGGCCAGGCAGGCGTCGAGGCGGGTGCGGGTGGTGGGGTCGATGCCGTAGCGCTCCCGGCCCCTTTTGGCGAAGGCGGGCGAGGTGCGGAACGGGGGCGGTTGTGGCGTGCCCAGGACATGCTGTTGCCAGCCGCGAAGCAAGGGGAAGTCGAGTGAGGCGCCGCGTCGCGCGTCGGCCCGTACCAGTCCAATGGCGGCGAGCATGCCTTCCGCGCGGGCGGGGTCCACGACGCCGTCGAAGGCGCGGATGTCCACCGCCGCGCCGTCGACGGCGGGGACCACCGGCCCGTCCGGGCCACTGCCCGTGGCCTGCGGCCAGGGCACGGCCTCGCGCACCGCGAGCCAGCGTTCCAGGTGGTCGGGCGCGGGTTCGGAGGGTGGTGGGTCGTCATCCGGTCGCAGTGACAGCGCGAACTTCTCCGCGACGTCGCCGACCAGCACCGCGTCGGGAGTGGTCCAGCTGTGGAACCGCCCGCCGATCGCCTGGTCGACCAGGTCCGGTGCGAGCTCGGGTGCGATGTCCCGGCGGCTGAGGTACCAGGTGAGGACCTGCCTGCAGTGCCGGTGCCAGCCGCTGCCGCAGCCGGTGCGGTCGACGATCTGGAGGATCAGGTTCCGGGCGGCGCACTCCCACAGGATCCGCTGGTCCTCGACATCCGCCGGCTCCAGCAGGTAGGCATCGAACCACCCGGCAAGGCTTTCCAGCCACCCGCGCCACTCGCACAGCGCCGCGGTGACCCGGGCCAGCGTTTCCTCCGGGGTGGTGATCGAGTGCTTCGGGCAGCACCAACTCTCCACCGGCCCGCCGTCGAAGTCCCCCTCGTCGTGCGCCCAGCGCCAGCCCAGCGCCCACAGGCCGTAGCGTTCGACGAGGGCGCGGGACATCGCGTCGGCCCAGAGGTTGCCCTCGCTGTAGGACCAGCCGCTCATCGCCGGATCAGGGGACGGGGCGCGAGGCACCCGCCGGGCCGGGCCGAGCGAGTTCACCACCCGCGCTGCCGAGAGGCGGTCGAACGGGTGGCGGGAAGGATCCACTTCGTCCCAGCTCAGAAAAACAGGAGCCAGATCACTGATCACCGCGCAATCCTGCACATCGCCCGTCACCCGTTCAACCGGATTGCCTCGGATCCGACAGCACGAAGCAGCACCCCCACCACCGGCACCGACACACAACTGCGGACACCACCACTTCGAGACCAATCGAACATCCGCTCATGACGTAGATTTATGTGGTGGCAACGCTTTCGTGGCCGAGCCAGACGGCGATGACGGTGATGTCGACGCCGGCGTGAGATCCAAGATCCTTCTCAGAGGTACACCCGGATCGGTTACCCAAGGGACAGCTGGTCGGGAAGTTCCTGGCCGATGCTGCGGTGCAGCCACGGCTTGTGCCCAGGCGGCGGGTACACGATGGGGAACTCAGCGAACCTGCGCAGCCGATCTTCCGCGCGTTCTGGGCATTGAAGGGCGTCCGAGATCTCCGACAGCCGGGACACGTCGTCCGAAGTGCGGTTCCGCAGGGCGAGCAGGTAGTTCCGTGTGGGCCGGCGGCCATCGGCGAGATAGGCAAGGACAGCGACACGCACGTCCAGTTCAGCCGCCACGCCCGGATGCCAGCAGTTGCCGTCCGCCACGCGATCACGAAGCCCGGTGAGCAGATCCAGGGCTTGGGCGTGCTGCCCGATACCGGCGTACGCGGCGGACAAGCCGATGAGCGCCCAGACTTCCCGATCGAGGTCTCCGGCCTTGCGCAACAGATCGGCGGCGGTCAGGAACAGCACGTCGTTGCTGCAACTGTCTCTCGGCAGGCCAGGATCTCCGTGAGCTCGGACCGCGCCTGGTCGTCGGCACCCACTTCGGCGCGGTTGCGAGCCCAGTTGTGCCACGCCATGAGGCTAAGAATGTGCTCCCGACCGTAGATCTCGTCAAAAACCTGATGCACTGCCGCGTTGTGCTGACTCGCTTCGTCCAACTTGGACTCGAATAGGACCGGCCGAGCACGAAACGTGCCTCCAGCGTGTCTTTGTGATCCTCCCCGCTCGTTCGCGCGCCGATCAGGCGTGTCTGCATGTGCACTTGGGGGATTTGAATGGCTTGCCGCAGCGACATCGCCCGCGGTCCTCACCGCGATCTCGCCGACCTCGGCCGCCGCACCCTGCTCACCGAGCCTCAATAGCGCCACGCGTAGATGTTCGGCACGTTCGTCCGAGCGGGACATAAGGACAACGCAAGGGGATAAGTACTACGCACCGCATCGGTGCCATATGGCATGAGGCACGAGTTGGTATTCGCCAGTTGGTAGACCACCCAGCCGTTCTGGCCCCATACGCTCCAGTACTGGTTCGCCGCATTGACATTGCAGTAAGCAAGGTAGGCCTCGTTCCATGACGCGTCATACGCGAGGCAGTGCTCCCTGGGATAGTCGGACCTACTCAGCATGATCATGCCGGCCATTGGCCCAGTCGGCACGACGTTCCACAACCACTGCTGGTGATAATTGCTACCACAGGGCGCAAGTCTTACGCCTTGCACGGCCGCCATACACCATCCCGGGTTCCCCACGTTTTCGTAGCGCACGATTCCGTCCGCGCGTGCCGGCGTCGCGCTCAACAAGACGCTCGCGATCAAAACGGTGATCGCGACGCCGAGACTCCCGAGCTTCCTTGTCCCGTTCATGAAAGCTCCAGGTTGGCCAGCGACCGGTGCGAGCCGGAGCAGGGCCACGGTCCGGCGACCAAAACGTCAGCGTGTGACGTGGCGTCGGCGGGCACGACCACAACGGAATTCGTCGTCACTGAAGCGAGCCCGAGACTCGCCGCGACCGGAATTCGTTTCACCATGAAATCCTTTCTGCACATTCGGACAAGTTTTCACCGGTTCGGCTTGAGGCCCGCGAACACGCGTTATCGGTCGTTCGGCTTCCCGGTGGTGGGCGCTCGGGCCGCTTCCTGGTCGGAACAACACCAGGGCCGTGCGTCACCGCCTGAACAATCGGCGCATTCGCGCAACGATCCCAGACGACTATCAACTTACTTGCTGCAAATAAGCTTGAGAACTGCAAAATCCGTCGACAGATATGCGGTAGCGCCCATACAGCCCGCCAACCGTCCCCTCCGCGCCGGAGCGAAAAGTGCCGGACCTAATAGTGACGCCAGTGTCGATGTCCCAGAATCGATACCGAACATACTCGATGCAAGGAAATACATGCCAGGGACGGGCCTCCCAGAACAATTTATGACTTGAGGGATCTGCGCTGATCACAGCGGTTTGACAGTAGTGCCCCCCGGTCGGGTACCTGAAAGAACAGTAAACCGAAGTGGCGGCACTTGCGGGAGTGGCGCTGACCATGAGTCCGGCCACGAGTACGGATACTACCGTCATCCCGGCGATTGCTCCGCGACGAGCGAATGACATTACCATTTCCTACCTCCGATTCAGGCAGACTCGATCAATATCGATCGAGCCTGCCATGGTTGGTTCTGATATTTTGCCCCGACAGGGCTTCGATCGGCATCGAAGTGGTTCCGCCCGCGCGGAGCTCACCGACAAGATCCACGCTCCCATTTCTTGAAGATCTCCAGCCTCGTCATGCGCCAGAACTTCGAGCGCCTTGGTGGACGGCTTCGCCGCAGCGATCCTGGCGATCGCCTCTTTCCCGAGTAGCCCCCAGCGGCGACCGCTGTACCGATCATCCTCAACCCGACCCCCACCCGAAATAAAGATCCCCCTACCTTGCGGCTCGCCGTAGCTTCGGGAGTTCCGGGCCAAGTACAACCGGCTCGCCGATGAGGACATCGGGCTCCACCAGCTCCGGCACACCCACGCCACCGAGCTGATCAACGGCGGGGTCAGCCTGCAGACGATCCGTAAGCGGCTCGGCCACCGAAAGATCCAAACCTCGCTCCGGTACGCCGAGCACTCCGACCGGGCCGCCGACGACGAACTACGCCGCTGGCTCCGACGTCGCTGACCGGCCGCATCGGGACAAGATCAAATACTTGTGGTGCTGGGACAGCTACACAAGCACGGGGCCTTGAGCGTTGAGTGCATGTAGTTCCCTCCTACGACGTTGGCCGTGACACCCACTTCCGGATGTCGGCTACCGGCGTGTTCCTACTGTGCGCCGCCGCCTCCGTGAATTTCCCGTGTTTTTCAACAATCTGCTGCTCAGGACTGGTATCACCTTGGTTGGATGTATGTGACACGGTCGCAGTTTGAAATCTTGGGAACCGGCGGATGGAATTTGTTCTTCTGGGTGGAATAGCGGTGCGCTCCGGTGGTGGCGCGCTCGATCTCGGGCCGGCGCGGCAGCGGTGCGTGCTGGCCGCGCTGGCGGTGGACGCGGGCCGGGTGGTGTCGGTGGACCGGCTGATCGACCGGGTCTGGGGCGAGAATCCACCGCTGCGGGCCAGGGCGACGTTGCTGAACTATCTGTCGCGGCTGCGGCTGCTGCTCGCGGATGCCGGCGGTGGATCGGCGACCGTGGTCCGGCGGCCTGGTGGCTACACGCTGCAGGCCGAGCGCTCCGCGGTCGACCTGTTGCGCTTCCACGACCTGTGCGACCGGGCCCGTGCCGTCGATGACGGACATGCGGTGGTGCTGCTGCAGCGGGCGCTGGAGCTGTGGCGGGGAGAAGCGCTGACCGGCGTGGACGGTGAGTGGGCCGAGGCCGAACGCGACCGGCTGCACCAACAGCGCTTGGAGGCCGAGTGCGACCTCACCGACGTCCTGCTGCGCCTGGGCCATGGCGAGGACCTGGTGGCCACTCTGACCACCCGCACCGCCCATTGGCCGCTGGACGAACGCGTCGCCGGCCAGCTCATGCTCGCCCTGCACCGCGCCGGCCGCACCGCTGACGCCCTGGCCCACTACCGGCACCTGCGCGACCGGCTGATCGAGCAACTGGGCACCGAGCCCGGCACCGCACTACAGGACATGCACCAGCGCATCCTCGCCAACGACCTCGCCCTCACCCCGCCCCCGGCAGCGATCAAGGGAGGGACAGGGGCGAAGATCGAGGGCCCGGTGCCCCGGCAATTGCCCGCGTCGCCACCGTGGTTCACCGGCCGCGACACCGAGCTGGCCCGCCTGGACGAGGCGCTGACCGCCGAACTGGATCAGAACCCGCTACCGTCCGGCACCGGTTCGGCGACACCGGCCGCCGCCACGGTAATGATCTCGGCGATCGGCGGAGCCGGCGGGATCGGCAAGACCTGGCTGGCCCTGGCATGGGCGCACCAGCACGCCGAGCAGTTCCCCGACGGGCAGCTGTTCGTGGACCTGCACGGGTACAGCCCCACCCAAGAGCCGACGGCCCCCGAGGTGGCGGTGCGCGGGTTCCTCGACGCCCTTGGGGTCGGTCCCGGCCGCATCCCGACCGACCTGGACGCGCAGGCCGCGCTGTACCGCAGCATGGTCGCCGACCGGCGGATGCTGATCGTGCTGGACAACGCCGCCACCGCCGAGCAGGTCGTCCCGCTGCTGCCGGGCAGCCCTGCCTGCACCGTGCTGGTCACCAGCCGCCTCCGACTGGCCTCGCTGATCGACCGGCACGGCACCCGCCACCTACAACTCGACGTCCTGAACCGCGTCGAGGCCTGTGCCCTGCTCGCCGCACGCCTGGGCACCGACCGCGTCGCCGCCGAACCCGACGCCGTCGATGAACTGATCGACCTGTGCGGGGGCTACCCGCTGGCGCTGTCGATCACCGCCCGCGACGCCACCACCCGCCCCGGCCTCCCGCTGGCCGAGGCGGCCGCCGAGCTGCGCGAGCTGGGGCTGGAGATGCTCGACCACGACACCGACCCCGCCGCCAGCCTGCCCGCCGTCCTGTCCTGGTCCCTGCGCCGACTCACTGACACCGAGCGCACCGTGTTCGCGCTGCTGGGCATCGCACCCGGTCCCGACACCACCCTGCCAGCTGTGGTCGCCCTCACCGGCCTGTCCTCGGCTCGCGCACGCAAGGCGTTATCGGCGTTGGAGGAGGCATCCTTGGTCGAACGGCGACCGGGCGGCCGGTACGCGATGCACGACCTGGTCCGCGCCTACGCCGCCACAACAGCACACGACATGCCCGACGACGTGAGGGACACAGCTCTGGTGCGGGTGATGGACTTCTACCTGCACACCGCCCACATTGCCGACCGCATCCTGGAACCTCACCGCCAACTCGTGCGACCAGATCCGCCCGCGCCCGGCGTCCAGCCACTCCCGCTGCCCGACGCCGTGGCTGCGACGGCATGGCTGGAGGCCGAGCACCCCACCCTCCTCGCCACCCAGCGCGCCGCCGTCGTCCTCGGCCGCGACCACGTCGTCTGGCACCTCGCCCAAGCCCTGGACATCTTTCACCTCCGGAGGGGGCACCGGCGCGACGCACTCGCCACATGGCAGGCCGCGCTGAACGCAGCCGTCCACCTGCCCGACCCCGCCACCCACAGTCGCGCCCACCGACACGTCGGACGCACTTATTCCCTGCTGGGCTTGCACGAGGAAGCCACCGGGCACCTGGACCGGGCTCTCGCCCTGGCGATGCACCATCACGACGCCGCTGAACAGGCACACACCCACCAGACGTTCGCGCTTACCTGGGAGCTGCGCGGGGACGACCGACGCGCACTGAAGCACGCTCGACACGCCCTTGATCTCTACCGCACCCTCGACCAGCCGGCGTGGGAAGCCAACATGCTCAACGCGGTGGGCTGGTTCGCCGCACGCCTGGGTGACTTCGATACCGCCCGCGATCACTGCTGCGCCGCCCTCACCCTGCAGCGTCACCACCACTACCTCGAAGGCGAGGCGGGCACCCTGGACAGCCTCGGGTTCATCGCCCACCGCACCGGTGATCACCGGCAGGCCGTCGACCACTACCGCCAGGCCCTCACCCTGCGCCGCGCTCTCGGAGACGCCTACCAGGTCCCGGACACCCTCAACAACCTCGGCCATCTTCACGCCGCTCTCGGACAACACGACCAGGCCAGCAAGGCATGGCAGGAGGCACTGGAGCTGTATCGGGAACAAGGCCGCGATGACGCCTCCGCACGGGTGCAACGACAACTCGACGACCTCGCCCTGGCAACGGAGCCGAACAGGCTTCCCAACGCGGACGACAACAACACGCAGAACGCCTGACCCTCGGCAGATGCCCGAACACGGGATCTCCACGTAGTACACCGAACCGCGGTACTGCGCGGGCGCGCCGGCCGTGCCGCACTGGTTGTAGTTCCTGCTGCTCTGGATCTTCCATCAGCATGTCGTGCCGGCTCAGCCCAGCACGCCAACATGCGCAGCGCCTCGTCGGATGGCGAGCCGGGCTCGGCGTGGTAGACCGTCAGTGCCTGGTCAAGGTCGCTATCGTGCGGCTCACGCCTGGCTGGCCTGTCGCCACCACCTGCCATGGCAGCTGGAGAAGTTCCTCGCGGAGGCGCATCAAAACGGTGTGCTCCTGGTCAGCACCCATAGAGCCTCCTTGGGGCCCGACATCAAATGCCCCCAGAATGTCCTCGAAGTCCACAAAGGACAGAAAGAACACAGCAATTCCCATGATCTCGCGGCGAATTGAGTCAAGCTTGCCACGGGCCAGAATCGCTGCGCCCTTCAACAACTCGGCGCGGCAACCTCCACAACTCGGCAAGGGTCAGGCAGCCAAGACCAGCCAACCGGCTCGAACTCGACAATGGCCGCCGACGCTACACAGCGCGACCGATCGTTTCCGCTTGGGTGAGTTCTGATCCTCAGCGCCGCCTGCGCACGGTGGAGGCACGCACCACCAGCTCCGGTTCGAACAGCACCTGGCGGTGCTGGTGGTCCGGGTGGCCATCGGCTTCTTCGAGCGTCAGCTGCGCGGCGGTGCGGCCGAGCAGTTCACGCGGCTGCCGCACGGACGTGAGGGGCACCGCGGCGGCCGCGGCGAACTCGATGTCGTCGTAGCCGACGACCGCCAGGTCGGCGGGCACGTCGAGGCCCTGCTGCGTCATCGACTGCAGCAGTCCCAGTGCCAGCAGGTCGTTGGCGCAGAACGCCGCCGTCGGCCTGCGGGCGGCAGGCAGGCCCGTCAGCCGGTCTCCCGCGCCGCGGCCTTCGGCGACGTTGAGATCTTTGGTTTCGAGGACGGTGAGGTCCTCATCGGACCGACCGGCTCGCCTCAGTGCGCGCAAGGCTCCCTCGTGCCGGTCGCGCACCTGTTGGATCGAGAACGGGCCGCCGACCATCGCGATCCGGGTGTGCCCGGCTTCCAGCAGGTGTGTGACGGCCAGGTCGCCGCCCAGCACGTCGTCGACCGAGACCGAGCACTTGGTGCCGTCGCTGTCCTTGCGGTCGAGCAGCACGACCGAGGTGCCCTTGTCGACGAGCGCGCGGAACTCCGGCCGGTCCGGCTCGATCGGAGTGATCAGGATGCCTTCGACGCGTTGTTCGTGCAGGAGCGCCAGGTACTCGCGCTCACGGCTCGGGTCGCCCGCGCTGTTGCACAGGTACAGGACCATGCCCGCCTTGCGCGCCACCTCCTCCACGCCCCGCGCCACGTCGGTGAAGAACGGGTTGGACGCGTCCAGCACCACATAGGCGAGCACCCGGCTGCGGCCCGCGCGCAGCTGGCGCGCCGACTCGTTGCGGACGAAGCCGAGCTCCGACATCACCGCGAGCACCCGTCGCCGGGTCTCGACGGCGACCACGTCGGGCCGGTTCAGCACGTTGGACACCGTGGCGATGGAGACGCCCGCTCGCTGGGCGACCTCACGGATACCGACTGTTGGTTTCACATGACTCCCTCTGTTCAACTGTGTTGAAACGTATCAATGTCACCCCTACCTGCACAGACCGGCATGGCTGCACTCATGCCTTGACAACGCGGACAGGAGTCCCGCTATGCTCGCCCCAGTCGCTTGAAACGTTTCAAGTCGACGATCTCTGGGGGGAGAATCATGAAGCTGACGCATGCCCGCACTCGCGGCGAAGGATCCCGGCGTGCCCGAAGATTGACGTTGCTGGCGGTCGGCGCGCTGCTGCTGGCCTCGATCACGGCACCAGGCGCCACCGCCCTGCCCGCGGAGTCTCCTGCCGCGTCGGATCCCAACAACTTCGCTCCGGCATCACGCACGCTGAAGCCGGTCTCGGTGCACAAGACGAGCGGCACCGTCACCGCGCCGGGCAACCTCGTCACCGGCGGTTCGGCCCGGTTGTCCGGCAGGAACTCCTACGTCGTGCTGGACTTCGGCAAGGAGGTCGGCGGCCTGGTCACCCTGCGGTTCGCCGGTGCGAGCGGCACCGGCAGGCAGGTCGGCCTCGCGTTCTCCGAGATGGCGGCGTACGTCGGCACGGAGAGCGACTCCAGCAGCAAACTCGGTGGCCAGGACGGCGCGATCTACGCCACTGTCAACGGTTCCGGCACGTACACGATGCCCAAGGCGAAACTGCGTGGCGGATTCCGTTACCTGACCCTGTTCCTCGGCGGCGACGGCTGGGTCGACATCGACGACGTGACACTGCAGTTCACGCCGGACCCCGACCGCGCGAACCTCCGCGACTACCCGAACTACTTCCGTTCCAACGACGATCTGCTCAACAAGCTCTGGTACGCCGGCGCCTACACCGTGCAGACCAACACCATCGCACCCGACACCGGGCGCTCCGAGAACGTCCAGAGCCCCGGCTGGCAGAACTCCGCCGTCATCGGCCCCGGCACCAGCGTGCTGACCGACGGGGCGAAACGCGACCGCACGGTGTGGCCCGGTGATCTCGGTGTCGCGCTCCCCACCGCGTACGCGTCGCTCAACGACACGAAGTCCTCGCGCAACGCACTCGATGCGCTGTACGGGATACAGCGGGCGGACGGCATGTTCTCGTACGCCGGGCCGGAGATCGGCACGGTGCGGGACGCCTACGTCTCCGACACCTATCACCTGTGGACGCTGGTGGGCACCGGGCTGTACCACCGCTACACCGACGACACCGCCTGGCTGCGGTCGATCTGGGCGAAGTACACCAAAGCGATGGCCTACAGCCTGGCGAAGGTCGACAACACCGGACTGCTGAACGTCTCCGCACACGCCGACTGGGGCCGCACGACGGGCAACGGGCACAAGATCTCGGCGAACGCGCTGCTGTACGGGGCACTCACCACCGGCGCGAAGCTCGCTGACGCACAGGGCGACACGGTGCAGGCGAACACATGGCGGCAGCGGGCAGCCTCCGTGAAGACCGCGGCCAACGCGAAGCTGTGGAACCCGGCGACCAACCTGTACCGCGACACTCCCGAGACCGATCTGTACCCGCAGGATGGCAACTCGATGGCCGTCTGGTTCGGACTCACCGACACCACCGCGAAGAACGCCTCGGTCGCCAGGACGCTCTCCGCCAACTGGACCGACATCGGCGCGGTCACGCCCGAGCTCCCCGGCCTGGTCGGCACGTTCACCGGTTCAATGGAACTCACCGCGCACCTCGTGGCGAACAACGACACCGACGCGCTGGCGTTGATGCGGCGCGAGTGGGGCTTCATGCTCAACTCCCCGAACGGGACCAACAGCACGTTCTGGGAAAGCTTCAACCACGACGGAACCCCGTACTACAACAACTCGTTCGTGAGCGCCGCGCACGGCTGGTCCGCCGGCCCGACCAACGCACTGACGTTCTACGTGCTGGGACTGAACCCCGGTGACGCCACGCACTACGACTTCGTGCCGCACCTCGGCGACCTGACCCACGTGGAAGGCAACATCACCACGCCGAAGGGCGCGGTGAAGGGCACCTGGGACTACACGCCGGGCACGTTCACCTCGAAGCTCACCGCTCCGACCGGCACCACGGGACGAATCGGTGTCCCCACCTACGGTTCCTCCTCGGTGAAGGTCACGGTGAACGGCTCCACCGTGTGGAGTGACGGCAAGTTCCAGGCAGGCGCGGGCATCTCCGGCGCCTCGACCGACGGCAGCTACATCTATCTCACCGGCGCCGGTGGCGGCACCTACGCCGTCACCGCGACCGGAGTCGTGAAGCCCGGCTCCTTCGACGTCGCCGTGCTGCCCGGCCAGCTGCCGTCCGGCTACACGCTGTGCGCGACCGAAGGCCAGACCTGCACCCCGAACGGCACGCAGGTGCTCGCGTTCGGCGCGGGCAACTACGAGTACAAGACCATCAACGGCCCGACCAGGTGCGACGTCCCGGCGTTCGGGAAGGATCCGGCACCCAGCGTGCTCAAGTCCTGTTACCTCGCCCCCGCGGGCGGCCCGTCCGGTGCCGCGAAGTGTGCCAACGAGGGTGATGTGTGCCGAGTGGACGGCAAGCACACGGTCGCATTCGGCGCGAACGGCGCGTTCCGCTTCATGACGGTCAACGGCACCGCCAAGTGCACCGCCACCGCGTTCGGCTCCGATCCCCTGCAGGACGCCACGAAGTCCTGCTACGTGCTGCCGGACGCTCCGGCCGGCGTGTGGGAGAAGTGCGGGGACGAGAGTTCCTCGTGCCCGGTCGCGGGCACGCTCGCCTTCGGCGCCAACGGCGCGTACTGGACGGCGGAGTCGGGCGGCACGGCGAAGTGCGGATCCGGGACGTTCGGCGTCGACCCGGTCTACGGCGTGGCGAAGTCCTGCTACGCCTGGAAGGGCAAGCCCTCCGGCTTCACGAGGGAATGCGCGGCAGAGAACGGAAACTGCTCCTTCACCGGCACCCAGACCGTGGCCTACGGCCGCAACGGGTCCTATGTGTACAAGACCTTCACCACCCCGACGCCCTGCACCACCGAGGCGTTCGGCGTCGACCCGGTGTTCGACGTCGCGAAGTCCTGCTACCTGGTCAGCTGACCCGCAGCAGTCGGGTGTGGACGGCCCGTCCGTCCACACCCTCTCTTCGGCCGCTTGATTGAAACGTTTCAAGCCGCCTTCTTCCTGTCACCAAGCACGAGAGGTGTGTTCACCATGTCCAAAAACCGTTCACCACGCCGCAGCACCGCCGCCATCGCACTCGCGTTCGCCGCCGTGGCAGGCATCCCGTTCGCTCCCGCCGCCCACGCGGCCAACCCGCCGCACGTCCAGTGCCGCGCCGGTGGCCCGACCGACCAGGACCGCTCGCTCGCCTCGGCACTCGCGGGCCGGATGACCCACTACCTCAGGGGTGAGCTCGACGCCGAGCGGATCTCGTGCGCCAGAGCGATCTACGACAACACGCTCGCGAAGGGCTACCCCAGCCACGCCGCGTTGATCGAGATCGACGCGGCGATCACGGAGGCACGGCTGCTCAACCAGACCGGCGGTCACTCGAGCAGCGTGGGCCTGTTCCAGATGCTCGACGACAAGGGCTCGTTCGAGCAGCGCACCAACGTCCCGTTCGAGGTCAACTGGTTCCTCAACACGATGAACCACATCTATCCCCGCGGCTCGTGGCTCAACAAGCCGATCTGGGAGGTCGCGCAGGGAGTCGAACGGTCGGCGTTCCCCGAGCGCTACCAACCGAACGCGGCCGACGCGAAGACGATCCTCGACGGGATCATGGGGCAGAGCTCGTCCAATCGGGCGTACCCGCTCTACCACGAGACCCGTGACGGCACGAACGGCGCCTGGAGCGGTTTCAAGGCGATCGGAGGCTTCGCCGGCGCGCCGAACTTCGAGGCGTACAAGGTCGCGACGGCGGGCTTCGCCGACGGTTCCGCGCAGTACGTGGCGAATGGCACCGACCGGTTCCTCTACCACAACATCCGCAACGCGGACAGTTCGTGGCAGGGCTGGAACCGCGTGCCCGGCAACGCCGGCGAGGCGCAGTTCCAGGCGAGCACCATGACCGTCGCCGCGACGCCGAACGGTGAGCTGCACGTGTTCGCCATCGGCAACGACGGCCTGATGTACCACACCGTCCGCAACGCCGACGGTTCGTGGCAGAGCTGGAACGCCATGCCCGGCGCCGGAACCATGTTCTTCCAGGCCCGCGCGCTCACCGCCACCGGCATGCCCGACAACACCGTCCAGGTCGTCGCCAACGGCCCCGACAAGATCCTCTACCACAGCGTCCGCAAGGTGGACGGAACCTGGCAGAACTGGGGAGCCCTGCCGGGCAGGGCGAGCTCCGGGAACTTCCAGGCCGCCGAGGTCGCCATCGCGGGCCACGCCAACGGCAGCGCACAGCTCGTCGCCACCGGCAACGACGGCCTGATCTACCACACCATCCGCAACGCCAACGGATCGTGGGACGGCTGGAACGCGGTGCAGGGAGCCGACGGCGCGCCGAACTTCCAGGCCTCCGCGCTCGCCATCGCCGCCAACGCGGACGGCGGCACCCAGTTCACCGCGGTCGGCAACAACGGCCTCGTCTACCACGCCATCCGCAGGGCCGACGCGACCTGGCAGAGCTGGATCCGCGTCGCCGGTGCCGGCAGCGCGGGCGAGATGTCCGCCAGCACCCTCGCCATGACCTCCCGCCCCGGCACCAACGACGTCCAGCTCACCGCCACCGGCAACAAGTAATCCACGAAACCACTTGGGGGAAAGATCATGAACACGACACTGCTCAGGGCCAAGCGCAGTGCGATCGGCCTGCTCGCCGGACTCGCCGCACTGGCGGGAACGCTCAGCGGCGCCGCACCCGCGTACGCCACCACCGGTGGCGACATCGCGAACATCGCGGACGACCACATCGGCAAGGGCTGCGCCGGCAACGCCTGGAAGTGCAGCCCCGGCGCGTGGTGCGCGGACTTCGCCGGCTGGGTCTGGCGTCAGGCGGGCGTCACCGGCACCAACAAGATCGACAGCCGCGCGGCGAGCTTCGTGTGGTACGGCGACGCGCACGGTACGAGGACGAACACTCCGAACGTCGGCGACGCCATCGTCTACAAGTACGACGGGTCGAGCTGGGCCGAGCACGTCAACCTCGTCTACGAAACGCGTGCGGACGGCATGATCCGCACCATCGGCGGCAACGAGAGCGACCGGGTCACCCTCTCCGGCTGGCACCGGCCGGAGAACTTCCAAGGTCCGATCGTCATCGTGAGGCCTGCCGGGCTGAGCCAGCCTCCCGTCGCGTCGCACAATCCGCTCTACCACGAGACCCGTGACGGCGCGACCGGCGCCTGGAGCGGTTTCAAGGCGATCGGAGGCTTCGCCGGCGCACCGAACTTCGCCGCGAGCAGGGTCGCGACGGCGGGCTTCGCCAATGGTTCCGAGCACTACACCGCCATCGGCACCGACAACGTGCTCTACCACACCATCCGCAACGCCGACGGTTCGTGGCAGGGCTGGAACCGCATGCCCGGCAACGCCGGCGAGGCAAGGTTCCAGGCGAGCAACGTCACCCTCGCCGCGACGCCGAACGGTGAGCTGCACGTGTTCGCCATCGGCAACGACGGCCTGATGTACCACACCATCCGCAACGCCGACGGTTCCTGGCAGGAGTGGAATGCCATGCCAGGAGCGGGAACCAGGTTCTTCCAGGCACGGTCGTTCACCGCCACCGGCATGCCCGACAACACCGTGCAGATCGTCGCGAACGGCCCTGACAAGATCCTCTACCACAGCATCCGCAACGCGGACGGCTCCTGGCAGAACTGGGGCGCGCTGGCAGGCAGGGCGGGCTCCTCGAACTTCCAGGCCTCCGAGGTCGCCATCGCAGGCCACGCCAACGGTTCCGTCCAGCTCGTCGCCACCGGCAACGACGGCCTGATCTACCACACCATCCGAGGCGCCAACGGATCGTGGGACGGCTGGAACGCCGTGCAGGGCGTCGGCACCGCGCCGAACTTCCAGGCTTCCGCACTCGCCATCGCCGCCAACGCCAACGGAGACACCCAGATCGCCGCCGTCGGCAACAACGGCCTCGTCCACCACAACATCCGCAAGGCCGACACGAGCTGGCAGGGCTGGTTCCGCGTCGGCGGTCCGAACGGCGCCGCCGAGATGTCCGCCAGCACCCTCGCCATGACCTCACGCCCCGGCGGCAACGACATCCAGCTCGTCGCCACCGGCAACAAGTAGTACCGCGACGAGATCCCCGGCGACCGCGCCGGGGATCTCGTCGTGCTCGGCTGTCAGGATCCTCCGTAGCGGCGGTTGGTGAGCCCGTTGAGCAGAGCGGCGAACACCAGGACCGCACCGAGCGCGAGCAGCTGGTACTGCGCGCCTTCGTTGCCGGGGAACGCGAGCAGGATGCCCGCGTTGAGCCACACGACGAGCAGGGTGGCGAGCACGACCCCGGAGACCTTGCCGATGCCGCCGGTGATCGCGACGCCGCCGAGCACCGCGATGGTGATGGCGGGCAACGCCATGCCATTGCCGGACACCCCCGCGTCCGGCCGTGCCGACGCGAACTGCGCCACCGTGACGACGGCGACCAGCCCGGCGATCAGTCCCGCGTAGACGTACGCCTTGAATCGCGTGTCGCGCACCGGCTGGCCCGACCAGTACGCGGCCACGTCGTTGGTGCCGATCGCATGCAGGCGGCGGCCGTAAGCGGTGCGGTCCAACAGAAACCAAACGACGAGCACGGTGGGCAGCAGGAAGGTGAAGAGGCCCAGCGGGAAGTCCGGGATGTTCGCACCGATCACGGGCAGCTCGACGGAGTCGCTGAGCGAGTAGAGGTCCTGGATCGGACGGGTGCTGATCGGCTGCTGGTCGTTGCTCACGATGGCGAGCGACTTGTACCCGTAGTAGGTGGCGAGTGTCGCGATCAGCGCCGGGAAACCGAGGAAGGACACCAGGAATCCGTTGACCGCCCCGCACAGTGCGCCGAACGCGGCCGTCAGGGGTATCGCGAGCCACAGCGGCCAGCCCCATTCGCCGTACGCGAAGCCGAACACCATGCTCGCGAGCGACACGGTCGCGCCGACGGACAGGTCGATGCCGCCTCGGCCGGAGAGCACCACGAGCAGTTCGGCCAGGCCGAGCATGGCGAGCGGCACCGCGTTGATCAGGGCGGCGGCCAGGTAGTCGGAGTCGTAAGGCGCGGAGAGGTAATCGCCCGCGTCCTGCACGAGGAACGTGGCCACCACGACCACGATCAGCACAGCGAGCAACGTGGCCCGCTGGGTCAGCAGCGCCTTCACCGCGCCCTCCTCGCCCGCGCGCGCAGCAGGTCCGCACCGACCGCGACGATGATGAACACGCCCACGAACAGGTCGGCGAGCTGCGACTTCCAGCCGAGCTGCGTGACGCCGGAGGTGACGGTCTGCACCAGCACCGCACCGAGCAGGGTGCCGAGCACCGAGCCGCGGCCGCCCATGATCGAGGTACCGCCGATCACGACGGCGGCGATCACCGCGAGCTCCTTGCCCGAGCCGACCGACTGGTCGAGTGTCGACGTGCCCTGCGCGATCACGAAGCAGGACGCGAGGCCGACCAGCACCCCCGTGACCAGGTAGGCGAGCAGTACGCGCCGCCGCACCCGGACGCCCGCGAGCTCGGCGGCCGTGGCGTCGCCACCGATCGCGTAGAAGTGCCTGCCGCCCGCGGTGTGCCTCAGATACCACCACGCGAACGCGGTCACCAGCACGGTGACGAGGAACGCGTGCGGCACGCCGAACGTGCGGCCGTCCTGGCCGCGGCCGAAGAACCCGAGGGTGGCCGGGATGCCGTTGACCGTGCTGGAGCCGAAGATCCGCAGACCCGCGAACAGGAACAGGTTCGCGGTGCCGAAGGTGATGATGATCGCGTGCACCCGGCCGTAGGCGATGAGCAGCCCGTTGATCAGGCCGAGCAGCGCGCCCGTCACCGCGGACAGCAGCACGGCAACCGGCAGGACGAGTCCACTGTGGACGAGCATCGTGGCGGTGACGACGGAGCAGACCATGATCGCGGCGCCTGCCGACACGTCGATGCCACCGGTGATGATCACGATCGTCATGCCGACCCCGGCCAAGGCGATCGGCGCGGTGGCCACCAGCAGCGGCTGGATCGAGGCGGGAGTCAGGAACGCGGGCGTGGCGAACGCCAGCGCCGCCCAGAGCACGGCGATGACACCCGCCAGCACGATCTCCTGCCCGGACACCGCGGCCGGGAGCGTCCTGCCGGCGCTCACGCGACCGCCCCTGCCGCCGCCGCGAGCACGTCGACCTGGCTCGCGTCCGGCCCGAACTCGGCTGTGGTGGTGCCACCTCGCACCACCTGGACGCGGTCGGCGACCCGCAGGGCCTCTGGCAGGTCGGATGTCACGACGAGCACCGCGGTGCCCTGCTCGGCGAGTTCCGTGATGATCCGATGGATCTCCTCCTTGGCACCGACGTCGACCCCCTGCGTCGGTTCGGCGAGGATCAGCACCTCCGGCCGCGCCACGAGCTGGCGGGCGAGCACGACCTTCTGCGCGTTGCCGCCGGACAGGGCGCTGACCGGCCGGCGTTCGTGCGGCGTGCGCACGGAGAGCCTGCCGACCAGGTCTCGCGCGACCGCCCGCTCCCTGGCCCGGTCGAGCAGGAAACCGAAACGGGACAACAGCTTCAACTGGCCCGCCGAGATGTTGAAGGCGATCGACTGGAAGCTGAACACGCCTTCCGCCTTGCGGTTGGCCGGCAGCATGGCGATGCCGAGCCGTTGCGCGTCCCTCGGCGACTTCGGAGCAATCCGTGTGCCGTTGAAAAGCAGGTCGCCGGACGTGGCGCGCTCGATGCCGTACACGCAGGCGGCGATCTCCGCGACACCGCTGCCGACCAGCCCGTACAGCGCGACGATCTCGCCACGCCGCACGGAGACGCCGACGTCGTGGAACCGGCCGGACCTGGTGAGTCCGCGCAGTTCCAGCACGGTCGGACCGGCAGGCACCTCCCGTTCCGGGCGGGCGTCGGACAGGACGTCGCCGACCATCAGCTCGGCGATGCCCAGAACCGTGAGCTCGCCGATCGGGTGCGTGCCGATCGTCCGCCCATCGCGCATCACCGTGACCTCGTCGGCGATGCGGAACAGCTCATCGAGCCGGTGCGAGATGTAGACGACCGCGACACCCGCCGCGGTGAGCCTGCGGATGACGCCGAACAGCACGTCGATCTCGGCGTCGGTGAGGATGGCGGACGGTTCGTCGAAAACGAGAACCCGCGCGTCACCGGCCAGTGCCCTCGCGATCGAGACCTGCTGCTGCTCGGCGATGGACAACGAGCTCACCGCCGCCGTCGCGCACCGGGTGGGCAGGCCGATCAGTTCGAGCAGCTCGACGACCTTCGTGTGCTGCGCCCGCCAGTCCACCCTGCCGCGCCTGCGCAGCTCGCGGCCGATGAAGACGTTCTCCGCCACCGTGAGTTCACCGAACAGCTGCGGTTCCTGGTAGACGGTGGCGATGCCGAGCTCGAGCGCCGCCACCGCGGAGCCGATGACGGTCTCGGTGCCGTTGAACTCGATCGTCCCCGCGTCGGCGCGTTCGGCACCTGCCAGGATCTTGATCAGGGTCGACTTGCCCGCGCCGTTCTCCCCCACCAACGCGTGCACGCGCCCGGCGTGCACGGTCAGGCTCGCCTCACGCAGCGCGCGCACCGCACCGAAGCTCTTGGAGATGCCGGACAGGCACAGCAGTTCGGTCATCAGTAGTTGAACTTGTCGACGTTGTCGGTGGTGATCGTGAGCGCCGGGCCGAGCAGCAGCGTCTTGCTGTTCGCGTCGTAGACGACGGCGGGCAGTGCGGCGTTCACGTTGTTGCTGGCGTTGAACTGCTTGCCACCCGCCAGCTGCGCGCCGGCCCACGCCGTCAGGTAGCCGAGGTTCTCGACGTCCCACAGGATCGACGCGGACGACGACCTGTCCGCGAGGTAGGGCTTGATCGCCTGCGGCGTGCCGAGTCCGACGGTGAACACCTTGCCGATCTTGCCCGCGTCCCGCACCGCCTGCGCGACACCGGGTGCCGACGACGTGCACTCCCCCACCAGCCCGGTGAGGTCCGGGTGCGCGTTCATCAGGTCAGTCGCCATCTGAGTCGCCTTGGCCTGGTCCTCACCCGCGTAGACGACGTCCACGATCTCCGCCTGCGGGTACTTCTCCTTCGTGTAGGCCCGCTGCACCTTGATCCACGAGTTCAGGTTCTCCGCCGTCTGTCCACAGGAGACGATCGCGTACTTGCCCTTGCCACCCATGGCTTTCATCAGCGCGTCGGTGAGCCCGTGTCCGATGCTCTCGACGGAGGCCTGGTTGACGAACGCCTCCCGCACCGAACCGGGCGCGTCGGTGTCGGCGGTGGCGACGTGGATGCCCGCGGCCTTGGCCTGCTGGAGCAGCGGCGCCATCGAGTCCGGATCGTTGGGCGCCACCACGAGCACGTCGACCTTCTGCTGGATGTAGGAGCGGACGATGTCGGCCTGCGCGGCCGCGTCCGCCTGTGCCGGCCCCTGGTAGAGCCACTGAACGTTGCCCAGCTCGGCCGCCGCCTTCTTCCCTCCCGCGTTCATCGCCTCGAAATAGGGGATGCCCTGCAGCTTCGGCACGAACGCGATCTTGTAACCGGTGCCCCCGTCACCGGCAGCGGCGTCGTTCTTCTTGGTGCATCCGGTCATCGCCAGCACGATCGCTGACACGACGACCACGGCTGCGGTGATTCTGCGCATGTGCGGTCTCCTGATCGTCGGGTTCACAGCAGGCGCCTGCGCTGTGTGGTCACCGGAGCGGCCGCGCATGACAAACACGCCGAGTCCGCGCAAGCGGACACGGCGAACTCGTCGAGCGATGTCATTCCCCCGACCCCCCGGTGGTTGCCTCACGACGCTATAGAGAGGGCAACGGGAGCGTCAACGCCGACCAGGCGCGGTTGGCCAGCAACAGGACGTTCTCGCCGAGTGCCGCCGCCTTGTTCGGGGTGGATCGGCGTCTCAGGCCGGGGTGCAGTGCAACGTCGGCGCGGCCGCTCTGCCGGTGGCCTGGAACCCGAACGTGGTGCTGCCACCCGCACCTATGGAGCCGTTCCACCCGGCGTCCGCGGCGACCACGCGGGCGCCGTCCTGCTTCAAGGTGGTGCTCCACGAGTTCGTGACCTGCTGGCCGCCGGGCCACGTCCAGCTGACCCGCCACCCGGCCATCGCCGTGTGGCGCTCGTTGGTGACGGTCACCGTCGCGACGTGTCCGGTGCTCCAGTCGCCGTTGACGTACAGGCTCGCCGAACACCCTGCGGGCGGCAGCATCAGCAGCGTGATGGAGTTCGCCGGATACGTCGCGTCGACACGACCGTCGCTCACCGGGAGATCGGCGCCGCGCACGATCGCGCCCAGGTTCGCCGGGCCGTAGTTGAACCGTTGCGCCGCACCGGTTCCGTCGAACCCTGCCGTCGACAGCGGCGAGGTCAGGTCCTCGCCGGTCTTGTTGACGACCATGAGGGTCAGCGCGTCGTCGGATGAGCGCTGTGCCGCGTACACCGCGAGCCGGCCCTGGTCGGCGGAGGTCGCCGACACGCTGACGTCACCGAACCGGCTGCCCGCGCCGTCGTAGTTGCGGTACATCCGGAACGCGTAGGCACCCGGATCGGTCGGCTTGGGCTCGCCCCACATCGTGGCGAGGTCAAGACCTTCACGACCGAAGATGCCGAGGACGTCGGCCTGCGTCAGCGCGCCGTTGATGTCGTCCAGCGCGCCCCAGTTGTACTCGGTGATCGCGGTCTTGGTGCCGGGGTTGTACTGGTCGATCCACGACTTCATGGTGCGGATGAACTGCAGCGGCGGCGCGTTGACCCCGCCGGGGCCGATCCAGGACTCCTCGACGTAGGTGGGGTCCCACAACGACCTCGTGGACCGCAGCCGCAGCGCGTTGGACTCGGGATCCTTGCCACCGCCGATCTGCGGGTAGAAGTGCTGGTCGAAGTAGTCGAGGAAACGCTTACCCCCGTGGGCGTCGCTGTAGTCCTTCATGTTCTTCAGGTACCACTGCGAGAGGTTGAGCCCGCCGTGCGCGGCCGAGTCGGCGCCGGGCCCGCAACCGTCCACACCGGACGCGACCCACTCGCAGTACCCCCAGCCGGACGGGCCGAGGACCGCGGCGCTCGGGTCGGCGGCCTTGATCGCCGCGGCGGTCGCCGTGCCCTTGCTTCCCAGTTCGTCGTACGAGACCAGCTCGGGGTGCACGTCACGATGCGTGTGGGCCCACAGCACCGGCTCATTGTCGAGCTCGTAGATCGGCACGCCACCCTGCGCCGCCGTGCCGAACCTGTCCACCAGGTGCGACACCATCTCACCGGCGAACGCCGCGTCGGCCCTGACCGAAGTGTCCGCGGGCACGCCAGCGAGGTTCGCCCCGTTGAGCAGACCGTTGCCGCAGTTGGGGTCCCACTCGTCGAAGCCGTCCTGCTGCGGGTACCTGGTCGCCGGGAAGCCGCACGCGAACGGGTGCGACGACGGCGAGTCCTTGGCCACCCAGCCGATCATGGGCACGGTGACGACCGGCTTGATGCCGCGGTCGAGGTTGGACCCGACCATCCGCTCGAGGGTGTGCTGCTCGTCGGCGACGATGTTCTCGAAGTACCAGTCGCTGCCGGTGTTGTACGTGTGGTTCTTGAAGTTGTAGCGGCTGGACGCGTTGCCGCCCCAGCGCGCCACCGACTGGCCGATCTCGGCGTTGAACGCCGGATCGCCACCGTTCAGGCCGTACACGCCGGGACTGATCGCGTGCCGGGCGGCGGACACGTCCACCGACAGCTCAGGCCCGGTGGCCGCCGCCGTGGCGCTCGTGGCCGCCTGGACCGTGAACGTCGCGGCCACGACCAACGCCGCCGAGCCGGTAGCCGTGATCGAACGCGCCTTCCGCTTTCGCCGCATACCGACCACAGACGCCCCCGCCCGATCCAGTGCGTGGATATGTGCCCACAGGACGGTCGCGAGAAACGCGCAAAGCGTCAAGCGCGAACAGATCGAATCGACGATGTTCGAGTCGAAAACCGAATTCGGATGAACGCGTTCACCCGATCATCGACATTTCCGCTGCGGAGTCACCTGGACGCGGCAGCGCTCCACGGCTCTCCCCTGTCGCGCTTCATCGGCGGGACCTTGAAGTTCGCGTAGGAGTACTTGCCGGTGATCGAGCCGTCGGCGTCGAAGTGGAAGACGTCCATTCCCTGCCAGACCATGCGCGGGCCGTACCGCAGCAGCCCGAGCAACCGCAGCAGCGGGTAGACCCCGCGGCCGTGCTGCCCGGAGACGTCGATCCGGCACGCCCAGCGGATCGCCGCGCGTCGCCCGGGCTCGTCGACGAGCTTGTCGTGCACGTCGAAGCGCATCGCGCCGTACCTGCCGGCGAACTGGGGCGCGAACTCCGCGCGAATCGCGGCTTTGCCCCGGTGCTTCGCGCCGTCACCCGGCTCGTACTCGGCGTCGTCGGCGAAGAAGGCCATGACGCGGTCGAGGTCGTTGACGTTGAAGGCGTCGACGAACTCGTCGACCGTCGCGGACAGGGAGCGCTGCTGCTGGGTCATGAGTAGTGGCCTCCGGCCGCGCAGGGTGTGGTGCTGACCAGCCGGACAATAAAGGAACACCGTACTTTTAACAATATCTCCTGGTAGAGTGGCCAACAACATGGAAGCGTCGTTCCGGCGGGCACGGCGCCCGGACCAGAAGGAGCAGCGGCGGGAGGCGATCCTCGCCGCCGCCCGCGACCTCGCCGCGGCCAAGGGCGTGGCCCAGGTCAGCCTCGGTGACATCGCGGCTGCCATCGGCCTGGTGAAGTCCAACGTCCTGCGCTACTTCGGCACCCGCGAAGAGATCTACCTGCAGCTCACCATGCGCGACGGAACGGACTGGGCCGACGCGGTGCAGACCCGGCTCAGGGGCGCCTCCGGCATCGACCAGATGGCCTCCGTGCTGGCGGACTCCTTCGCCGAGCGTCCCCTGTACTGCGACCTGATCGGCCACGCGGAGACCATGCTGGAGCACAACGTCTCGCTCGAGGTGCTGCACACGTACAAGCTGTGGGCGATCGACATGTACGCGCGGGCCGGCGAGCAGATCATGGCCGCGTGCCCGGAGCTGACCGGCCGGGACGGTTCCTCCGTGGTGTTCGCCGCAGGGGCGTTCGTCGGCAGGTTGTATCCCCTGTCCCAGCCCCCGCCGACGCTGGCCGAGCTCTACGCCCGCGAACCCGGAATCGCGGCAGTGTTCCCGCCTTTCCGGCCAACGCTGCAACGCTTCATCGCCGCGACCGCCGCCGGCCTGCCCGCGGTCCGAGGCGATTCGCCCTGACCGCGTTGCTCTTCCCGAGTCCCGTGGCCTGAAGCCGGACACAGCACCGTCCTGAGAGGACCGGAGCTCTCCCAGGGCTGGTGGAGTGCGTTCGGCAAGAAACGCGGCCGCGGTCAAGGACGTCTGCTCCAACCGGATCGTGGGTTATTCCATTGACTCCCGGATGAGGTCCCGCCTCGCTGTCACCGCGCTCACCAACGCCATCGCCCGCCGCGGTGAAGTCGCCGGCTGCGTGGTGCACACCGACCGTTTCCAACGCCCTAGCCGACCCGTGCCGCCATGCTGCTCGCGGCAGGCGGGTACCTGCGAGAGGCGAATGTCCTCAAACGCCACCCGGTGGTTCCGGCCGAACATCGGGCCACACCATCGATCTGAGGAGACGGCGCACCAATGCACGAAGGCCTGACCGTGTCAGGACACTGACGTCTATGAATGCGACGTTTGACGGATCGTGGCCACAGCGTCGTCCACGGACTCGGCCAGCGGCAACACCTGGTCCATGCCACTGAGCATCAGCGGCTGCAATGCCGGGTTGTGCCCGGCGACAACGGCGAACTCAACCTCGTCGCGCTGTGTTCGTCCGTGCAGCTCCAACAACATCGACAATCCCGCCGATGCGAGGAAGGTGACTGCGAGATCGACCACCAAGCCGGCCGGTCGGGCGTCCACCTGATCGAACAATGCGGAACGGACACGGTCCACGGACGCCATGTCGAGTTCACCACTGACTACCGCGACGACGACTTGGTCGCGCTGGCTGGTCGTCACGCTGGCAGTTGACGACTCGTTGCGGTCGGTCATCACGCACCTCACAGGTCGATCGCTGGCGCCTTCCTTCGAGTGCCCGTAAGCACCCAAGCCCAGGATCTGATCACCGCGGGCCACATCGACGCTACGACGGGCACGCTCGTTCAACAACTTGAGGTTGACGCAGATCCCCGGCGTGCTGTCGGCCAAGTCGTTCCTGATCTTCGAGGACACCGGGGACTGAGTTGCCCGCGTCACATCGGGTGGAAGTTGACACCGGTGTCAACACATAGCGTCGAAGTCGTCCGTGATTCGACGTTCGAGGAGCTGTTCACGATGAGCAAAGCGTTGGGGTACACGACTTTCGGCGAGGCCGACGTCCAGGAGTTCTTCGAGCGGCCGGATCCCGTGCCCGGTCCTGCCGAAGTCCTCGTCCGCGTCACGGCGGCGGGAGTGAATCCGGCGGACCACAAGCTGCGGTCCGGGCACGCCCCCGCGTTGAACGGCCACCTGCCCTTCCCGCAGGTCCTGGGCTTGGAAGCGGCCGGAACCGTGCTCGCGGTCGGCGAGGAGGTGACCGGCCTGGCCGTCGGCGACCGGGTCACCGGGTTCGCCCTGACCGGCTCGGGTACGTACGCGGGCACGACGCTGCTGCTCGGCGACTCGACCGCCCGCATCCCCGACGCGCTGCCGGACACCTGGGCGGCGACCATCCCCGTCGCCGGCACCACCGCGCTGGACGTGCTGGACCAGCTCGACCTGCCCGCCGGGTCCTCGTTGCTGGTCAACGGGATCGGCGGCGGCGTCGGCATCGCGCTGGCCCAGCTGGCCCGGGACCGAGGCCTGGTCGTGACGGGTACGGCGAGCGCGGCGAAGCGGGATCTCGTCACGTCGACCGGTGCGTCCTTTGTGGACTACACCGGCGGCGGCGTCGTGGAGCGGCTCCGCGCACAGGCCCCGGACAGCTTCGACGCCGCGGTCGACAACGTCGGCGGCGAGTCGCTGCGCGAGATCGCCCCGCTGGCGGCGAAGCTCGTCTCCGTCGGGGACCCGTCCGTGACCGAACTCGGTGGCGTGATGGTCCACCGCCGCCTCGACCGGGCAGGCCTCGAACGCGTCGCGGAGCTGATGGTCACCGGAAAGCTCGATCCGCACATCACTCAGACGTACCCGCTCGAGCGCGCGCACGAGGCGTTGGCACTCGTCGAGTCCCTGCACGCCACGGGCAAGCTCGTCATCGACATGAGCCTCTGACCACGCTCACCCGGCACCGATCCTGGCCCGGTGCCGGGTGTTGATCTCGATCAGCTCGTCGAGGACGGCCCTGGCCTCGACGAGCCGGGTGATGTCGGCGGTCAGCCGGTCGCGCTCCTCGTGCATCGTGTTGAAAGCGTCTTCGGCGACGTCCTTGGCGTCGCTGTCCACGCACGGCAGCAACCGGGCGATCACCTTGCTGCTCAGCCCCGCGTCGAACAACCGCCGGATGATCTCGACCCGTTCGACCTCCGTCGCCGCGTAGTGCCGCTGCCCGCCGACGGAGCGCGTGCTGTGCATCAGCCCCTGCTGCTCGTAGTACCGCAACGAACGAGCGCTGACCCCGGTCAGCCGGGCCAGTTCCCCGATCTTCATCGTCGCGGCGAAGGACGTCGTGGTCACGACAACCAGCCTACGGCGCGAACGGCGGCGTGATCGGCGGTCGAGAGTGCCAGACGCTACAAGAACGGGCTCGGCTGGGACGAGGACGCGATCAAGCGACGCTGGATGGTGAAGGCTTCAAGGCCGCGATCCCGTCGCTGGACAACCCGGCACCGCCCGCCAACTGGCGAAGTCCGTCTCCACTGGTGGCTCATCGGCAGGCTTGCCGCCGCGCCGCTCGGCCAGGTTCTTCCTGTTCACCGATGTTCTGGCCGGTGCGCACCGGGGAACCCGGAGATTGCCGGGTCCGAGCTTCGTCGGAATCGGCAGGACCATGAGCGGTCTGGCGTGGCTAGCGGTGTCGTTGAGCAGCCAGCACCCCGCGTGGGTCCGGTAGCGCGGTACGGGGCCGCCGTCGGCGGCCCCGTAC
>NZ_JBSGXZ010000022.1:0-133748 GCF_053610285.1 Lentzea sp. NPDC054927
GGTGTCAACTCGACACGCTTTTCGTCGAGTTGACACCCCTCCTCGTGGGTGGCTAGCTCCCAGTGCGACTCGTGACGGGACCCCACCGCCAACGCAACCACCTACGCAACCGGCAGCCGCCCAACGCAACAGGCGTGCCATCAACCCGCGCGTGGCGAGGTATCCCCCGATCAGATTGCCGGGGGTCTGGGGGCAGCGCCCCCAGGGAAAGCACTCAACGCAAACTCGCCGCCCGCAAGGTGACCACCCTCAAAACTCGCGTCGTGAAGCTGCCGCGAAATCAGGAGTAGAGCCTGCTCCACCGCGCACCCCCACCCCCACCAGCTACTTTTCTCACCATGAAACGGATCTGGGCAGCGCTGGTCTACCTGGCGACCGGCCTCCTGACCGCGATCGCCTCGTGGCTAGCAGTGGGAATCCTCCTGCTGTCCATCGTGATCCTGCCGCTGCTCCCCATCACAGCCCCTGCCATCCGCCGCATCGTCGACCTGGACCGCCAACGCCTAGCCAGGTTCACCGCCGTCCAAATCCCATCCCCAGAACCCCTAGACGGCCCATGGCTACACCGAGCCCAACGAGTCCTGGCCGACCCGGACAGCCGCCGCGACGGCCTGTGGCTCATCATCCACGCCCTCTTCGGCACCCTCTTCGGCGCAATAGCCATCGGCATCCCCGGCGCCCTGGTCCAGCAACCGATAGCCCTCCTGCTCTGGTGGACAGTCCCAGGCGGGATGGAGAACTCCTTCGGCGTCCACGTCGACTCCTGGCCCACAGCTTTCCTAAGCGTCCCGATCGCCATCGTCCTGACCCTGATCGTCCTCCAACTCCCCCGCCTGGCAGCCATCGACGCAACCTGGGCCCACAAACTCCTGTCCCCACCCAAAGCCTCACTGGAGAAACGCCTGGCCGAGGTAGTGGCCACGAGAGCCGCCGCCCTCCAAGCCCACGGCGCCGAACTCCGCCGAATCGAGCGAAACCTCCACGACGGCACCCAGAACAAGCTGGTAGGCGTGGTCATGATGCTTGGCATCGCCGAACGAACCCTCAAACAGAACCCGGACAACGCCCTGCAAGCCCTCCTGCGAGCCCAAGACGCAGCAGGCGACGCTCTGGAAGAACTCCGCAACGTGGTCCGCAGCATCCACCCACCAGTGCTGGAAGACCTGGGCCTCGACGGCGCGATCCAGGCCCTGGCCGCAAGGTGCCCAGTACCGTGCATCCTCCAGGCCGACCACCTCGGCCGACTCCCGGCAGCAGTGGAAGCAGCGGCGTACTTCGCCGTGGCGGAAGCCCTCACGAACGTGGCCAAACACAGCGGGGCACGGCACGCAAAAGTAAGTCTGGAAACGAACGACAACCACCTCACCGTCGTGGTCCACGACGACGGCAAGGGTGGCGCCGACGAGAAGCAGGGAACGGGATTGGACGGCATTCGCGGCAGGGTGGCGGCATTGGACGGCACCGCGGCCATCAGCAGCCCTGAGGGTGGCCCGACCGTGCTCACCGTCGTGCTACCAATGGGGAAGTGACCATGCGCATCGTGATCGCCGAAGACGACGCACTGCTCCGCGAGGGGCTGACGTTGTTGTTGCGCAACGAAGGCCTCGAAGTGGCGGCCGCGACCGACAACCCGACCGACTTCCTCGACGCCGTGGCCGAGCACGAGCCGGACATCGCCGTGGTCGACGTGCGGATGCCACCTACATTCACCGACGAAGGCCTCAAAGCAGCCGTTGAAGCACGACGGCGGCACCCGAAGCTGGCCGTGCTCGTTCTCAGCGCGTGGGTCGAGCAGAGCTACGCGCACGAACTGCTCGCCGGCACCAACGGCGGTGTCGGTTACCTCCTCAAGGAACGCGTCGGCAAGGTCGCGGACTTCCTCGACTCGCTGCACCGCGTGGCGCAGGGCGGCACGGCGCTCGACCCAGAGGTCGTGTCGCAGTTGCTGGTGCGGCGCAGGGCGGACGACGCGCTCGGCGTGCTGTCACCCCGTGAGCGCGAGGTGCTCGGTCTGATGGCGCAGGGCCTGTCGAACGCCGCCATCGGCGACCAGCTCGTCATCAGCGCGGGCGCCGTGCACAAGCACGTGGGCAACGTGTTCCTCAAGCTCGGACTGAACTCCGAGGACGGCGCCGGCGACCGCAGGGTCCAGGCCGTGCTCGCCTACCTGGAACGCTGAGCACCCGTGCGGACCATGATCCCCACCTCGGCAGGACGGGTGCACGTCACCTCCTCCGGGCGTGATGACCAGCCGGTCGTCGTGCTCAGCTCGGGGCTGGGTGGGGCCTGGTTCGACTGGGACCGGACCGTGCGGCTGCTCGAACCACTCGCACGGGTGATCGTGTTCGACCGGCCGGGGCTCGGGATGAGCGGTCCTGCCCGGCGCGGGCCGTCCCTGGCGCGGGAGGTCGCCGTGCTGGACGCGGTGCTGCGCGGGGTCCCGCGGGCGGTCCTGGTCGGGCACTCGATGGCGTCCATGCACGTCGAGGCCTACGCCAGACTTCGGCCGCACCGGGTCGACGGGGTCGTGCTGCTCGATCCGGACGCCGAGACGCCGGGTGCGGGAGCTCCGTTCGACCCGGCGGCGTTGCTCGCGCAGGGCATGCGGGCGTTCGGCAGCCGCTGGCTCGGTGCGCGGATCTCCCGGCGGTACGGGCACGCGGTGCGCAACCTGCTGACCGCGGTGTCGACGCTCGGCGTCACCGATCCCGCACCCGCTGACCTGGTCGAACTGGTCTACCGGCGGCCCGGGGTGGGGCGGGCGGCGCTGTGGGAGCTCGCGTCGTACCCCGGCCAGTTGGCCACGCTGGAACGCCTGCGCAAGCGTCGTGAGCTGCCGCGTGTGCCGTGGTTGGTGCTCACGGCCGGACGCAAGGTGTGGCCGGAACACCGGTCGTTGGCCGCCCTCGTGCCGTGGGGGCGCAACGTGCCGGTGCCCGGTAGTCGTCACATGATTCAGATGGACCGGCCGGACGCCGTGGTGATGGCCGTCCGGGAGGTACTGAAGGGTCTACCCGACCGCTGAGGCAAGACGTTCGGGATCGGTGCAGTCGAGTACCAGTTCGGTGATTCGTGCTGCCACGCGTGTGACGGTAACCGCATCTGCATTCCGTTTCTGGCCAACGGTGCCACTCTGGTGTTCGGCAACCGTGCACAAAGCGCCCGGGGACCTGCGAAGGCAGGCCTCGAGGAAAGGAACGGTCGACGATGACCAATGCCGAAGTTTCCGCGCCGTACGGCAACGGAGCTGGTCAGAAGGCTCCTGCGAAGCGCGTCCGCGTTCATCACCTGCGTGACATGAAGGAACGCGGCGAGCCGTGGCCCATGCTCACCGCGTACGACACTTACACCGCCCAGATCTTCGACGAGGCGGGCATCCCCGTTCTCCTGGTTGGTGACTCCGCCTCGAACACCGTTTTCGGGCACGACACCTCGCTGCCGGTCACGGTGGACGAGCTCGTACCGCTCGTGAGCGCCGTGACGCGTTCGGTCAAGCGCTCTCTCGTGGTCGCTGACTTGCCGTTCGGCTCCTACCAGGTGTCCGTCGAGCAGGCTGTCACGACGGCGGTGCGGTTCATGAAGGAAGGCAAGGCGCACGCGGTCAAGCTGGAGGGTGGCGCCTACTTCGCGCCCCACATCCGCGCGATCACCGCCGCGGGCATCCCGGTCATGGCGCACATCGGCTTCACCCCGCAGTCCGAGCACCAGCTGGGCGGCTACCGCGTGCAGGGTCGTCACGAGGGCCACGACGCCGTGGTCCAGGACGCGCTGGCGGTGCAGGAGGCGGGCGCGTTCGCGGTCGTGCTGGAGATGGTGACCGCCGAGGTCGCCAAGCAGATCACGCACGACCTGGTCATCCCGACCGTCGGTATCGGTGCCGGTCCCGACACCGACGCCCAGGTGCTCGTCTGGCAGGACATGATGGGCCTGAACCGGGGCAAGGCACCGCGGTTCGTCAAGCGCTACGCCAACATCGGCGACGTCATGCTCGGCGCGGCCACCGAGTTCGCCAACGAGGTGCGCGGGCACCAGTTCCCCGGCCCCGAGCACACCTTCCACTGATCGTTCTGGTCGTTCGTCCTAGCGGGTCCAGGCCTCCGGGTCTGGGCCCGCCGGCACGATGCCGGTCGGATTGATCTGGTGGTGCGTCACGTAGTAGTGGCGCTTGATGTGGTCCCAGTTCACCGTGTCGCCGAACTGCGCGTACAGCCGTTTCGCGTACGCCCAGAGGTTCGGCATCTCGGTCAGCTTGTTGCGGTTGCACTTGAAGTGGCCGTGGTAGACGGCGTCGAACCTCACGAGCGTGGTCCAGAGCCTGATGTCGGCCTCGGTGAGCTGGTCGCCGACCAGGTGGCTGTGGGTGTCGAGGTGCTTCTCGATGCGGTCGAGTTCGGCGAACAGGTTGGTGTACGCCTCTTCGTAGGCCTCTTGTGACGTGGCGAAACCGGCCTTGTAGACGCCGTTGTTGACGTTGTGGAAGATCGGTTCGATCCAGGCGTCGATCTCTTCGCGCAGATGTTCCGGGTAGAGGGTGCTCTCCGGGCGCCAGAGCAGGCTGAAGTCCAGCGTGATCTGCGGGTAGTCGTTGGTGACGACCTCGCCGGTGGTGGTGTCCACGATCGCCGGCACGGTGACGCGGCCGTCGTAGTCCGGATCGGCGTTGCGGTACGCCTGGCTGAGGAAGTCGATGCCGAGGACCGGGTCCGTCTCCGCGAACCGCCAGCCCCTCTCGTCCCGGATCGGGTCGACGATCGCCAGTGAGATGGCGTCTTCGAGGTTCAGCAGCTTGCGGACGATGACCGCGCGGTGCGCCCATGGGCAGGCGAGGCTGACGACGAGCCGGTAGCGGCCGGGCTCCGGCTCCGGGCGGGCGGTGAAGCGGTTCGGCTGCCGGACGAACGCCCCCGTGGTCGATGTCTCCTTCGTGAACTGCGCCATGTGTCCGACGATAGGCCCATGTACCCGGAGATCGAGCCCCACGCGTCAGGCCACCTGGACACCGGTGACGGCAACCTCGTGTACTGGGAGGAGTGCGGAAACCCGGACGGCAAGCCCGTCGTGTTCCTGCACGGCGGCCCCGGCGGTGGCTGCTCGCCGTCGCACCGCCGCCTGTTCGACCCCGCCGCCTACCGGATCGTGCTGTTCGACCAGCGCGGGTGTGGGCGTTCGCAGCCGCACGCCTCGACGTCGGACGACCTGTCGTTGAACACGACCTGGCACCTCGTCGCCGACATGGAGCTGCTGCGGACGACGCTGGGGATCGAACGGTGGCAGGTGTTCGGCGGCTCCTGGGGCTCGACGCTGGCGCTGGCCTACGCCGAGAAGCACCCTTCGCGGGTCTCCGAGCTGGTGCTGCGCGGGATCTTCACGCTGCGTTCGTCCGAAGTGGACTGGTACTACCGCGGCGGGGCGGCGCAGCTCTTCCCCGACCTGTGGGAGAAGTTCATGGCGCCGCTGGAGGGGATGTCCGGCGATCCCGTCGAGCTGTACGCGAAGCTGCTCGCCTCGCCGGATCCCGCCGTGCACGGGCCCGCGGCCGTCGCGTGGAGCACGTGGGAAGGCGCGACGGTGACGTTGCTGCCGCGGCCGGAGCTGGTGGCGGAGTTCGCCGAGCCGTCGTACGCGCTGGCGTTCGCCCGGATCGAGAACCACTACTTCGTGCACGGCGGGTGGTTCGAGGAGGGGCAGCTGATCCGGGACGCTGCGCGGTTGGACGGCATTCCCGGCGTGATCGTGCAGGGGCGGTACGACATCGCGACGCCCGCGGTGTCGGCGTGGGACCTGCACAAGGCCTGGCCTGGTTCGGAACTGGTGCTGGTGCCGGACGCCGGGCACGCCTACGACGAGCCCGGCATCCTGGCGGCACTGCTGGAGGCGACGGACCGGTTCCGGGACTAGCGGAGGCCGACCCACTTGGCGCTCGACGTGGTGCAGGTGGTGACGGTCACCGACGCGGTCAGGCACTTGCCTGTGGCCGCGTTGCGGAACCGGAAGGGCGTGCTGGTGGCCGGCTCGCGACGCCAGCGGGTGGTGCCGGCGCTGCAGGACTGACCGAGGACGTCACCGGCGGCGGTGGCGCCGAGGCACTTGCCGGTGGCGATGTTGTGCGGCCAGTCCACGTCGGTGATCGGGACGATCCAGCGCTGCTCGTCGGACGTCCGGCTGCAGGGCCTCAGAACCACGTTGGTGCCGGTGTCGGCGAGACAGCGGCTGGTGCCGGACAGCTGGTAGATGACGACCGGCTCGGCCGAGGCCGGGACGGCGGTCAGGGTCGTGACGGCGGCGGCGGTCGCGATGATCGCGGCTAGTTTCCCCATGGCGGCGATCTTGGCAGCGCGCCCGGTTTCGCGAATCCACCTGTGGTTGTCAACCCTGGCCGTAGTCGAGGGCTCGTTCCAGGCTTGCCCTCGCTTCGACCAGGGACGGGCCGTACCAGGTGAGGTGCCGGCCGTTGACCAGCGCGTACGGCAGTCCCGGGAAGCTTTCCGGGCCGTCGTCGTGGGTGAACACGTACGGCTCGTCGGGCAGGATCACCAGGTCAGGGCGCTTGTCGTTCAGCTCCTGCAGGGTGGGGCGCGGGTAGCGTTCGGCGTCCTGGGCGTAGACGTTCTCGATTCCCAAGCGCCGCAACACATCCGTTGCGAATGTATCGCGGCCGACGACGACCCACGGGCGGCGCCAGACCGGGATCAGCGCGGTGAGCCTCTGCGGTTTCGTCTCGCGCCACAGGTCTTCGGCCTGGGTGAGCCAGTCGGGTTCGAGGTCCCAGGCCATGGCGAAGAACCGGCGGAGGGACTTGAGCGCCATCGGCACCGTGGCGGGCGCCTCGGTCACCCAGACCTGGATGCCGTTGGCGCGCAACCTGTCCACGTCCTCTGCTCGGTTCTCCTCGGAGTTCGCGATGACCAGGTCGGGGTGCAGACCCAGGACCTTGTCGACGTCCGGGTACTTCGAGCCGCCGACGCGCTCAACGTCCAAATCGGACGGATGCGTGCAGTAGTCCGTGGCGCCCACCAGAGAGGCGGGCACGCTGACCGCGACGGCCTCGGTGATCGACGGCACCAGACTGACCACGCGCTGGGGCTGGTCCACCGCCACCGGTTCACCGAGGTCGTCGACGGGAAGCATCAGACTCCCGTGATCTTCAGGCCGGCGTGGGTCTTGTAGCGGCGGTTGATCGCGATGAGGTTCGCGGTGAACGCCTCGACCTGGTGGGCGTTGCGCAGCCGTCCGCCGTAGACGCCGCGGAAGCCCGGCACCAGCTCGGCCAGCTCGCGCACGGTGTCGGTGGCCTCGCGGTCGTCGCCCAGCACGAGCACGTCCATGTCCACTTCGGACACGGCGAGGTCGGCGAGCAGCACCGCGGACACGTGGTGGAACGCGGCCGTGACCTTGGACTCCGGCAACAGGATCTCGGCCTGCTGGGCCGCGCTGCCCTCGGTGACCGGCAGCGCGAACGGCCCCTGCTTGTCGAAGCCGAGCGGGTTGACGCAGTCGATGACGATCTTCCCGGCCAGCTGGTCCCGCAGGCTCTGCAGAAGATCCCCGTGCCCGTCCCACGGCACCGCGACGAGCACGATGTCCGAGTCGGCCGCGCAGTCGGAGTTGTCCGCACCCCGCACGTCGCCGCCGGCGACCTCGACGATCTCCTTGGCCGCCAGCTCGGCCCGCTCGGCGCTGCGGGAACCGATGATCACCTTGAGTCCCGCCGTGGCCCAGCGGATCGCGAGGCCCTTGCCCTGGGCTCCGGTGCCGCCCAGGACGCCGACGGTGAGGTCACGAATGTCTGTCACCCGTGCATCTTCACACGGACGCCTGGGAGCGGGCTGTGCAACGTGACCATGCGCTCGATGCTCAGACCGCCGTGAACCGAACCCGACGCTGTGCCGGGTCGGCTTCTTCCAGCCGGACGCGAATCCGCTCGCCTTCCGGCAAGCGTTTGCCGGCGCATTTGGCCAGCACCGGCGGGTCCGCGACGAACACCTCGGCCTCCTGATCGCTGGCGCGCAGCACGACGGCCTCGAACTCCTGCCCGACGCGTCCGGCCAGCACCCAGGCCTCGACCTGGTCCAGTGCCGCGCGGTCGACCTTGGAGGCCAGCGAGTCCGAGGCGCCCATCAGCGACGGCAGCTGCGGCAGCGCCTCGGCCAGCCAGGCCGGCAGCTCCTCGCCGGCCGTGACCGCCAGGCAGGCCTCGGTGGCGAAGCGGTCCACCAGGCGGCGCAGCGGTGCGGTCACGTGTGTGTAGGGCGCGGCAACGCCTGCGTGAGTGGTCACCTCGGGCACCGTGCCGTTGAACGCCGAGTAGCCCGCGCCGCGCAACAACCGTGTGGCGTCGGTGAACAGCGCCAACGCCTCGGGCGTCGAAGCGTCCAGCCCGGCCAGGAAGGCACCGGGCGACACGTCGGCGGGCCACGCCACCTTCAGGGCCGCGGCGGACTTCCGCAGCGACGTCACCGCGTCGGCGTCCGGGTTCGGCAGCGTGCGGAGGATGCCGCAGCGGGCCTCCAGCATGATCGACGCGGCCGCCATGCCGGTCATCAGCGAGATCTCGGCGTTCCACGCGTCGACCTGGGCGCGCGGGCGGGTGACGAGCTTCCAGCCGGAGCCGTTGGACTCGATCTCCTGCTCGGGCAGCTGGAGTTCGATCGCGCCGCGCTCGCGGGCCAGGGCGCGGCGCAGCGGGCCGAACTCGGCCAGGGCGGCGACGGACGGGTGCGGGTTGCCGGCGTCGAAGGTCTCCTGCACCGAGGCGTAGTCGAACTGGGCCTGGGAGCGCACCAGGGCACGCTTCACCTCGACCGAGACGGGCACGCCGTCGGCCGAGCAGGTGAACGTCCACAGCACGGAGGGCCGCACGACGCCCGGCAGCAGCGAGGCGGCGCCCTCGGACAGCGCGGTCGGGTGCAGCGGCACGTTGCCGTCGGGCAGGTAGATGGTCTGGCCGCGCTGCCGGACCTCGGCGTCCAGAGCTCCGTCCGGCGTCACGAACGCACCGAGGTCGGCGATCGCGTAGTGCACGACGAAGCCGTCACCCGAACGAAGGACGCACAGCGCCTGGTCCAGGTCCTTCGCGCCGGGCGGGTCGATCGTCACCAGCGGGATGGAGGTGAGGTCGGGGCGGTCTCCGAACGAACGGGAGACCGCCGCCTCAGCCTCGGCCAGCACGGCGGCGGGGAACGCGGACCGCAGTCCGAACTCGGCACGCACGCCGTCGAAAGCCAGGTCGGCACGGCCCGTGCGGATCACCATGGAAGCCACCCGCACAGACTAAGGACTCAGCTACTCAGTCCTCGTCGTCGCCGCGCCACTTCTTGTCCGACTCGTCGGCCGCGCGGGTTCGTTCGCGGGCGATCTCCAGGGCGTTGGCCGCGGTGGCCTCGTCCGGGTAGGGACCCATGCGGTCGGGCCCCTTGCAGCCCTTGCCCTGTTCCACCGTCTGGTGAGTCAGGCAGTAGTACCAACCACTGCTGTCGCTCATACTCGTTCGCCTCCCAAAGGCGCCGGGAATCCCCGCGGCGGCGTCGACTGGTTGGCGTTGGCGTACTCCGAAGGGATCGGATCCAAACACGAGACCAGAACTGTGCGGTCCTCGGCGTTCTCGATCTTCCGGCCGGAACGGTCGCGGTAGACCAGCGAGCCGTCGCTGTCGATCTCCATGATGGCGCCGACCTCGGCCAGTTGTTCCTCGTCGAGGTCGGCGAGTTTCTCGTAGCGCGACGGCACCACCCGGTAGACCGGCCACTTGAGGTGGCCGTAGGTGCGGTGGAACTCGGCCATCAGGTGCGTCAGGTGCTGCTGCCACGGCAGCGGCATGGCTTCTGCCAGCGCACGTGGGATCACCACGTAGTCAGCGGACACACCCGGAGCTCCAGCCGCCATGTAGTCACGCACTGGTGTGCTCGACGCGGGCGGTCCGGAAGGCCTCGGGATGGGGTCGTGGTTGAACATGCAGCGCCTCCCCGCGATCTACACGCCCGGCCGGACGGCCAGCGGCATCAACTCTTGATAATTCCAGTTGATCTTGCTGATCTTCACGACGTCACCCGTCTGGGGGGCATGGATGTACTCGTCGTTGCCGAGGTACATGCCGACGTGGTGGACCGAGCGCGGATCAGCCGTGTTGTAGGCCCAGAAGAGCAGGTCGCCTGCCTGGGCGTCGCGCACCGGCAAGTGAGCGCCGCCCTTTTCGTACTGGTCGTTCGCCACGCGCGGGATCTTCACGCCGGCCGCCCCGAACGCCTTCACGAGGATGCCGGAGCAGTCCCACGCGTCCGGGCCGTTGCCGCCCCACAGGTACGGCTCGCCCAGCTGTTCCCTGGTGAACTGGATCGCGACGCCCGCCGCGTTCGACGCCAGCAGGAACTGGCCCGCGCCAGAGCCGCAGCCGGCCGGGTCGGTGATCTGACCCAGCTCGCCCAGCAGGAACGCCGCCATGGACTCCCAGTTGTGGTAGCGGTCCGGGAACGCCGACCGCTCCACCGCCTGCGCGGAGTCGCCCGGCCGCTTGTTCTCCCAGTCCGGCACCTTCAGCAGCACGTCGTAGAACTTGTTGATCGCGTACGTCGGGTCGGTGACCTGGGCGGGTGATCCCCAGCCCATCGACGGGCGCATCTGGAAGATCCCGAGCGAGTCGCGGTCGCCGTAGTTCAGCGGACGCAGGCCCGACTCGGTCATGCCTGCCTGGATCGCGACCTGCCACGCGAGCGGCGGCAGCTTGCGCTCCTGGCCGATGGAGATGATGCGGGCCACGATGTTGCGCTGCTCGTCGTTGAGGCGCGAGGCGTCGTGGCGGCCCTTGTCGCCGCCACCCGCGTCCCACGGCCCGATGGACGCGTTGCAGCTCATCTTCAGGTAGTTCGCCCCGGCAGCGGGGTTCGTGGAGTTGCTGACCACCTGGGTCACGCCGGAGGTCGCCACCGCGATCACGACCACCATGCCGAGCGCACCGACCAGCAGCATCCATCGCATGGTCAGTCCACCTTCGTGTAGCCGTTGACCCGCCACTCGTTGCTGGGCGAGAGCTTGATCAACGTGATGGTGACCTTGCCGACGTCGGTTCCCACCTGGAAGTCCGCCGACGACACGGTCGACCGCTTCGGCGCCACCTTCTCGGTGATCTTGTCCGGCACGTTCTTGGGGTCGATCGTCGCCATCTGCGCGAGGAACTCCTCCGTCGTGTACGGACGGAGCTCCGCGAGCCACTTGGTGACGTCGTTGTCCGGCGGCGGCTTGATCCAGTTCTCCGCCCACAGCTCCGCGACGAGCTGCGCGTCAGCCGCGGGCGGTGCGGCCGAGGCGGCGTTCGTGGGCGGCGGCTGCTTGGTCGGCAGCGAGACGCCGCTGGTCGGCAGCTGCCCCACCTGAGTCCCCTCCGCCGACGTCGAGGGCTGGCCGGCGGCCGTCGGATCGGCAGGCTTGCGGTCGAGCACCTTCGGGATGACCACGCCGAGCGCGACGACCAGCACCACGAAGATGATGATCGACGCGGCGAGGTGCCGCGGGGAGCGCAGCGGCCATCCCCACAGCCTGCGGTAGACCGCGGCACGGCCGCGGTTCGTTCGGATCGGCACCTACGCCTCCCTTCAGTTGTCCCTGACTTCGAAACCGCGTGACGGTCGGTAGATCACGTGCACCGGGCGTCCTGCCACCACTTCCGTCTCGGCCCTGCGCGGTTCCTGCACCGGGCTCTGATAACCGTTGGAGCTGGTCCGCGACGGCACGAGCACCGAGTCGTCGACCCGGTCCCACTGCCGATCCGTGACGGGCGGGCTGTCCACGACACGCGACCGGGCGACCGGCAACGCCGCAGGGCCCGATCCCGAGGGCAGCGCACCCGCGCGCACGCCGTAGCCGTCGCCACCGCTGACGATCTGACCGGGCTGGGAGTCGCGGTCGAGCCGCTGAGCCGTGGCCATGACCGGACTGGAGGCCTCCGGGCGCACCCGGCCGCGGCCGCGCTGCGGCACCTGTTCGCCGTCGTTGTCGTTCTCCCGCACGGAATCCCAGAACTCGTCCTGCGGGGTGGGGCCGGTCTGCTTCTTCCTGCCCATCATCTTCGACAGGACGCCGCCGCTCATCGGCAGCACGTTGCCCGCGGAGCCGACCGACATCTCGACCATCTGCCACATGCGGCGCAACGGTTTGCCGATGACGAAGCACACGAGTGTCAGCATCAGGCCGAGCAACGTCCTGGTGAGCAACGAAAGCCCGGTCGCGTTGAAGATCGCCTGCAGCAGCAACGCGTGGACACCCGCGAGAACCGCGAGCACCAGCACGTTGAACACCGTCACGGCGGCCGCCCGCGCGACCTTGCGCAGCAGGTCGTGGTGGATCAGCGCGACCAGGCCGATGAGCGGTCCGGCGAGCGTGAGGATGCGCAGCAGCAGCTGCGCGAGCAGGACCGCGGCCTTGGCGAACAGCTGGAACAGCGAGAACGCGATGGACTGCAGCAACGCCAGGAAACCCGCGCCGGTGCGGCTGCCGTCGGTGCCGTCGAAGTAGCCCTTCGAGGTGCCGAGCTGACCTTCCAGCGCCTTCCACTCGGCCTTCTTCGCCGTCAGCGCCGCCTGGTCCGCGTCCTTGTGCTCGGCGATCTCCGCCGTCGTCCAGGCCTGGGCCTTGAGGATGCGCGGGCCGAACTCGGTTGCCTGCGGTGCTTCCGGCGTGCCGAACGCACCGCGCAGCCAGCTCTGGTAGACGACCGCGTCGTGCAGTTTCGTCGGTAGTACGTGAAGTGTGCCTTGTTCTTCAGGGGCCTCGATGAACCCCGCCTGTATCTCCGACGTCTTGGAGACCAGCGTGTTGTCGAGGAGGTTGTAGAACTGCGGCAAGGCCAATGTGGACGTTGCCAGCCACATCGCCGCCAGCGCCCAGAGCCCGCGTCTGGAGATCGTGGCGAAGTCGCCCGTCCAGATCTGCCGGAACATCATGATCGCGAGTATCAGCGCGACCAGTCCGAACCAGCGCAGGTAGACGTTGTCGTAGACCTTCTGCACGCCGTTCTTCACGGCGTCGTCCAGCGGGACGAGCAGACCGCGGCCCATCACCGTGTAGTGCAACGCGTTCGTGGCACCGACGATGTTCTTGCCGATGCTGAAGAGCTCGTTGCCCGCCCACGTGTCAAGCGTGGCGCTGGCGTTCGGGATGGTGCAGCTGGCCTGGTAGTAGTGCCAGACCATGCCCGCGTAGCCGTATTCGAGGTACGGCGAGCCCGGCAGGCCGTTGCCGACGGGCGGGTCGAGCGCGCCGACCATGCCCGCGCCGGGACGTTCGGGGTTCGGCGGGTCACCACAGGCCTGGGCGTTCGCCGAGGGAGCGCCGATCACCACCTGCAGCGCGAGGATGACCGAGACCGCGAGCACGGAGCGCGATCGGGCTGACGTGCGCAGCGCGAACCGCCGCCTCGCCCAGAGCAAGGCGGCGATCGCGAGCACGATCGTCAGCGCCGTCATGCGGCGCCGTCCCGGTGGCGGTTGGGGCCGTCACCGTGGCCCACCAGGTGGGCCTCTTCCTCCGTCAGTCCTAGTTCCATGTCCGCCGCCAGTTCGTCGTCCATCTCGTCGGGCACGTAGGCGGGCGGCTGGGCAACCGAGTTCTCGTCGGTCGGCACGAGCTCACCGTTGGGGTTGCCGCGCTTGGCGTCCGGCGTCGTGTCGAGCGCGTTGCGCAGGTGCTCGAGGTGCGGGCCGCTGAAGTCGATGCGGATCCGCTCCACGCCACCGGCACCGTCGCCGAAGATGAACTGCCGCGGCGCGCGGTCGCGTTCGGTCGCGTTGCGGTCGCCACCGGGGCGGCGGCCGAGCGACGCGATGACCTGCTCGTACCCGGCCCCGATCGGAACCTTGAGCAGCCGCAACGCGTCCGCCTGCGCCGAGTCGTCGTCGAGCCGGCCGACGAAGACCGAGTCGAGCAGCGTCACGAAGCCCTGGATCTTCAGGAAGTCGGCGGGGATCTGCGACGAGAGCAGCACGCGGACGTTCCACTTTCGCGAGTCACGCGCGAAGCGGTTCATCAGCACGCGACCGGTCGGGACCTCCGAGAGGAAGAACGCCTCGTCGATCCAGACGCCCTTGCGCTGGTCCTTCGGCTTTTCGTAGATCGAGCGCTGGGTGAGCCACGCGGCGAGGTTCAGCATCTCGACGCCGAGCGACTCGGCGTCCGTCCAGTGCTCGCGGCCGACGCCGTCCTTGGGCAGGTTCAGGCCCGCCATCGTCAGGACGGTGAGGCGGTCGTCGCGCACCTCGTTGTACGGGTCGTCGTTCTCCTCGGGGATCAGCAACGACATGCGCTCGCGCATCTCGTCGAGGAAGTCCGCGACGACGACGGCGTGCTCGTGGTGCTCGGACGCGTCCCGGCGCAGCGCCTCGAAGACGAGACCGGGGTGGGCGTCGAAGCGGCCACCGACCGTGCGGACCGCACGCAGCAACACGATGCGCGTTTGGGGCAGGCGGGCGACCTCGTACGGCAGCAGACCCGTGAGCACGTCCAGCACCAGACGACGGCGGGTCGCCGCGGCCAGTGCCTTCTCCCGGCGCCAGGCGCGTTCCGGGTCGTCCTCGTCGAGGAAGTGCTCGATCATCGGCTCGGCGACCACCCGGTACGGGTTGAGGATGCCGGGCTGGGCGTTGAGCAGGTTGATCGGCCGCGCGTACGGCCGCAGCTCCGGCAGGTCGCACAGGGCGGAGAGCGGTCCGGACGGGTCGAGCAACGTCCAGTGCGCGCCGGCTCGCAGCGTCTTGTAGACCATGCCGCCGCCGAGGAACGACTTACCGGCACCCAGGCCCGCGACCATCGCCGTCAGACCGGAGGCGTCCCGGAGTTCCTGCGCCATCCACGGGTCCCACGCGACCGGGCGGCGGGTGGCCGTGACGGTCTCGCCGAGCAGGATCCCGCGGCGGTCACCGACCTCGGCCGTCGCGGTCGGGACAGCGGACGCGGCCCACAACACGCTGCCGCGACGCAGGTACGCGCCGTTCGACAGCGGTTCGCCGGGGATGAACTCGCGGGCGATCGCGTACTGGGCCTCGGGGTGGTCGATCGAGACCTTCGGCTTGTACAGCTCCAGCAGCGACTGGGCGAGCCGGAGAGCCTCGCGCTCGGTCGGGCCGGAGACGGCCAGGCGCCACCACGAGCGCACCCGGGTGCCGAGCGCGGTGAAGCCCGACGTCATCTCGTCGTCGATCTCCAGCACGCGACCGGCCTGGCGGGCCAGCGACTGCGGCGGTTCGATCTCGTGTTCGTCGGTGTAGTGGCGGACCTGCGAGCGCACCTTGCTCATCTGCCGCGACAGCTCACCCGAGACCTCCTCGGGCTTGCGCACGTAGATGCGGGCGGACCACTCCACGGAGGCCGGCAGCCGGTCGGCGCGCTGCACCCACGGGTCGTCGACCTCGGGGATCTGCAGGCCGTGCATCAGCCCGACGGTGAGCACGCAGACGTGCCGTTTGATGCCCGCGTTCGAGCCGGTGCGGCCGCGCACGGTCACCGTCGGCGAGTAGGGCTCCTGGTGGAAGTCCGCGGCGTCGGTGAACGACGCCAGGTCCTCCGGTTCCCACGCGGCACCGGGCACGGCGGGCAGGTTGCGCGGCGCGGGCAGGCCCAGCGAGCACGACCTGTGCATCAGCCAGGACATCTCCTCGGCCGTCGCGGGACGGCCTTCGAGACCCGCGGAACCGATGACCTGGTCGAGGTGCTCGACCTCGGAGTCGAGCGCCACCAGTTCGGCGTCGACGGCGTCCGGGAAGACCTTGCGCAGCACCGGAGCGGCGCGTTCGACGGCGCGGTCCATCATGTTGCGGGTCTGCACCTGGACGCCCAGGTAGACCTCTTTCTCCGCCATCGAGCGGCCCATCAGCTGCTGCTGCTCGCCGATCATGTAGTCGTCGAACGACAGCGTGCCGGGGGTGTCCGGCAGGCGCTTGACGGCGTTGTGCACGTGCGCCTCTGCCCACATGCGGATCGGGTACGGCCGCGTGGTGACCCGCAGGTGCATCCAGCGGCCCTGCAGCTCGGCGTACTGGCCGGCGATCGCGGCGATCAGGTCCTGGCGCTGCGAGTCGCTGCGGAACGACCAGCGTTGCGGCGCGAGCCGGTACCAGGCGTAGACCTCCTGGCCGGTGCGCAGCAGGTGGCCGTCGATGCTGCGCGCGGCGATCGACGGGGTGTAGCTGGGCACGGCCTGCTCGCCGGGCAGGCGACGGCCGCGCTGGGAGTACGCCGCCCTCTCGCGCTCGCGCGGGTCCGCGGCGGCGTGCTGGGCGATGTGCTGGGCGGAGCGACGGTCACGGTCTCGCCGGCGTCCGAACACCGCGAACCTCCTTCTTACGGCTGGCTGACGTCCGGCGGTGCTGGGCCTGCTGTCTCGCCCGTTGTTTCTTGCTCAACTTGGGACGAGGCCGCTGCGGACTGACCCGGATCCGGGCGGCACTGGCCGCTCCGCCGGTACTCGCCGTGCGCTCTCGAGGTGCGGTGAGCTCGCGGACCCACATCGACATGACGGCCGTGAGCGGCCGTTCATGGCTGATCCGCTGGGTGATGAAGCGAGTGAGGATGATCGTCGCGACGAGGGCCCACGCGGTCGAGAAGAACCCGAACCCGACGCCCATCTGCCGCTCGATCGTGAGTACGACGAGGAAAACGACGATCCCGACGCCCCACGCGACGTATCGCGCGCGCCAGGGAAAGGTCGCTTTGGGCGGGCCGAGCCAGACGGCGTCGACCCGGTAGACCTCGTCGTCAGTGCGGACCCGCACGGATCAGCCTCCGACAAAGAGGCCGGCGAGCCACTTGCCGATGTTCGCCCCCGCGTCGGTCGTGACCGCGAGGCCGATGATGGCCAGCGCGACGATCACACCACCGAGGCGGCGCATGACACCCGCGTTGTCACCTTTGCCACCTCCCAGCCAGAGAAGGAGGAGCGCGACGGTGAGCAGGAGCAGCGGAACGATGTTGTTCAGGATC
This sequence comes from Lentzea sp. NPDC054927, assembly GCF_053610285.1. Lineage (NCBI taxonomy): Bacteria > Bacillati > Actinomycetota > Actinomycetes > Pseudonocardiales > Pseudonocardiaceae > Lentzea > Lentzea sp. NPDC054927. Next base: position 16,963 of record NZ_JBSGXZ010000022.1, read on the forward strand.
CAGTCACGGACGTTGCTTGTGCCCGGCACCGTCGGTTGCTGCTGAGCAAGTGTCACCAGGTCCATGGCGGTCATTTGGTACTCCAGAGTGCGCTCGGGCTTGCGCTACGAGTAGAACACGAGTTCGTCACGACGTGTGAAGCTGTTGGGGCGGGGTGTAGATCATCTGGCCGTTCCCCCTGGGAGGAATTACGTCTAATCTGGCCGACACATCATCACTGAGGAGACGTCAGTGGGGAACACCAGGACCAAGATTCTCTCCGTCGCTGGCAAGGTTCACCCGACTGCGAACGCCCTGGTCACACACAGTGCGTGCGCTCTAAACACGCGCACGTGTCCACTCATGTGAACGCCCTGATCGGCCGGTTCGCGACCCCTTTGACTGGCACTGCGGGTGCGCTCCGAAGCGACGACTCCGAGGAGATTCGCCCATGCTCGAACCTGACCTCGTGCCGGACGGAAGTGTGGACGGAATCACAGCCTCCCCTAGTGCTCCAGGCGTGATCGAGCCTACCGGGGAGCCTCCTCAATCCACGCGCCGGGTCCAGCGGACGATCAACTTCGACCGGTCCGTACTGGAGCGCGCGCGTGCGGCGGCGACGTACCTGGCGTCGTACGAGCCTCAGGCCGGGGTGCGGTCGCTGGCCGACATCGTGAATCCGGCGGTGCTCGCTTATGTGACGGAGTTGGAGGAGCTCTACAACGGGGGTCAGCCGTTCCGTCCGGTGTTGAGGATGCCTTCGGGGCGCCCGGCCAACCGCTGAACGCCTCGGTGGCTATACGAAGGATCGGTATCTGACGAACTGAATGGCGTAGATCGCGAGCAGAGCGAGATCTACAGCAAGGATCACCCGAACAACCCAGTTGGCGTTCGCCAATGCCAGTGGGATCGCGACCAGCGCCGGCGCGATCGCGATCAAGATGAGGGAAAGGTGCAACGGGAGGATCCGCCGGTGGAAGCGGTGCTTGGGAGCAACCTTGTAAAGGTGCCATCCGACGTATCCGCCGAACCTCTCCAGCAGCGGTTTCTCGAACTGCGCGCGCAGGTGTGCCGAAGCCTCCCCGATCTGCACACTGTGGAAGAGAATCAGCGTGCCGAGCAACAGCGAGACCAGCGGAGAGACGAGGAGAAGGGCTCCGCTCTTCCGGTCGATCCCGAAGCCCAGCACCGCAGAGCTGACCGTCACCGAGCAGACGACCAGCGAAGTCCTGTGATCCATCTTCTTCAGGATCTCGTCTCGCAGCGACTTGTACTCGGCCAGCAGGACATCTGCGACGAACTTCGAGTCGCTGAACACTGAGTCCAGATCCGCTCTGCCGTCAGCCGTGCCGGAGCCCTCAGTCGTCATGCCCCTAGCTCGACATCCGCCGCCCACTTGTTACGCACAGCCTTCACAAATTTGTGAATGATGTGTAGCTTCTGAACCATGTTGAGGTTCCTGCTGCGCCGTGACCGCGTGCTGCTGCCCAGCTGGATCGTGCTCATCGCGGGCGTGGTCCTGAGCGTCACCGGCCAGTACAGCCGCATGTTCCCGACCCCGGAGGCCGCCAGATCCTTCGCGGACGACCTGGCGGGCAACACCGCGCTGACCGCGTTCACCGGGCAGTTGACCGCGCCGACGTTGCACGGGCTGATCCTGTGGAAGATCGGCGACATCGCGTTCACGCTGACCGCGTTGATGGCGATCCTCGTGGTGCTGCGGCACACCAGGGCGGAAGAGGAGTCCGGCCGTCAGGAACTGCTGCGCGCGACGCCCGTCTCCCGCCTCGCGCCGCTGACCGCCGCGCTGGGCCTGGCGATGGGCGCGAGCCTGGTGGTCGGGGCGCTGGTGGCGGCGATCGGCGGGATGCGGTTCGGCATCGCGGTGGCGGCGCCCGGCCTGGTGTTCGCGGCTGTGGCGGGAGTGGCGGCGCAGCTCACGGAGCGTTCGTCGACGGCTCACCTCATCGCGTGCGGCGCGTTGGGCGTCACCTACGGCGTGCGGTTCGCGGCGGACGGCAGCGGGGTGCTGTGGGCTCGCTGGTTCTCCCCCAACGGCTGGAGCCACCTCTTTCTCACGTCGGCCTGGGTGATCGTGGTGCCGCTCGTGGCCGCCGCGGTGCTGAGCGCCGTGGCGTTGTGGCTGAACCTGCGGCGTGACTTCGGGGCCGGTGTGGTGCCCGCGCGGCCGGGGAGGGATGGGGGCGACGCGAGCCTGCCGTGGCGGGATCACCGGACTCAGCTGATCGGGTGGGTGACGGCGTTCGCGCTGGCCGGGGCCACCATGGGCGGCGTCGCGGCGGGCATGCGCGGCACGATCGACGGTGCGTCGCCGGTGATGGCCGAGTTCCTGCGGCGCTACGGCACCGGTGAGCTCGGGGACACGTTGCTGTGGATGATCATGATCAGCATGGGTGGGGCGGCGGCGTTGTTCCCGGTGCTGGTGGTGTTGCGGCTGCGGGCGGACGAGGTGTCCGGGCGGGCGGAGTTGTTGTTGTCGACCGCGATGAGCCGGATGCGGTGGGCCGCCGGACATCTGTTCGTGGCCGTGGTGGGGACTCTGGCGATGATGACCGTCGCCGGGCTCACCGCCGGACGCGGTGACCTTCGCGTGCTGACCGCGGCGTTGCTCCAGGTGCCGGCCGCGTTGGTGGTGGGCGCGGTGGCGATGCTCGCCGTGGGGTTCGTGCCCCGTGCCGCCGCGGCGATCTCGTTCGTGGTGTGGCTGGTGGTCAACATGTTCGGCGAGATCGTCGGACCGTCGCTGGGCATCAGCTTCGACGTGGCGAACCTGGTGTCGCCGTTCGGTTTCCTGCCGCGGGTGCTGACCGGGGAACAGCTCACCGCCGCGCCCCTGATCGGGCTCGCGGCGGTGGCTGTCCTGCTCACGTCACTCGGGATGGTGCGGTTGAGGGTGCGCGACCTCGGTTAGCTGGCGCCGGAGATCCGCCAGAACCAGCCGGTCGGGAGCAGGTCAGGCCCGACCGAACCCTTGCCGTGGAAGTAGTCGTCGACGTTGACCCACTGACCGTTCGCCTGGTTGTAGACGCCCATCGTCGCCCAGCGGACCGCGGCGGGCTGGGTGTCGATGCTCGCCTGCGCCCACGCGTCCTTGATCTTCATCGGCTTGTTCCACCACAGGAACGGGTTGCGCCACATGTAGTGCCCGAACTTGCCGCCGTGGTTGGACGAGTTGTAGCTGACCGTGGTGAAGCTGTTGATCTGGTGCAGGCCGCGGAACGCCTGGCCCCACCGCTGCGCCCACGTCTGGCCACCGGTGTTGTCCTCGAGGATCTGGCAGGTGAAGAGGCTCATCCACTCGACGTCGTTCTGGCCCCAGCGCGCCTCGGTGTTGGCGAGCTTGGTGTCGTTGTGGTTGGAGCAGCCGGTGAAGTAGAAGCCGGTGCCGGAGCCGTGGCCCTGCCAGTAGGTCATGTCGACGTCGTCAGCCCAGTGGGTGTCGTCGCCGCCGGCGAACGCCGGGTCCTTGAAGTCGCTCTCCCACGCGTTGCCGTCGAGCCACTTGAAGTTCCTGTTGATGCCGTGGGCACCGGCCTCCGCGTCGAAGCTGTTGACGTTGGCCACGGTGTTGGGCAGGCCGGAGCAGTTGCCGGTGCCCTCCATCCCGACCTCGCGGATCTCCTGGGCCTGGAACGACTGCTCACGTGGCGGTTCCGGCTCGGTCGGCTGCGGCAGTTCGGCACCGACGGCCGCGGGCAGCGTGATCGCCTGAGCCGCGCCCTTGTCCGCGTTGCCACCGGTGCACCGGAACGACGGCTCGATCTTGTCGGTCTTCTCCTCCAGCGAGGGCGCCACGTAGACGTAGTCGGCCTTCGACTGCACGCCGAGGAACTTCTCGCACAGCTTCGCGCCGGTGACGAGGTCGTGCACCTTGACCGTGCCCGCCTGGCCGTAGGTACGCGCGGCGTGGCTGACTGCCGTCACGCCCTGCGCGTCGAAGGCGACGCGGATGTTCGCGCCCTCACCCTCGAGCGGAATGCCGCCGAGCTGGAACGTGTACGACACCGACGTGTCGAGGTTCGCCGTGAGGCCCGTACGCCCATTGGCATCCGTCAGCTCGAACGTCGTGTACTGCGCGGTGGGCGTCGCGTTGTCCGGCAACACACCTGCCACCCGCAGCCCTTCCTGCGCCCGCTTGGCCGCCTCCTCGGCCGGCACGGACTTGATGCGCTTGAGCGCGTCGACGTCGAGCGCCGACAGCGTGGTCGGCTCGCCGTCCTCGTCCGGCTTCCCCTGTCCTTTGTCGACAGTGGGGACGTACTGGTAGCGCTGCTCGTCGGCGAAGCTCACCGCACCGAACTCGGATCTTTGGACGTCCTCGAGCCCGAAGGCTCTCTGCAGCTTCTGAGCCTGCTCTTGGTCGAGACCGGAGCTCTTCACCCCGTAGACGGGGAGCTCCGTGGCGTCGGCGGTCGCGACTCCGACCGCTCCGGCGGTGACCAGGCTGGACAGGGCCAGCACCACGGTCAGCTTGCGTTGCATGTCTCTTCCCTCCCTTGGGGACGACCGGCTGCAGGGGCCGGCCGTCTGACAGGAGGATTTGGCGTTTCGGGCCGTGATACCGAGAGTGGCCCGAAGCGATGGCGGCACCACTCGAACGGCCGAAATTCTGTAACGCTCTTGGGGCTTGCGGGTACCTAGAGGCGGACACCTGGGTACTTGATGCCGGCTCCGGTGTTCAGCACGACGACCTCGTCATCCGCTGCGAGCCAACCGTTTTCCCTCAGCTTCCGGACGGCGCTGATCGTGGCGGCGCCTTCCGGGCAGAGGAACACGCCTTCCAGCCGGGCGCACTCCGCGCGGTCCGCGGCGATCTGCCCATCATCTACAGCTATTGCGGTGCCATTGGTTTCGCTGATGGCATTCAGGATGATGAAGTCCCCCAACGGCTTCGGCACGTTGATGCCGAACGCGCTCGTGAAGGCGTTGTCCCAGAACGTCGACTCGGCGGCGCCCTCGTCGTAGGCGCGCACGATCGGCGCGCACCCGGTGGACTGCACCGCGACGAGCCGCGGCAGAGGTCCTTCGATCCAGCCGAGTTCGCGCATTTCGTTGAGCGCCTTGTGAATCCCGATCAGGCCGACCCCGCCGCCGGTCGGGTAGACGATCACGTCGGGAACGCGCCAGCCGAGCTGTTCGACGATCTCGTAGCCCATCGTCTTCTTGCCCTCGATGCGATAGGGCTCTTTGAGCGTTGAGGCGTCGAAGAGATCGACGTCCTTGATGGCCTTGGCGGCGTCGGCGATCGTGCCCGGCACGATCCGCAGTTCGGCGCCGCTCGCCTCGACCTCCTCGCGGGTGATCAGCGGGGCGTCCTCGGGCATCGCGATGACACTGCGCATGCCGGCGCGCGCCGCGTACAGGGCCCAGGCGGCGCCCGCGTTGCCGTTGGTCGGCATCTTGATGCCCTCGATGCCCAGCTCTTTCGCCCGCGCCACGCCCACGGCCGCACCTCGCGCCTTGAACGAACCGGTCGGGATGAGCGACTCGTCCTTCATGAGGATGGTCGCGTCCAGTGCCCGGCTCAGCGCGGGCAACGGAACTAGCGGGGTCATGCCCTCGCCGAGGCTGAAGGCGGGATCGAGCTTGCGGACCGGCAGGACGTCCCGGTAGCGCCACAGCGAGTTCTCGCTGGTGGGCTTGCGGACGTGAGTGAGGTCGTAGCGGGCGAGCAGCGGCGACGCGCACTCGCGGCAGAGGTTCTGCGGCTGGTCGGCGTCGTGGCGCAGACCGCAGCGAGCACATTCCAGATGGGAGAGCACGCGTCCATCAATACATGAACCACTCGTTCTGATTACACCCGAACGGGCTAGCGCATTTGGCCATTCGGATGCGAGCATCGTGGTCCCTGCTCAAGCCCCTTTGAGGAGAGACATGCGACGACTCACCGTCAAAGCCCTGTTCGCAGCTGTCCTGATCGCCGCCGCACTCCCTGCTCCCGCCATCGCCGACACCCAGACCAGTGGCTACATCGTGCTGCTGAAAGACGGCGTGGGTGTGCAGAGCGTGACCAATCTGGCGGGCATCACCGTCGAGAACCTGTACGAGTCAGCCGTGCGTGGTTACTCAGCGCGCATGACCCCCGCCACCGCAGCGCGTCTGGCCCGCGACTCGCGGATCGCGCTGGTGCAACCGGACGGCGTGGCCTCGATCGCCGCGCAGACCCTGCCGACCGGTGTCGACCGCATCGATGCCGAGAAGAGCCCTACCGCCAAGATCAACGGCACCGACGAGCGGGTGAACGTGGACGTCGCCGTGATCGACACCGGCGTCGACCTCGACCACCCGGACCTCAACGTCAACACGGCGGGAGCGAAGAACTGCTCCACCGGTCGCAGCGCTGACGACGGCAACGGCCACGGCACCCACGTCGCCGGCACCATCGGCGCGCTCGACAACGGGAACGGGGTCGTCGGCGTCGCCCCCGGTGCCCGCATCTGGCCGGTCCGCGTGCTCAACAACCAGGGCAGCGGTTCGTTCTCGGCCATCATCTGCGGCATCGACTACGTCACCGCGCACGCGAACGAGATCGAGGTCGCGAACATGAGCCTCGGCGGATCCGGCAGCGACAGCGCCTGCGGATCCAACAAGGACGCGATGCACGAGGCGATCTGCCGTTCGGTGTCCGCCGGCGTGACCTACGTCGTGGCCGCGGGCAACAGCGCGGCGAACTCGTCGACCTTCGTGCCGGCCACCTACGAGGAGGTCATCACGGTCAGCGCGCTGGCCGACTTCAACGGCCGGCCGGGCGGCGGCGCCGCGTCGACGTGCCGCACGGACGTCGACGACACCTTCGCCGACTTCTCCAACTACGGCGCCGACGTGGACGTCATCGCCCCAGGCGTGTGCATCCTGTCGACCTGGAAGGGCGGCGGCTACAACACGATCTCGGGCACGTCCATGGCCAGCCCGCACGTCGCGGGTGCGGCGGCGCTGTACAAGGCGACCCACCCGAGCGCGTCCCCGTCGGCCGTGAAGTCCGCCCTGCAGTCGGCGGGAACCACCGACTGGACCTCCGCGACCGACCCGGACAGCACGCACGAGCGGCTGCTCAACGTCGCGACGTTCTGATCGTCCTGACCGCACAACGGTGCCCCGGGCGGATCTCCGCCCGGGGCACCGTCCTTTTCAGAGCTGCGAACCGATCTCGTTCCTGATCGCGGCGTGCAGCGCGGGATCAAGCCGTTCGACGATCGGGAGGTAGTCCGGCACGTCGAGGTTCTCCAGCACGTACACGCGCAGGCCGTACCTGGTGTCCTCCCACGGAGGTGGCTCCAGCTCCCACGCCTCGCGAACGACCCGCAGCAGCCGGGACACCCACTCCTCGTCCATCGGGTCGGCGTCGAGCGCCGGCTGGATCAGCGGATACCACAACACGTCGCGAGCGGTGTCCATCGGCTGGAGGGGCTGCAACTCCCGGTCGAGCTCGATCGCCTCCTCGACCTCGGCCGCGATCCGTTCCGCGAAGAACGGACGGGACTCCGGCAGGTTCATCCAGAGGAAGTCGCCGAGGAGCCCGATGCTCCACTGCATCTTCCACGGTGGTGACGGTTGCTCAGGCACGAACCTCTCCCTCACGCCGTTCCGCAGTTCGGATCGGCCGTGCACTGCTGCCAGCGCATGTAGTCGCCCACGACCCCGGTGACGTCGAACGTCTCGATGAACGCGCTCTCGACACCGCGGTTGTAAGCCGCCACACCGAACCCGAGCACTCCCAGCACGTTGCCCGCGCCGTTGAGGAACTGCGGGTAGCCGCCCTTGAAGATCGGCCTGCCACCGTGGCCCGTCTCGAACGTGGCGCCGGTGATGTCGGCGACAGCGGACCGCTTCATCGCGTTTTCCATGTTGTTCCGGAAGTTCTGGTTGCCGGACGAGTCAGCCTTCCTGATCTCGTTCACCACCTTGCCACCGGTGTCCTTGGTCGTCAGAGCGTCCCACAGGTCCGCGGCCTCGGCCCTGGCGATCTTGATGTCCTCGGCGGCGGGCAGTGTGCCTCCCTTGCCGGCGGCGATGTTCGCCTCCACCTTGCGGACGTCCTCCAGCCACGACGAGAGCTGGTTGAACTGCCGCGCCGCTTCGTCGTAGTGCCAGCGGTTCTGCTGGGCGCCGAGCTGCTGGCCGGTCCGCAGTTCGTAGCGCAACGCGTCGCCGGTGGTGCCACGTCCCTCCACCGACGCGACGGTCGGCTTGGCGTAGATGTCCTTGACGATGTTCTGCAGCTTCCCGTCCTGGACCGCGGGAGCCGGTGTCGGCGGACGCGGGGTCGACGACGTGCCGCCCAGCGGCAGCGGCAGACCGTCACCACTCGGCGCGGGCGCCGGCTTGGTGATCATGTCCATGTAGTCGTCGAACCAGTCGTGCCCGTTGAGCTCGATCCGGCTGATCGGGTTGCCGCTCGTGAACGCGTACCGGTTGCCCGTGAACGGATCGCTGTCGAGGCTGAGGTCGGCCAGCGCGCCGTTGTACATGTCCCGCGTCATGAACCGGTTGAGGCCGGGGTTGTAGTCGCGGAAACCCATGTCGTACGAGCCCGACGACGGGTCGAACCTCTTTCCGTTGTAGCGGTAGAAGTTGAACGGCTGCTTGCCCGGCTGCTGCGCGTCCGGCTTGTCGATGCCGGTGAACGCCTCGCTGTCGTCCTTGCCGTAGGCCGTGTACCCGTACGTCGCCCGAGTGTCGCCGTTGTCCTTCGTCAGCGTTTCGACGTCGGTGTGCGGGTTGTAGCCGTAGTAGGAGTCCTCGGCCACGCCGGGACCGGCGCCGTCGGTGTCCTTCTTGATCTGAGTGAGCCGCTGCCCGAACGCGTTGTACTGGTACGTGCGCTGCAGCTGGCCCGCGATCGTCTCCGACACGACCTTGTCGGACAGGCCGAGGTAGGCGAAGTCGGTCGTCTTGCCGTCCTCGGTCCGCGACGACGTGCGGTCCAACGGGTCGTAGGCGTAGGTGGTGGACTTCAACCCACCGCCGTCTGCCTGCTTGCGGTGCTCGACGGTCCGGTCGAACCCGTCGTACTTGTACGCCTCGACGATCTGGCCCGCCGAGGTCACGGAGTCGAGGCGGCCGAACGGGTCGTAGTTGTAGGACGCGATCGTGCCCGACGCCGAGGCCGAGAGCAGACGGTTGCGGTCGTAGTTGAACGTGGTCGTCTTGTTCTCGATCGTCTGCGACGTGACGTTGTTGTTCGCGTCGTGGACGTAGTCCTCGGTCTCCAGCACCGCGCCGGCGGCCGACTTCTTGGTCAGGTTGCGGATGCGGTCGAGCGGGTCGTAGCTGTACTCGCGCACCTCGTCCAGGTAGGCGGACGCGTTGTCCGCGTTCTGGACCTTCGACGTGTCCTTCGTCCGGTGACCGTTGGCGTCGTAGTCGATGACGTGCTGGGCCACCAGCGCGCCACCGGACTTCGACTCCACCTGGGAGGCGAGAGCGCCGTCCTGGTGGTAGCCGTAGACGACCTTGTTGCCGTTGGGCTTCGTCTCCTCCTTGACCTGACCGCGGTCGGTGTAGCTGTAGGAGGTGATCTTCGGCGAGCCACCGGTCTCGGTGTTCTTCACCTGCCCGATCAGGTCGCGCGGGTCGTAGGAGAACTCCGCGGACTGCCGGTCGTGACCGCGGGTCAGCGCGGCGCCGTTCTCGTTGTAGGAGAAGGTCGTCGTGCCCTTGATGACCGCGGCCAGCTTCTCCTCGACCTTGGTCAGCTGGTTCAACCCGTTGTAGGTCAACGCGTACGAGTCGACCTTCGCGCCCGGCGACGAGTCGGTCAGCGACGTCAGGTTGCCGTTGGCGTCGTAGGACTGACCGAACGTCTTCGACTCGTTGTCAGGCTCGGAGGCGTTGTCGCGCACCAGCTTCACCGAGTCGGCGAACACGGTGCCGTCGGCGTTGTCGGACACCGTCACCTTGGCGGCGGTACCAGCGGTGAACGCGAAGCTGCCGATGCTCACCCACTCGCCACCGCGCTGCGTCTGGTTCACCGCGGCGGTCGACGTCGTGGTGCCCGTCTCGACCTTGTACGGCGCGTTGGTCGCCGCGCCCGAGACGTCCTTCGGGTACTTGACGAAGACCTCGTAGCTGCCGTCCTGCGGGATGACCGGCTTCCACGTGAAGGTGGTGCCGCCGGTGCCGCGGGCGGTGCTGCGGTAGTCGTAGCCCTGGAACCCCGTCCCCGCCGTTGCCGTGGACCAGCTGCCGGCCAGGTCGATGAACCCGGTGTCCGAGTTGTCGGTCAGCGCCACGTGCAGGCCGACCGGCACGCCGCTGTCCGAACGCGACTTCAGCTTGCCGTCCGGGAAGTGGTCCCACGTCATCGTGCGGCCCGACGAACCGCCCGCGGACGTCAGCGTGCGCGACGCTTGCTGCCCGAGCGGGCTGTAGTCGTAAGTGGTGACGATGTTCCACGGATCAGTGGACGACCGCACCCAGCCGGTGTCGAAGTAGGAGTACTTCGTGACGTTGCGGAAGGTCTGACCCGCGGACGGCGGCGCGCTGACCTGCTCGACGCGACCGATGGCGTCGTAGGCGTAGGTCGTCTTGTCCGCTGTCTTGTAGCGCACGTCGTCCTTGTCGAACGGCGTGAGCTTCTCGATCGGCCGGTTCAGCTTGTCGTACACGGTTTGCGCGACGAAGTCGTCCGCGTCGTCGGTGGTCTCGACGCCGCGCGGCGAGATGACGCGGGTGGAGTTGCCGACCTCGTCGTACTCGAACTTCGTGACCCGCGTGACGCCCGCCTTGTGCGGGACACGTGCTTCGACGATCTTGGCCCGCTCGTCGTACACGAGCGTGGTGGTGTTGTTCTCCTTGTCGCGCTTGGTGGTGACGTTGCCGTCCCGGTCGAAGCCGACGTGCGCGGTCTTACCTGCCGCGTCGGTGGTGTCGACGGCACGGTGGTTGAGGTCGTAGGCGATCTTCGTGGTGTAGTCGGCGGTGTCCGCGGTCGCGTTCTTGCGCGGGTCCACCACGGTGATCAGGTTGCCGACGCGGTCGTACTCGTAGGTGATCTTCTTGCTGTCCGCATTGGTGGCGGACTTCAGCTGATAGATCTCGTCGTAGTCATACCGGGTGATGTAGTCGTTCGCGTTCGTCGGCGTCAGGTTGCCGAGCGGCTGCGTCTCGGTCTTGAGGTTGCCGACCGTGTCGTAGGTGAAGCTGGCCTTGCGCTCGGGACCGGTCGGCGTGTCCTTCGGTGCCGTGGTCTCGGAGAGCTGGTCGGCGTTGTCGTACACCGCCGTCGACACCGCCCCGTTGGGCGCCGTGGACTGCGTGATGTTGTCGTTCGCGTCGTAGACGGGAGCCGGCGTGGTGATGAACAGGCCGGCGCCCTGGTCCTTCGGCGCCTTGCGCTCCAGCGGACGGCCGAACACGTCGTAGGCGACCGTGCTCGTCTTGCCGAGCGCGTCGGTCACGGACGTGACGTTGCCGCGCACGTCGTAGACCGTGTTGGTCACCTTGTTGTACGCATCGGTCGTCTTCTTCGGGTAGCCCGTCGGGTCGAACTCCGAGTACGTGGTGGTGTTCTCGTTGGCGTCCGTCGAGCTCTGCAGCAGACCGAACTGGTCGTAGGCGTAGACGGACCTGTAGTCGTCAGGCGACGGTGTCGCCACGCCCTTCGGGTCGGTGACCGAGGTCAGGTTGCCCTTGGCGTCGTAACCGAACGCCCACGAGCGGCCCTCCACCGACGTCTTCGAGGTCAGCTCGGCGACGTGGCCGTTCAGCGACGTCTGGTACCCCATGGTCATGGCTGGCCAGTTGTTCGCCACCGCCTCCGCGTCGCGGATCGACGTGGGGTAACCGGTTTTCGCGTCGTAGGTCCACGTCGAGACGGCGCCGTTGTCCTCGGTCAGCTTGGTGACGTTGTTGTCGGCGTCCCACTCCAGCGCGGTGGTCTGGCTCTTGGCGTTCGTGGTGCGCAACGGGCGCCCGTAGCCGTCGATCCGGTACGTCGAGACGTGGTTCTCCGCGTCGGTGATCGTCGACTCGACCTCCGAACCCGCGGAACCGTCCGGATCGGCGTACGCGAAGGTCGTGGTGAAGTTGAGGCGATCGGTGATCGTCCGCAGCTTCCACTTGTCCTTCGGGTCCACCGGCGCGGTGTAGTACGCCAGGCCGGTGTCGTGGTTGCGCGGGTCGGTGACCTTGACGAGCTTGACGTTCTTGTTGCCCTGAGTGGCGTCGTAGACGAACTTGAACGTCTTCGCGAGCGAGGTGCCGGAGCCGTCGACGAACTGGGTCAGCAAACCCTTGTCGTCGTAGGAGAAGGTGATGGTGCGACCCGAGACGTCCTTGAGCGACTGGACGTTGTCGATGATCTTCGGGTTCTGCGTCTCGCCCTTCTCCCAGTAGTCCAGCGTCAGCGTCTGCCGGCCGGACGGGTCGGTGACGTAGGCGAGGAACTTGCGCGGCTGGTTGTTGGACTTGCGCTCGGTGTAGGTGAACTTCTGCTCGTTGCCGTTGCGGTCGCGGACGGCGGTGAGCCAGCCCTCGTCGTCGAACAGGAACTCGGTGCGGTCCGGGCGGGTCATCTTCCAGCGCCGGGACTTGTCGGCCGTCCCGTCCCGCTGCACGTGCAGGTGCACGCCCGCGGGCTTGTCGTAGGTCCACTGCGCCGGATCGGAGCTGTTGTTCTTGTTGAGCTCGAAGGTGTGCGACGTGCCGTCACCGTCGGGCAGCGTGATCCTGCTCGGGTGGTCCTGGCCCTTCGGGTGCAGTTCCAGGTACGCGCCCAGCCGCGTCACGCCCGACGCCGCCAGCGACCAGCCCTGCCCCAGCGAGGTGGCCGAGGTGTCCAGGCTGTTGTAGGTCATGCGCACGAACGAGTTCAGGCCGCGACCGGGGTTGGTGAACGCGTCGTACGACCAGACCGTGTTGCCCGCGAACTGGTTCACCAGCACGTTCGAGCCGGAACCGGTGGCCTTGCCCGCGTAGGAGTAGAACTTCTCCAGACCCAGCTGGTCGGACGTCGGGTCCTCGACCGTGACGCCCTGCGGCAGCGCGGGAATCCCGCCGGTCGCCGACAGCCAGGTGCCCGCGGTCTTGTTGCGCAGATCCCAGTTCAGCACGAACTGTTCGCGCTTGTTCCCGGCCTCGCTCTGGATCGGCGTCTTGACCTTCGCCTGCACGGTGACGCTGCCGCCCGGCGGCACGTCCGTCGGCAGCGCCGTTTCGAGCCGGTTGCCACCGGTGGTGACGTCGGTGCCGTCAGGCAGGTTCCAGCGGTAGGACACGACCTGGTCCGCGGCCCGCCACGTCGTCGTGGTCGAGTTCGTGACGGTGACCGGGATCGTGTACTCGTCGCCGGGGATCATGCGGATCGACGGGGTGTCCGGCGCGTAGTAGGTCATCTCCGCGATGGGCTGCGTGTAGGTGACCGTCAGCTTGGGCCGCAGGTGCGGCTCCGCGGCCTCGTCGGACAGGAACAGCACCCGCTGCGCCGGTCCTGCCTCGTCGCGGAGCTTGACCTCGTAGCCGTGGTTGGTGGCGGAGTTGTCCACCCAGCCCTGTGCGGTCGCGGTGAGGTCCCAGATCTGCCGCTTGGCGTCGTTGGTGATGCTGGAGACGTTGTCGGTCGCCGAGCCGATGTCACCGCCCGGCGTGGTCCACGCCGTCGCGGTCGACGCCCGGTTCCAGGTGACCTGGTTCTCCACCAAGGACTTCGTCAGCGGGTGGCCGTCGAAGATCGCGCCGGAGCCGGTGCTGTAGAAGCCCCACAGCGTCATCTCGGCGGTGGTCACCCGAGCTCCGGCGGGGAGTGCGGACAGGTCGCGGAACCGGACCGCCGCACGGGTCGTGCCGTAGGTGCCGGAACCCTTGCCGACCATCAGCCACGGCTGTCCGCCCAGCGTGTCCAGGTTCGTGTTCGGCTGGTTCGACGACAGAGTCGCGTCGTCCGCGCCACCGCGGAACACCTGCGTGATGAACCCGGCCTTGGGCAGCCGCACCAGCTGTGTCGGGCCCGGGATCACCTGCCCGTCACGGGTTTTCACCGCGACCATGTAGTAGTAGGCGTTGCCGAACGGGTCCGGCGAGTCCGCGGGCGTCGGCCGGGCCGTCGTGTCCGTGAACGCGGTCGTGGCCGGGGAAAGAGGCGCGATCAGCGTCGACTCCGACGGCGTGAACGCCTGGAACACCGACCGGTGCACCTGGTACTCGACCGCGTCGTCGGCCGGGTTGTTCGGATCGGGGTCGGGGTAGGCACCCCAGCTCAGGTCCGCGCCCGTCGAGAAGATCTTCGTCGGCGACCGCAGGTCCGCGCTCGGCCTGCCGTAACTCAGGATCAGCTTCGGGGAGTTCTCGGTCTCGCCGTTGTAGGCGAACTCGGAGGCCTGGTAGATCGCACCGCCGCGGTTCAGCGTCTCGTCGGTCGACTTGACCATGAGACCGAAGTTCGTGGCGGAACCGGACACCCACTGCTGGGCGATGTTGCGCACGTCCCACTCGTGCCAGGTGTTGCCGACGTTCGCCTGCTTGGTGGCGGTCGACAGCGCTGCCTCGGCGAACGCGGTGTTGCTCGAGTTCCAGGTAGCCGTGTCCTCCGACCAGCCCTGCGTCACCCGCCGCACCTCGTGGACGTTGTCGTTGGCGGCGGTCCACAGCTCGGAGTCGTAGTACAGCCGCAGCTTCGCGCTGGTCAGCGCGGTGCCGGCGGGCACGACGGAGGTGTCGAACTTGATCAGCGTGCGGGCCTTGCCCCACGCGTCCGCGCCGACCGAGAGCTGGGAGCTCGACCCGTCGTTGCGGTCCGGGGAGTCCGACCAGATCTGCACGTCCTGACCGGTGGTCGGGGTCGGCTGCAGCTTGATCGTCGGGTCGATGGTGACCGGGTACCGCCGCTCCTTCGCGGTGAGCCAGCCCTGGTCCGCCCGCACCGTGACGGTGATCTTCGAACCCTGCTGTTCCACGGTCTGCGTGACCTTGTCGCTCCACACCTTGCCGTGCGGCGACTTGCGGTCGGCCGAGCTGTCGAACATGAACGGCTTGGGCATCGTGAACACCGGCGGCGCGTCCGGGTTGTCGAAGAACCCGATCACACCGTCCGGCAACGCCCGCGCCGTGACACCCGCGAGGTCGAGGGTGAACCGGTACGTCGCGTCCTTCGGCGCCTTGGCGAGAACGATGTTCTCCTTCAACGCCTCGCCTGTGACCTGGTAGACGAGATCCGCGCCGTCGAACGCGCCGGGGTAGGTGACGGTGCTCTTCTCGACCTTCGGCTTCGCGGTCCTGGCCGCGCCGTCGATGCCGAGCCCGATCCGCCTGCCGGCCGCCTCGAAGCGGGCCAGCTTGTCCGTCGACTCACCGAAGAGGCTGGTGAAACCGTTGGTGTCGTTGAGGAACCGGTAGCCGTCACGTGGTGTCTCGCGGACCGTGGCGTCGATGTCCTTCCAGCGGCCCTGCGCGTCCTTGAAGACCGTCGGACGCGGCGAGACCTCCGCCTCGACCTGGCCGTCCGACATCTGGAACAACCGCACGGACGGCGTCCGCCGCTCGGTCAGCTCCCGCACTCTCTTCGGCGGCTCCTGCCGAGGTCTCGGCGCCGCCTCCGCTCTCCCGCCGAACCACCCGGCGATCGACTGCCACCAACCCGAGATGCCCAGGTCAGGAAGCTTGCCGGGGCCGTTGATCCCTGGTCCGGCCGGAACGCCGACCAGGGCGAGAACGGTCAGCGAGAAGAGCACCAGAAGTTTTTTGGGCAGGCTGAATCCACGCGACGGCACGAGAACCCCCAGTCCTCGGACGCCGGCGGCGGTCACCCCACAGTGATCGACAATCCGCACAGCGTCACGCGGAGAGGGACGCTAATTGACGAACAATTCGCCGCACAGGGCCGAACGGAGCAATCGCGGCCGCCAACTCTCCCACCGCACACGTGCGGTCAGGGTGGGCCGAACGAGGCAACGGGTGAAGGCGGATGAGCCGGCATGTAAGCCGGATCCTGTTCATGGGACTAGGTCCCACTTGGCGGCCATCCATCTGGGCCTGCCGTTGCCGGCAGGCTCTAGCGGCCTACCCGTGAGCATCGGGCGGGCAGCCCTCGAACGCTCACGCAGCACCTTCCCTTGCGTTCCGGTGCCCTCTTGGCCTTGCTCCGGGTGGGGTTTACCTAGCCGCCCCAGTCACCTGGGGCGCTGGTGGTCTCTTACACCACCGTTTCACCCTTACCTCGACAAGCGAGGCGGTCTGTTTTCTGTGGCACTGTCCCGAGGGTCGCCCCTGGTTGCCGTTAACAACCACCCTGCCCTGTGGAGTCCGGACTTTCCTCGACTGCCCGCGTCCGTGGACGCAGACCACCGCGGCCGCCCTGCCGACTCATCCGCACTCGTCAGGATATCCCAGCGGCTGGGACTGGTTGTTCACCGGCCTGGACGTTGGTTGACTCGGTGCCATCACAAGCCGTCGCTACGGAGTGGCCCGCCATGTCCGATCTGCTGATCATCTCCGGTGCGCCGTCCCATTCCGCGCCGACCGGTGTCGTGGTTTCGCACGTGTCCGCGGCCTTGCGGGCTGCGGGACACCACGTGTCGTTGCTCGACGTGCGCGCGTTGCCGACGTTGTCGCTGCTCACCGAAGACCTGCGTGACCCGGAGATCGCTGCCGCGGTGAGCAACGTGCTGTCGGCTGACGGCATCGTGGTCGCGTCGCCCGTGTACCGCGCCGCGTACAGCGGTTTGGTGAGGGCGTTGCTCGACCTGTTGCCGAAGAAGGCGTTGCGCGGACGTGCGGTGCTGCCGTTGGCGACGGGTGGCAGCCAGGGCTTCCTGGTGGCGATGGACTACGCACTGCACCCGTTGCTCGCCGCGAAGGGCGCGGACCAGGTGGTGCGCGGGGAGTTCGTGCTGGACCAGAACGTGGGTTCACCCGGCGCGGCCGCCGCCCTGGAGGCAGCGGCCGACCGGTTCATGGGTGCTTTGACGCCGCGACTGCGGAAGGCCAGCTGATCACTTGGCGGGGATACCGCGGCGCGCAATCCGGGTTGGCATTCCACTGGTTCACGATGAGCGTGAAAGACGCTTTCGAAGACTTCGACTTGTCGCATTGTCCAGTGGTGTGGCAGACCATGTATTCGGTGTCCGAAACAACGTCGAGGCTCTTGGTGTCGACCGGTACGTCGAACAAGGCCAGCGACGGCTGCCGGGCGACGGGTTGCCGGCGTCGACCTGGTACAGACCGGGTGGTGTGACGGCCTGGATCGCCTTGCCGGTGAGCGCGGTCGCCCTGCGCGAAGCTACCGGGACGTTCTACACGTCCTCCACAAAGCTTTATAGCTCAGTGATGGAAATGCCCAGAAGCGCCGTCGATTACTTATCCGAGGTGTGAGGTGTCGTTCACGAGTTTCACCGACGCGTGCCCGTCCGGATAGAACTCGGCGATCGACACACCCGTGAGATCGAGGTGCATCCGGAACAGGAACTGCGGCCCGACATCAAGCGCCTGCCGCAGCAGCGTCTTGATCGGCGTGACGTGACTCACCAGCACCAGCGTCTTGCCGCCGTACCGGGCGATGATCTCCGCCCGCGCCTTCCGCACCCTGGCGTTGACCTCGTCGAAGCTCTCCCCGCCGGGCGGCTTGACGGACGTGTCGCCCAGCCACCGCCGGTGGATCTCCGGGTCCTGCTGCGCGGCCTCCGCGAACGTCAGCCCTTCCCACGAACCGAAGTCGGTCTCGATGAGCCCCTGGTGCGTGACGACCTCGAGCCCGATCTTGTCGCCGAGCTTCTGCGCGGTCTGGGCCGCCCGCTGCAGCGGAGACGAGATGATCCCGTCCAGACCGCCCACTTTGGACAGACGCTGGGCGGCCTTCTCGGCCTGCTCCAGCCCGAGCTCCGTGAGCGCGTGGTCACCCCGCCCCGAGTACCGGCGATCGACCGACAGCTTGGTCTGCCCGTGCCGCAGCAGGATCAACCGCGTGGGCTCCCCCGCCGCGCCACTCCAGTGCGGCTGCTTGGCGCCTTCCTGGGTCGGCTCGGCCTTCGCCTCGGGCTCGTTCGCCGGCTTGTTCTCGGCGTCCATCGCCTCGTTGGCGAGCCGGTCGGCCTGCCGGTTGCGCTCGCGCGGAATCCACTCGTACGCGACCTTCTGGAAGTCCCGCGCCAGGGCCTGCGCCTCTTTGGCGAGCGGCTGCATCGACGGGTGCTTGATCTTCCAGCGCCCGGACATCTGCTCGACGACGAGCTTGGAGTCCATCCGCACGTCCACGGTCTCGGCCCCGAGCTCCCGAGCGGCCCGCAGCCCCGCGATCAGCCCCTGGTACTCGGCGACGTTGTTGGTCACCACTCCCAGGAACCCCTTGCGCTCGGCCAACGTCTCGCCACTGAGCTTGTCCCGGACTACCGCACCGTATCCGGCCGGCCCGGGGTTGCCCCGCGACCCGCCGTC
Source organism: Lentzea sp. NPDC054927 (assembly GCF_053610285.1). Taxonomy (NCBI): domain Bacteria; kingdom Bacillati; phylum Actinomycetota; class Actinomycetes; order Pseudonocardiales; family Pseudonocardiaceae; genus Lentzea; species Lentzea sp. NPDC054927. Next base: position 35,326 of record NZ_JBSGXZ010000022.1, read on the forward strand.
GGCCTCGACGATGACCTTCACGGCCCGATCGTAGCCCCGCGCTCAGGGCCCTCGAACCGTCCTGTATTCTGCTCCCATCAGTCTGGGTGGCGGAATGGCAGACGCGCTAGCTTGAGGTGCTAGTGCCCGTAAGGGCGTGGGGGTTCAAGTCCCCCCTCGGACACTGAAGATGGTCAAGCGAATGAGGCCGCCGACAAGGCGGCCTCATTCGCTTTTGTCGTACTTCAGCTCGATCCCGAGTTCACACGCTGACCTGCGCGGAGTGGACGATCCACAGTGGACCCGCACGCCTACGCCCGGACGGCGGCGACTTGGCATTGGACGAATAGTCGTTCAGGATGCCGCGCGTGCAGAGTGCGGCGAGGTTCGGCGACAGCGGTGAGATCTCCGGTGTCGCGTGGTCGATGCGCCGTGCGAGTCCCGGAAACTCCTCTGGGGACGCGGTTCTCGCGGCCGCGCGAGGAGGGGACGAGGACGCCTTCCGCGCGCTCTACCGGGACATCCAGCCGAAGCTGCTGCGGTACCTCCAGGTGCTGGTCGGAGCCGATGCCGAGGACGTGGCGTCCGACGCCTGGCTGCAGATCGCGCGGGATCTGGGATCGTTCCGCGGGGATCTCGACGGGTTCCGCGGCTGGGCGACCACGATCGCCCGCAACCGTGCGATGGATCACCTTCGCCGTCAGCAGCGCCGGCCGGTCGTGCACGGGACCGTCGAGGACGTGGCCGAGCCCGTTGGGCCGGAGGACACGGCTCAGGCGGCGCTGGACTCCGCGGCCACCGACGCCGCGCTGGCCCTGATCGCCAGGCTGCCGCGGGATCAGGCCGAGGCCGTGCTGTTGCGGGTGGTCGTGGGCCTGGACGCGAAGGCCGCGGCCAAGGTGCTCGGCAAGCGGGCCGGCGCCGTGCGCACTGCGGCGCACCGTGGCCTGCGCACGTTGGCTGAGCACCTCGCCGCAACGCCCCCACCAGGGCCGACATCGTCGGAGTGACAAAAAATCGAGCCCTGACGCTGAAGGACATGAGATGAGCACCCACCGATCCCGTCGCATCGACCGGCGTACCGCGGAGCAGCTGCTGCGCGACGCGCCCGGCCGGCTGCCGGTCGCCGGAAGCGACCGGCTGAGCGACCTGCTCGCGGCGGCGGGTGCGCCTGCCCGCGACCAGGAGCTGGCCGGTGAGCAGGCCGCCATGGCGGCGTTCCGCGACGCTCGTCTCACTACCGCCCCTCAGCGATGGAGACCCCGGATGCTCAAGGCCGCACTGGCGAACCTGCTCGCTGTGAAGATCGCCGCTGTCACGGCACTGGCCGCGGGCGGCATCGCGCTGGCCGCCGCGGCGGGCACGCTGCCCGGTCAGCAGCGCGAGGAACCCACCACGCCCGCCGGTACGAGCGTCGTCAGCACGACGTCCGCCACCACCGCCGCGACGTCGAAGGGGCCGGACAAGAAGCCGGACAACAGCGCCTCTCCCTCGCCGTCGCTCAAGGGCCTGTGCCAGGCCTACACGGCGGGCGCGGGCTCGGAACACGGCAAGGCGCACGACAACCCGGCGTTCAGCGCCTTGATCACGGCCGCGGGCGGTGCCGAACGGGTGCCCGGCTTCTGCGCCGACCTGCTCGGCGAGAAACCCGGCGAGAAGCCCGGCAAGTCCGACCACACGCCTGGCAAACCCACTCGCTCGAACCGCTGACGCGCCACGACATCCGGGCGACCCGACTGCCCCCTCACCGGGTCGCCCGTTCCGGACGGGCGGCGGCCTGTGCCCCACGCCGCCGCTCGTCCACCCCTTTTCCGCCGCCCAGAAGTGGAGGAGAGCCTGTGACCGACGCCTGTCCGCACGCTTTGTCCGCCGGCAGCTACCTGCTCGGCATGCTCTCCGCCGAGGAGACCGACGAGTTCCAGCAGCACAGCACGAGATGCGCGCACTGCCGTGGGGAGCTCGTGGACTTGATGCCCGGCGCCCTTTACCTCCAGGAGCTCAGAGCGGACATCCTCGCGGCCGGGCAGCACCCGTGCACGGAGCGGCCCTTCCTCTCCACGGTCGTGGCACGGGAACCGAGATGGATTGCCGGCTGCGGCACGTACTGACCCCCGGCTGTCGCTCTCGGTGCAGTACCGGGCGTTCGGTCGGCTGACGCGCCGGAAGTCGCGTCCGGGGTCACACTGGTTGCCGCCCAGCTGGGGGAATCCCTTCGGCCGAAAGGCAGACCGCCATGCGTGCAGTTCGTTTCCACGAGTTCGGCGACCCGAACGTCCTCACCGTGGAGGACGCCCCGGCTCCGCACGCCGGACCTGGAGAGATCCGGATCAGGGTCCAGGCCGCGAGCGTGAACCCGATCGACTGGAAGATCCGGGCCGGCTACATGTCCGAGATCATGCCGACCACGTTCCCCGCCATCACCGGGAGCGACGCGACCGGCGTCGTCGACGAGATCGGCGAGGGCGTCACCGGCGTCAAGCCCGGTGACAGGGTGTTCGGCCTGGGGCAGGGCACCGCCGCCGAACACGCGGTGCTCACCGCATGGGCGCCCGTGCCCAGCACGTGGACGGTGGAGCAGGCCGCCGCGGCCGGCCTCGTCTCCGCGACCGCCATCGCCTCCCTCAACGCCCTCGGTGACCTCGCCGGCAAGACCGTGCTCGTCGAAGGCGCCGCCGGCGGGGTCGGTTCCGCCGCCGTGCAGATCGCCGCCGCCCGGGGCGCCACAGTGATCGGCACCGCGAGCGAGGCCAACCACGACTTCCTCCGCGAACTCGGCGCGACACCCGTCACCTACGGAGAAGGTCTGGCCGGACGGGTCACCGCGGTCGCCCCGGCCGGGGTCGACGCCGCACTGGACACCGCCGGCTCCGGTTCGCTCGCCGACATCGTCGCCCTCGTCGGCGACCCCTCGCGCGTCGCGACCGTGGCCGACTTCGGCGCCGCCGCCCTCGGCGTCGCGATCATCGCCGGCAACACGAACGCCGCCGACACGCTCGCGGACGCCTCCCGGCTCGGGGAGGCCGGGGCCTACACCCCGCGGGTGCAGGCCGGCTACCCGCTGGAGAAGGCCACCGACGCACACGCCCACGTCCAGGGCGGTCACACCCGAGGCAAGGTCCTCATCACCCTCTGACGCACGCCGCCGTCAGCGCTCCTGGTCAGAACCGGGCAGGTGGACACCCGCGGTGCGGAGCTTCGTCTCGACGAGCACGGCCAGACGGGCCGCGGCCGAGTCCGGCTCCTCGCCGTGGTGGGCGATGAGGCGGTACCGCGTCCCGGGCTCGGTCCGGGCCCGCAGGCCGGTCACGATCTTGAGGTGCTCGGGGTTGGCGAGGTAGTGGTCGGACAGGTCGGCGGCCAGCCCTGGCACGCGGGGGTCGTCCGGTGCCCAGCCGGGGACCTCGGCGAGGCGCCTGACCAGTGCGACGAACCGGGGATCCCGCACGGCGTTCTCGACCTGGTCCAGGTAGTCGTCGAAGCCGTCCGGGACCAGGGCTTTGGCCAGCACGAAGGATTCCCTGGCGATCGTGACGTCCTGCGGGGTGAAGCCGACGCCGGGCATGCCGTCCAGCAGTGCCGTGGCGCGGTCGGGCAGCAGGGCCCGATCGCCGTCGGCCAACCGGCGCAGGGTGTGCAGTCGCGCGGTCAGTTCGTCGATCCGTTCGACGAGTTGCCGCTCGACCTCGGCTGCGGAGGCGGCGAACGACGCGGGGCCGGAGTCGAGCAGCGCACCGACCTCCGCCAGCGGCACGCCTGCGGCGGCCAGAGTTCTGACCTGCACGAGCCGCGTCAGATCGGCCGAGCTGTAGCGCCGGTAGCCCGAGCTGTCCCGTTCTGGCTCGTCGACCAGGCCGAGCTTGTGGTAGTGCCGCACCGTCTTGACCGTGACGCCGACGAACGCCGCCGCCTGCCCGATCGTCACCCCGTTCATCGGCTGTCAGCCTGCCTCACGTGCGGGTGGAGTGCGCGGCCGTCTCGCGCACGGCGGTGGCGACGGCCCGGAAGTCCTTGCGCAGGATCTGCGTGTGGTTGCTCGGCACCTTGGCGCTGATCCGCAGGTGCGGGTTGCGGCGAAGCACCGGATCGAGCGTGGCCCGCATCTCCTCCATCTCCTCCGCGCCCCCGCCGAGGTTCGCGCCCGTGGCGAGGACGTAGCTGACCGGGCAGGTCAGCCGGTCCAGCACCGGGTCGAGGGCAGCGCAGATCTCGTTGATCTCGATGTTGACCTCGGCGTGCTGGGCGGCGGTCATCCTGGCCGCCAGGCCGAACAGGCTCGCGAGCGGCAGCAGGAACCGCATCCGGCCGAAGATGCGCCGGATGCGGTTCCTGTTCGCCTCGCCGGTCAGGCCCCACGGCATCGCGCCGTCCACCACGACCACACCTGCTACGCGGTCCGGGTTGCGGGCGGCCCAGTGCACCGCGAGCGCCGCGCCGTAGGACCAGCCGACCAGGAGCGGTCGGTCCACATCGGACGCGGCGAGGATCGCGCCGACGTCACGCAGGCACGCTTCGAAGGAGTGGTCCGCTGACCGCTTCGAGGCGCCGCGGGCTCGTTCGTCGTAGGTGATGTGCCTCCACCCGGTGCCGAGTTCGGCGATCACCGGGCGCCAGGACCGTTGGCTGGCATAGGAACCGTTGAGGTAGAGCACCGGACGGCCGGGGCCACCGGTGTCGGTGAACGCGAGGGCCGTGTCGTCGACGGGCAGCATGCCGGTGCGGGGTGAGGTGGTCATGCGTGCAGGGTCCACCCTGACCTCGGGTCAAGGTCAAGACGTTCGTCTGAGCCGACGTCACCGCAGACCTGATCTGCCCAGATTCCGCCTGGTGTCCGGAAAACGCTGCGCCGCGACGCTTTCCGTGCGGGACGGAGTCCGCGACAGGAGGTCCGGGCCACGTTGCAGCGTCAGGGTTTGCGAGATCAGCGCATCGGTGCCACGGGCAGCTGGAGTGCGCGGGCCGACAGCCTCTTCGGTGCCCTCCTGGGTCAGCTGCGCGGCGTAGGCGCGCATCAGTTCGGTACAGCGGTAGCGGCCCTCGGTGTGCTCCTCCACCAGGTGAGCGTCCACCAGGTCTCCCAGCAACCGCTCCGCCCGCGCGGCCGGCAGTCCGGACAGTTGGGCCACCCCCGCCGGGCCCAGGTCGGGCAGCGGGGCCAGGCCGAGCAGCCGGAAGACTCGCTGCTGGTCCGCGTTCAGGGTGCGGTAGGACAGGTCGAAGGCCGCCGCCACGCCGTGGTCTTCCGCCTCCAGCTCGGCCAGCCGGGTGCGCGGGTCGGCCAGGCGCGCGGCCAGGTGCTCGATGCTCCACTGTGGACGGTGCCGCAGCCGGGCGGCGGCGATGCGCAGGGCCAGTGGCAGGTTTCCGCACAGCCGCACCACTTCGCCGACCGCGGCCGGCGAGGCGGTGGCGCGGTCGTCGCCGAGCAGGGAGACGAACAGTTGCCGGGCGTCGGTTTCCGGCAGGCTTTCCAGGGTGAGCAGGGCGGCGCCGTCCAGGCTGGTGAGCCGGCGGCGGCTGGTGACCAGCATCAGGCAGCCCGGCGGCACCGGCAGCAGCGGGCGGACCTGGGCGCCGCCTTCCACGTTGTCCAGCACTACCAGCACTCGGCGGCCGTGCAGGCGTTCCCGCCACAGCGCGGCTCGGTCGGCGTCGTCGGCGGGGAGGCGGTCCTCTGGCACTCCCAGCGCGATCAGGAGGCGGCCCAGCACCTCGCTGGCGGTGCGCGCGTGGCGGCCGGCGGTGTGGGCGTGCAGGTCCAGGAACAGCCGGCCATCGGGATGCCGTGGGCCGAGGTCGTGTGCCAGGGCCAGTGCCAGTGCGGTTTTGCCCACGCCAGCCATGCCGTCCACCGCGATCAGCGAGCCGGCCTCGCGCAGCCGGGCCAGTTCGGCCTTGCGGCCGGTGAACAGGACGGGCAGCGGCGGCAGGTCGGCGCGTGGTGGTGCGGCGGTGATCGCGGTGCGGGCAGGGCCCAGTTCCGGGTCGCCGTTGAGGATGCGGCGGTGCAGCTGGTCCAGTGCGGGGCCGGGGTCCAGGCCGAGTTCGCTGGCCAAGGAGAACCTGGTGCGCCCGAAGCGTTCCAGCGCGTCCTGCTGACGTCCGGAGCGGTACAGCGCGAGCATGTGCTGCCCCGCCAGGCGTTCGTCCAGCGGGTGCCGGGCGCCGAGTTCGGACAGCGCGGTCAGCAGCGCCAGGTCGTCACCGCGGCGCAGCCGGATGTCGTTGCGGTCCAGTTCGGCGGTGAGCCGTTCGCGGTCCAGGCGTTCGCGCACCTCGGCCAGCCACGGCTGGTTCAGCCCGCCGAACGGACGGCCGCGCCACAGTGCCAGCGCCTCGTCGAACAGGGCCAGCGCCTCGGGATCCGGCACGCTGCGAGCCAGGGCGGTCAGGTCCCGGAAGTGGTGCAGGTCGATCGCGGCCGGGTCGACGGTGATCACGTAGCCGCCGGTGCGACGGCCGATGGTCACCTCGGTGCCGGCCGCGGCCAGCGCACGACGTAGCCGGGAGACGTAGCTGTAGAGCGTGCTCAACGCCCTGTGCGGCCGCGTCTGCCCCCAGACCCGATCGAGCAGCAGCTCGCTGGGAACCGTGCGGTTGGCCTCGACCAGCAAGGCGACCAACACGCTCCACTGCCGCGCGTGCCCCAGTTCCAGTTCTCGTCCACCGGCGCGTGCCCCCACGTCACCGAGCAGGTGGAACTCCACCGACATCTTGCCCCCAAGTTGCCCATGATTCCGTATTACCGCTATTACACGGACCCTCGCACCTGCGAATTCAAGGTCCGTGCAAGCTTGTTGAATGTTTCTTCGCCCAGCGTAGCCCAACCGAGAGAGCAAAGTGTGCGGGTGAGTTCGTGAACCGTTCACGAAACTGGACAGACGGGACACAACGCTACGAACCGATCAGGCACCAGGACCAGCCTTTCAATACCAGTTACCAGTTCTTTCCACATCGGGTGACGCGGCCCACATCGGGGCGAATCGCCTGTACAGTGCCTGGGGGGCATCTACAGTGGAATTCCGGATCCTCGGTCCGGTGAGCGTCTGGGACGGTGCTGCCGAGATCTCTCTCGACGGCGCGAAACAGAGAACAGTGCTCGCCGCCCTTCTGCTTTCCAGCGGTCATGTCCTTTCTGACGACCGGCTGACCGAATTGTTGTGGGGGGAGAATCCCCCGAAAACCGTGAATGCACAGATCCACACCTACGTCTCGCGTTTGCGGAAATATCTCGGCGACCAGGTCGATCTGGTCCGCAAAAGGCCCGGCTACCTGCTGCGGGACAACGGCGTGGCCTCCGACGTGAGCAAGTTCCGCGCACACGCGTCCGCGGGCACGCAGGCGTTGGAACGAGGTGAGGCCAAGTTCGCGACAGCGGAACTGCAGGCCGCACTGGGCTGCTGGCGCGGCCCGGCACTGGCCGGCGTGACCGAGTTCCTGCGCGCCGCCGAGGGCGTGCGCCTGGAAGAGGAACGGGTCGCCGCGCTCGAGAACCTGGTCGAGGCCGAACTCACGCTGGGCAGGCACGAACGCCTGGTCTCCGAGTTGACCGGGCTGGTCACCGACCACCCGCTGCGGGAACGGTCGCGCGCCCAGCTGATGGTCGCGCTGTTCCGTTGCGACCGGCAGGCCGACGCGCTGGCCGTGTTCGAGGACGGCCGCCGCATCCTGGCCGGTGAGCTCGGCGTCGACCCCGGGCCACTGCTGCGCCAGGCTCAGCAGGACGTGCTCACCGGGAAGGCGGCGCTGCGCCAGGTGGCGCCCGTGACCGCCACGCCGGTGCCGCCCGCCATGCTGCCCGCCGACGTGCCGGAGCTGGCCGGGCGGGACCCGCAGCTGCGACAGCTGCGGGATCTGCTGCGCACCAGCCCCGGCGAGACCGGGCACCGCCGGGCGGTGGCACTGGTGCGCGGCATGCCGGGCTGCGGCAAGACCGCGCTGGCGGTGCGCGCCGCACACGACGCGCACGAGGACTTCCCGGACGGTCAGCTCTTCGTCGACCTCGGCGGTGACTCCGGTGTCCCCCGCGAGCCGGCGGAGGTGCTGCGCTGGTTCCTCAGCGCGCTCGGCGCCACCTCCGCGCAGGTACCGGAAAGCCTGTCGGAGCGGGTGAACCTGTACCGCAGCCTGATCGGCGACCGGCGGATCCTGGTGCTGCTGGACAACGCGGCCGGCTGGCAGCAGGTACGGCCGTTGCTGCCCGGCGGCCGCAACTGCCGGGTGGTGATCACCAGCCGCAGCGCACCGGTGACCGCGGAGGTCGGCTGTGTGCTCGACCTCGGCCCGCTGGACGCGGAGTCCGCCCTGGCCCTGTTCACCGACGTGGTGGGCGAGGCACGGGTGGCCGCGGAGCAGGTGGCCGCCCGGCGGATCACGGAGCTGTGCGGACGGTTGCCGATGGCGGTGCGCATCGCCGCGGCCCGGCTGGTGGACAAACCGCACTGGCCGATCTCGGTGCTGGCCGGGCGGCTGGAGAGCACGCACTCCAGACTGGCCGAGTTGTGCACGGGTGACATGGACATCCGCACCAGCCTGGCCGGCAGCTACGCCCGGCTGCCGCGGGACGCCCGGCGCGGGCTGGTGCGGCTGAGCGTGCTGGAGACGCAGGAGTTCCCGGCCAGGGTGGCCGCGGCCGCGCTGAACGAACCGGTGGCCGAGGTGGAGGAACTGCTGGAGTCGCTGGTCGACGCGCGGATGACCGAGGCGGTCTCGGTGGACGCGACCGGGTGCGTGCACTACCGGTTCCACCCCCTGGTGCGGGCCTTCGCCCAGGAACGACACCTGGTCGGGCAGCTGACCACGCCCAGGGCCGCACGCGGGCTGTACCCGGCCCCCGCCGCGGTCTAGACCGGTGGATATAGGGGCGGTATATGGCCGGACCGGACTCTGACCGCGTGCGAACCGCGGGTGGGGTCCGGTCCTTCCGGCTGCCGATCATGTTGCTGCTGACGGGGCTGCTGGCCCTGTTCGGGGCGCAGACCGCGGCCGCACACGGCATCAGCAACACCGCGGACGTGCAGCTGGCGCAGTCGTTCGCGGGCAACGAGCTGACCATCGTGTTGCGGCGCACCGAGATCGTGCCCGGCCCGTTGGTGGTGGACGTGGTGGCACACGACCCGGTGCGCCCGGTGGAGATCACCCTGACTGCCACCGCGGTGGAGAGTCCCGACCCCGCACCGAACACCGGCTCGGTGCGGCTCGGGAACAAGCCAGGCGTCTACACGACGCGGCTGCGGGTGGACCGGGCCGGGCCGTGGGAACTGGAACTGCGCACCGGGGACGAACGCGCGGTGCTGCCGTTCCGGGTGATGGTGCCGACCTCCGCGGTGTGGGAGAAGGTGTCCTTCCCCGCTTTCGCCCTGGCCGGGGTGCTGCTCGCGCTGGCACTGCTGGCCGCGGCCACCCGGCGGCGCAGCCTGGGTGTGGCGGGCGGTTTGGCCGCGGTGGTCACCCTCACCGTGGCGCTGACCGCGGCGCTCCTGTCCCCCTCGATGCTGCCCGCGGTACCCGAGGGCGCACCACCGACAGTGCAGAACCGGCCTGAGGACGGTTTCGCCGCCGGCGGCCGTCCCTATCTCAACCAGGCACTGACCACCAGTCCCGCGCAACCGCTGGTGGGTCAGGAGTTCACCCTCACCCTCGCACTGGCCGACGGCGCCACCGGGCGACCCGCCGACGACCTGGTCTCCCACCACGCCGCCCTGGCGCACACCGTGATCACCAGTGCGGACTGCGTCTTCTTCCGGCACCTGCACCCGGTGCGCCGGGGTCCGGGGGTGCTGGAACTGCGGCTGACCGTGGACCGTCCAGGCCGCTATCTGGTGAACACCGAGCTGGAACGCGCCGATTCCGGCGGACAGCTGGTCACCGGCAGCTTCCAGGTCACCGGCGACGCACAACCCGAACCGCCCGCGCCGCAGGACGACACCGAGACGGTGTTGCGGCTGGACCCCGGAAAACCCGTTGCGGGACAGCCCACCGGCATCGAGCTGGAGGTGCGCGCGGGCGGACGTCCGGTGCGCGATCTCCAACCCTGGCTGGGCATGGCAGGGCACCTGGTGGTGCGCGACACCCGCAGCGACCTGTTCGGGCACGTGCACGAGCGGGATTCCATGGCCGCGCAGAGCGTTCCGGGCGCACGGCTGCCGGACGACACGGTGGCCCAGTACGGCCCGGTGCTGCGCTTCGCCTTCACCTTCCCGACCGCCGGGCGTTACCCGGTGTGGATCCAGTACATGCGCGGCTTCCGGGTGCACACCGTGCCGCTGTTCGTCGACGTGGCCCCTGAGGAGCGCTGAGCCTTGCCGCGCAAGAAGATCGTCACCGTCGTCCTGGTGAGCGTGCTGACGCTGGCCGCGGTGGTGGTCGGCTACCTGGCGTTCTCCGCACCCGATCCGGCGAAGGAACAACTGACCGCGAACTCGGCCAGCTACACCGTGGCGGTGCGCCTCCAGCGCTGGGCCGCGGGCGACAACACCGTCGACGTCGAGGTTTCCCGCCGTGACCACGCGCCGGTGGAGGTGGACCGGCTGGCACTGGAGGCGGCGATGCCCCGAATGGGCCACGCCACCTCGCAGTTGAAGGCCGAAACCGTTGGCCCCGGCCGCTTTCACGCCACGGGCGAGTTGTTCCCGATGTCCGGTGTGTGGGAACTCTCGGTGCGGCTGCACGGAAAAGCGGGCACCGAGCTGACCACGGTAACAGTGCCCGTGTCCTCCAGTTGAGCTATATCGAAGAAATATAGCCGTTCCCGGCACGGTGGTCGCACGACGAATCCGCCTGCCTGGAGGGAACGGCCACAATGGACAACCGGCACGAGTGGCGGCCACTGGAGATCACCCCCGACTCGGTCGGGGCCGAGGCCAGCGCCGCGGGGCTGGCCGCCCACCTCGCGGGTGCGAGCGACCTGGACGCCCTCCTGGTCAAGGAGAAGGGGTTGGTGTTCCGCGGTTTCCACGTCACCGAGGACACCCTCAGCGGGGTGATGGACCACCTGCTGCCCAACCGGCTCGCGTACGTGCACGGCAACTCCCCGCGCACCAAGGTCGGGAAGAACGTCTACACCTCGACCGAGTACCCGCCCGAGTACACGATCTCCATGCACAACGAGCTTTCCTACGCCCACCAGTGGCCGTCCCGGCTGCTGTTCTTCTGCGCGGTGGCCGCCGAGACCGGTGGCGCGACCCCCGTGGTCGACGCCCGGCTGTGGCTGGAATCGCTTGATCCCGAGGTGCAGGAGGCGTTCTCCGGCGGGGTCCGTTACACGCAGAACCTGCACGACGGCTACGGCCTCGGCAAGAGCTGGATGGACACCTTCGAGACCGACGACAAGGCCGTGGTGGAGGAGTTCCTGGGCAACTCGGGCGCCACCTGGGAGTGGAAGCGCGGCAATCTCAAGGTCTCCCAGGTCCGGCCGGCGACGCTCAAGCACCCGGTGACCGGGGACGAGGTCTGGTTCAACCAGTCCGACCAGTGGCACCCGGCGACGCTCGGCGACGAGACCGCCGCGGAACTGGCGAAGGTGCTGCCGGTCGAGGACTTCCCGCAGTGGGTCAGTTTCGCCGACGGCACTCCCATTCCCGAGGAGTACGTGATCCAGGTGCGCGACCGCGGCCTGGAGGCGGCGGTGGACGTCGACTGGCGGGTCGGTGACCTGCTGCTGATCGACAACGTCCTGCTCGGGCACGGACGGCGGCCGTTCACCGGCAAGCGCCGTGTGCTCGTCGCGATGTCGGACTGACAACGAGAGAGGACACGGATCCGCGATGACCGAAGTGTTGACCGCACCAGCGGCGAGCGGGCTCAGCATCACGCTCACCGACCTGGAACGCGCCGAGTTCGGTGTGGTGGCCGAACAACTGGCCAGCACCGCGCCCGGCCTGGTCGACGACCCTGCCTGGGTGGCGGCGGCCCGTCGCCTGACCTGTCTGCTGCCCACCCGGCTGCGGGAGACGGCGAGCCGGTTCCGGCACGACCCCGGTACCGACGGGGTGCTGCTGATCGGCAACCTGCCGATCGACACCTCCCTGCTGCCGCCCACGCCGAACGTGCCGGAGTCGGTGGAGCGCAACGCGACGCGGCCCGCCGCGGTGGCCGCGCTGCTGGCGTTGCTGCTGGGCGAGATCCTGGCCTACCGGCAGGAGAAGTCCGGCGCGCTGGTGCAGAACGTCGTGCCGGTGCCCGGCCGTGAGCTCTCCCAGAGCAACGCCGGGTCCACGCCGCTGGAGCTGCACGTGGAGAACGCCTTCCACCCGCACCGCCCGGACTTCGTCGGTCTGCTGTGCCTGCGCAACGACCACAGCGGTACCGCGGGCACCCTGGTGTCCTCGATCCGGCGCGCCCTGCCGCTGCTGCCGGCCGAGGTGGTCGAGGTGCTGGGCCGCCCGCGGTTCGTCACCGCGGCGCCGCCGTCCTTCCACTCCGACGCGGCCACCGAACCGGCGCCGGTGCTCGGCGGCGACCCCGCCGACCCGAACGTCGTCGTGGACTTCGCCGCCACCGAACCGCTCGATCCCGAGGGCCGGGCCGCACTGGACGCGCTGCGTGACGCGCTGCTGGCGGTGTCCACCTCGCTGGTGCTGCAGTCCGGCGAAATGGCCTTTGTGGACAACCGGATCTCCTTGCACGGCCGCAGTGCGTTCGAGCCGCGCTACGACGGCCAGGACCGCTGGCTGCACCGGACGTTCGTGCACCTGGACAACCGCCGCACCCGCGGGTACCGCCCCGGCAACGGCTACGTCCTGTCCTGACCCGCTCTCCCCCGCCGACCCCGTTCCCCTCCAAGCCGCCAGGAGCACCCGTGTATCAGGATTCGCTTGCGCCCGAGGACGCCACCGTGGCCGTGCTCGACGAGTTCGGTTCCCCGGTGCCTCCCGGTGTTCTGGGCGAGCTGCACGTGGACGGGGTCGGCACCGGCGAGCTGGCCCGCATTCGCAACGACGGCTCGGTGGAGCGGCTGGGGCCGGTGGAGGAACCGGAGCCCTTGCTGCTGCTGGACTCCGACCGTCCGGCCTACGTCGAACCACGCACCGCCACCGAACGCGCGGTGGCGACGGCGTGGACGGAACTGCTGGACGTCGACGACATCGGCGCGGACGACGACTTCTTCCACCTGGGCGGCCACTCGCTGCTGCTGACCACGCTGGTGGAACGGCTGCGCGTGGTCACCGGGCGCGAGGTGCCGCTGGCCGAGCTGTACGCCGCCACCACGGTGGCCAGGCAGGCCGAGCTGGTGGACGCGGCGGCGGGCGAGTTGCCACCGGTCGAGCGAGTGAGCCGGGAGAACGCGCTGCCGTTGTCCTTCGGGCAGCGCCGGGTGTGGTTCATGGCCGACCTGCACCCGGAGAGCGCGGAATGGGCGCTGCCGCTGCACGTCCGGCTCCCCGGCGAACTCTCCCCCACCGTGGTGAGGGAAGCGCTGACGGTGCTGGAAGCCCGGCACGAGTCGCTGCGCACCCGCTACGTCACGGTGGACGGCGAGCCGCGGCAGCTGGTCCGCGAACCGTCCACTGTGGAACTTCGGGTGGTCGAGGCCAGGCTGGACGAGATCGAGGAGCGTTTCCGCGAGCAGCTCGACGCCGGGTTCGACCTGGCAGAGGGCCGGTTGTGGCGCGCTCTGCTGCTGCGCGAGCCGGACGGCCGCCAGCAGCTGCTGATCACGGTCCACCACATCGCCGCGGACGGCTGGTCGGCCGCGGTGCTGGAGCAGGAGTTCCACCAGGTCTGCGCCGACCTGACCGCCGGGCGCACCCCGTCGTTGCCCGAACTGACCGTCCAGTACGCCGACTTCGCCACCTGGCAGCGCACCCACCGGGACAAGGACCGCCTGGGCACGCAGCTGGACTTCTGGCAGCGGACCCTGGACGGCGCCACCCCGCTCGAGCTGCCCACCGACCACCCGCGCCCGGCCGAACGCGACGCCCGCGGTGGTCTGGTGCCGTTCACCGTGCCCGCCCCGGTCGCCGACCGGCTCACCGCGCTGGGCCGCGGTCAGGGCGCGACGCCGTTCATGACCGCGCTGGCCGCCTTCTGCACCCTGCTGGCCCGGCACAGCGGCCAGTGGGACGTCACGCTCGGCGTCCCGGTGGCCGGACGTGATCGGCCGGAGACCGAGCCTGTAGTGGGGTTCTTCCTCAACTCACTGGTGTTGCGCTGCCAGCTGGACGCCGAGGCGCCGTTCACCGAAGCGGTGGACGTGGTCCGCGACTCCGCCCTCGCCGCCTTCGCACACCAGGACGTGTGCTTCGAGCACCTGGTGGAGCACCTGCGGCCGGAGCGGGACCTCTCCCGCACGCCGCTGTACCAGGTGGCGTTCAACTTCGGCGACGAGCGCTACATCGGCGGTCTGCCCGACCGGTCCGACGGCGCGGCCTTCGTGCGCGCCCGCCGGGTGGCCAAGACCGACCTGACCCTGTACGTGCGCCCGGAGTCCGACGGCAGTTGGACCGGTGTGTTCGAGTACGCCACGGCGTTGTTCGCGCACGCCACGATCGAACGGCTGGCCGGCCATTTCCTGCGCCTGATCGGCTCGGTCACCACGGACCCCGCCCATCGTCTGTCCACTGTGGATCTGCTGCCTGCCGGTGAGCGGGCCGCCCTGCTCGCCGGTGGACCGGAGCGCGCGTTCCCGCAGACCTCGGTGCTGGCCGAGTTCGAGGCCAGGGTGGCGGAGACCCCGTCGGCGATCGCACTGATCTCCGGTGCGGAACAACTCTCCTACGCCGAACTGGACGCCCGCGCCAACCGCCTGGCCCACCACCTGCGCTCGCTGGGCGCGGGCCAGGAGGTGCTCGTCGGGGTGTGCCTGCCCCGCGGTGTCGGCCTGGTGACCGCGCTGCTGGCCGTGTGGAAGTCGGGATCCGCTTATCTGCCAATGGATCCGGCCAACCCCGCCGAACGGATCGCGCACACCCTCACGGACAGCGCCGCACCGATCCTGATCACCACCGGTGGCGTCGACCACCCCGGCGCCCTGCTACTCGACCAGGTCGACCTCACCGCCCACCCGGCCACCGCGCCGGAACGTGCGGACGACCTGGACCAGCTGGCCTACGTCATCTACACCTCGGGCTCCACCGGTCGTCCCAAGGGTGTCGCGATCACCCAGCGCGGCCTGGCCAACCACCTGCACTGGGCCGCCCAGGACCTGGTGCGCGGGCAGGGTGGCGCGCCGCTGTTCTCCTCGGTGGCGTTCGACCTGCCGGCCACCAACCTGTTCGTGCCGCTGATGACCGGCCGCACCACCCACCTGCTGCCCGACGACCTGGACCTGACCAAGCTCGGCAGCGCGCTGCTCACCGGTGCGCCGTACAGCTTCGTCAAGCTGACCCCCGGCCACCTGGACCTGCTGACCCACCAGCTGTCCGAGACACAGGCCCGTGCGCTCGCCGACGTCGTGCTGGTCGCCGGTGAGGCCCTGCCTCCCGCCACCGCCAACCACTGGCTCGCGCTGCTCGGCCCTGACCGGTTGATCAACGAGTACGGCCCCACCGAGACCGCCATCGGCGCGACCACGCACCCGGTCGTCACGTCGCAACACCGCAGTGTGCCGATCGGGCAACCGTTGCCGAACACCACCGCCTACGTGCTGGACGGCGACCTCCAGCCGGTGCCCGCGGGCGTGCCGGGCGAGTTGTACCTGGGCGGCACCGGTGTCGGCCGCGGCTACCTCGGTCGTCCTGCGCTGACCGCCGAGAAGTTCGTGCCGAACCTTTACGGCGCACCGGGTTCCCGGCTCTACCGCACCGGGGACGTGGCCCGCCGGCTGCCCGACGGCGCGGTGGACTTCCTCGGCCGTGCCGACGACCAGGTCAAGATCCGCGGCTACCGGGTCGAGCTGGGCGAGGTGCGTGCGGCGCTGCTGGCCCAGCCCGCGGTGCGTGACGCGGTGGTCCTGTTGCGCCCCACCGAGAGCGGTGAGACCGCGCTGACCGCCTACGTGGTCGGCCAGGCCGACACCGACGAGCTGCGCACCCGGTTGCCGGAGTACATGGTGCCCGCGGTGTTCCAGTCGATCGACGCCATCCCGTTGACCGCCAACGGGAAGCTGGACCAGCGCGCGCTGCCCGCCCCCGCCGTCGCGGCCGGGGAGTTCGTGCCGCCGAGCACCCCCGCCGAGGAGCTCATCGCGTCGGTCTGGACCGAGGTCCTCGGCATCGAGCGGCTCAGCGTGCACGACAGCTTCTTCGACCTGGGTGGCCACTCGGTGCTGGCCATCCGGATGACCGCGCGGTTGCAGGAGGAGTTCGACCTCGACCTGTCCGTGCGCACGGTCTTCGAACAACGCACCATCCACGGCCTCGCCGCGGCGGTGGAGGACGCCATCCGCGCCGAGATCGAGCAGCTCTCCGAGGCAGAGCTGCGGGACGCCATCACGACTGGGGAGCACTGAGCACATGAGCGTGGACGATCAGCTGGGAACCGGCGCGGCCGACCTGCGCGCGGACCTGCTGCGCCGCCGCCTCGCCGGGCGCGCCGCCGGCCGTCGCACCCGGATCGGCCAGGCCGACCGCTCCCGCCCGCTGGCCCTGTCGTCCGGCCAGCAGCAGATGTGGTTCCTGCAGAGCCTGGAACCGGACAGCGCCGAGTACGTGGTGCCGCTGGTGCTCGCCCTGCGCGGCGAGCTCGACGCGCCGAGGTTGCGGGCCGCATGGCAGCAGATCGTGGACCGGCATGAGGTCCTGCGCACCCGCTACGAACTCGCTGGCACCGCACCCCACCAGGTGATCGACCCGATCGCGCCGGTCGAGCTGCCGGCGACCGACCTCAGTGGACAGTCTGATGAGGATGTTCGCCGGGCGGTGGAGGCCGAGCTGGCCGAGCCGTTCGACCTGGCCACGCGCTGGCCGTTCCGCGCCCGCCTGCTGCGCCGGGCCGCGGGCGAGCACGTGGTGGTGATCGCCTTCCACCACATCGCCTGCGACGCCTGGTCCATCCGGCTGGTCGCCGGCGAGCTGAGCCGCGGTTACCGCGGCGAGTCCGCCGAACCGCTCGCGGTGCAGTACGCCGACTTCGCCGCCTGGGAGACCGAGCGGCTCACCGGTGACACCCTGCGCGCCCAGCTCGACTACTGGCGGTCCCAGCTCTCCGGCCTGGAACCCCTGCCGCTCCCACTGGACCGCCCGCGTCCCGCGGTGCGCGACTGGCGAGGCGATCTGGTTCCGCTGACCCTCTCCGCGGAACTGGCCGACCAGGTTCGCGCGCTGGCCACCGCCACCGGCACCACCACGTACACCGTGCTGCTGGCCGCGTTCCAGGCCCTGCTCGCCCGGCTCACCGGCAGCACCGACATCCCGGTCGGCGTCACCGTGTCCGGCCGCGGTCGTCCGGAGTTGCAGGAGCTGGTCGGCTACAGCATCAACACCCTCGTCGTCCGCGCCGCCTGGACCGGGGACCTGACGTTCCGCGGTCTGCTCGACCGCACCAGGGGCACGCTGCTGACCGCCTTCGACCACCAGGAGGTGCCGTTCGCGCGCCTGGTGGACGAACTGGCGCCCGAGCGCGACCTGTCCCGGACCCCGCTGTACCAGGTCGACTTCGTGCTGCACGAGGACCGGTCCACCGCGTTCGACCTGCCCGGTCTGGACGTCACCGCCTACTCCGGCAACAGGATCGCCAAGTTCGACCTGTCCCTCGAACTCCAGGAGACCGCCGACGGCGGCCTCACCGGTCAGCTCACCTACGCCACCGCGCTGTTCGACCGCACGACCGTCGAGCGCACCGCCGGCCACTTCCAGCGGTTGCTGCACGCGGTCACCACCGACCCGGATCGCCGTCTGTCCGTTGTGGACGTTCTCGCGCCGGCCGAACGTGCCGAGCTGCTCGGGTTCAACACCCCGGCCACGCTCGCCAGCGGCTGCGTGCACGAGCTCGTGGAG
Source organism: Lentzea sp. NPDC054927 (assembly GCF_053610285.1). Classification (NCBI taxonomy): domain Bacteria; kingdom Bacillati; phylum Actinomycetota; class Actinomycetes; order Pseudonocardiales; family Pseudonocardiaceae; genus Lentzea; species Lentzea sp. NPDC054927. The sequence goes on from NZ_JBSGXZ010000022.1 coordinate 53,178, forward strand.
TCCCACGCCGCCACCACGCCGGACGCGATCGCCCTGTGGGACAACGGCTCCGAGCTGACCTACGCCGAGCTGAACACCAGGGCCAACCAGCTCGCCCACCACCTGCGCGCTCTGGGCGCGGGTCCGGAGGTCCTGGTCGGCGTGAGCCTCGACCGGGGCACGGACCTCGTCGTGGCGCTGCTCGCCGTGCTCAAGTCCGGCGCCGCCTACCTCCCGCTGCCTCCCGGCCTGCCCGCGGCCCGCGTCGCGCACCTGCTCGCCGACAGCGGCACCGAGCTGGTCGTCGCCACCGAGGGCGAGTTCCCCGGCGCCACCGTGGTCGACCCGGCGATCACCGGGCAGCCCAGCACCAACCCGCTGCCGCTGGCCGGGTCGGACAACCTCGCGTACGTCATCCACACGTCCGGCTCCACCGGCCGTCCCAAGGGTGTCGCGGTCACGCACGCCGCGGTGACCGGTCTGTTCTCGGCTGCCGACGCGCCGTTCCGGTTCACCGCCGAGGACGCCTGGGCGCAGTTCCACGCCTACTCCTTCGACGTCTCCGTCTGGGAGATCTGGGGCGCGCTGACCCACGGCGCCCGCCTGGTGCTCATCCCCGGCGAGGCCGCTCGCTCCCCCGAGGACCTGCTCGACCTGCTGGTGGAGCAACGGGTCACGCTGCTGGAGCAGACCCCGATGGCCTTCCGCGGTCTCGCCCGGCTGGCCGCGCAGGGAGATCCGCGGATCGACCGGCTCAGCCTGCGGGTGATCACCCTGGGCGGTGAGGCCGTGGAACCGTCCGAGCTGCGCCGTTGGGTCAGCGGCCGCCCGCTGGACCGCACCGCGCTGTACAACACCTACGGCATCACCGAAACCACGGTCACCACGACCTACCACCGGATCACCGAGGCCGACCTGGACGGCGCCGGCAGCCCGATCGGCCTGCCGTTCCCCGGCATCCCGCTGCACCTGCTGGACGAGCAGGGCGAACTGGTCCCCACCGGCGTGACCGGCGAGATCACCATCGGCGGCTGCCTGGCCCGCGGTTACCTCGGCCAGCCCGCGCTCACCGCCGAACGTTTCGTGCCCGACCCGCACGGCGCACCGGGTTCCCGGCTCTACCGCAGCGGCGACCTGGCCCGCCGCCGGACCGACGGCTGCGTGGACTTCCTGGGCCGCAAGGACTCCCAGGTCAAGATCCGCGGTTACCGGGTCGAGCTGGGCGAGATCCAGTCCCGTCTGGCCGAACGCCCGGAGGTGCGCGAGGCCGTCGTGGTCGTGCGCGCCGAGCAGCTCGTGGCGTACGTGGTCCCCACCGGCACGTTCGATGCCACCCCGCTGCGTGCGCACCTGGCCGAAGTCCTGCCGGACTACATGGTGCCCGCGGCCATCGTCGCGCTGCCCACCGTTCCGTTGACCACCAGCGGAAAGCTGGACCACCGCGCCCTGCCCGCCCCCGACCGCACCGCCTTCGCCGCCACCGGCCAGGTCACCGCCCGCACCGGGGCCGAGCAGCTCGTGGTCCGCGCGCTGGCCGAGGTCCTGGACCGGCCCGCCGGCGAGATCGGCGTCACCGACGGGTTCTTCGACCTCGGCGGCGACTCCATCCGCGCGGTCGCCTTCACCGCCGCCCTGCGCGCCGCGGGGCTGGACGTCGCGGTCCGGGACGTCTTCACCCACCGCACCCTGGCCGACCTCGCTCACCACGCCACCCCGCTCAGCACGGAAGCTCCCGCCGTGGCGCCGTTCGCTCTGCTGTCCACAGTGGACCGCGAGGCGCTGCCGGAGGGCCTGGTGGACGCCTACCCGCTGTCCCAGGTCCAGGCGGGCATGCTGGTGGAGATGCTGGTGGCGGACGAGGACAACGTCTACCACGACGTCAACTCCTTCCGCGTCCCCGACGACCAGCCCTTCTCCGCCACCGCACTGCGCGCCGCGATCGACGAGGTGATCGCACGGCACGAGGCCCTGCGCACCTCGATCGCGCTCACCGGCTACGAGGCTCCGCTCCAGCTGGTGCACGCCACCGCAGAAGCCGAGCTCACCGTTCACAGCGGAGCGTTGACCCCGGCCTTCCTCGCGGCCGAGCGGACCCGCCTGTTCGACCTGGAAACCGCGCCGCTGCTGCGGTTCGCGGTGCACGTGGAGTCGGCCACCGCCTGGCGGCTCACCCTCACCCAGTGCCACGCGATCACCGACGGCTGGAGCCTGTCCTCGCTGCTGGTGGAGCTGCTGGAGCTGTACCAGGCACACCGCGACGGCCTGCCCGTACCTGAACACGCCACGCCCGAGATCCGGTACGCGGACTTCATCGCTGCCGAGCTGTCCGCTGTGGACAGTCCGGAGCACCGCGAGTTCTGGCAGCACGTGGTCAGCGGGCACAGCCCGTTCACCCTGCCCGACGGCTGGTCCACCCCCGGCGCCGGAGACGTGCGCACCACCGTCGACCTCACCGACCTGACCGGGGACCTGCGCGCCCTGGCCGCCACCACCGGCACCTCGCTCAAGACCGTGCTGCTGGCCGCCCACCTCAAGGTGCTCAGCCAGCTCAGCACCGAGACCACCATCCACAGTGGACTCGTGGTGCACGGCAGGCTCTCCCGCACCGGCGGCGAACGGGTGCACGGCATGCACCTCAACACCGTGCCCTTCCCCGCGGTGCACGACGCCAGGGACTTCGCCGAGCTGATCGCCCGCACGCACGCCACCGAAGCCGGGGTGTGGGCACACCGCCGGTATCCGCTGCCGGCGATCCAGCGGCTGGCCGGTACCGAACGACTGCTGTCGGTGCTGTTCGACTACCAGGACTTCCACCAGGTCGGCGGCGAACTGATCGACCTGGACGGCTCGGCAGGCGCGGGCGCCAGCGAGTTCACCCTCAAGACCATCGCCGGTCCTGGCCGGATCGTGCTCACCGGCGCGCTCACCCCGGCCGCCGCGGACCGCCTGTCCGCGCTGTACCGCGCCGTGCTCACGGCCATGATCACCGGCGGCGAGGCCACCGGCTCGGTGCTGCCGGCCGGCGACACCGCGGCGCTCGTGACCGCCGGTCGAGCCGGATCCAGGGTGTGGCCCGCCGCCAGCGTGCTCGACATGATCGAGGTGCAGGTCGCCCTCACCCCGGACGCCGTCGCCGTGCGCGCGGGCGAGATCACGCTGACGTTCGCCGAGCTCGACCGCCAGGCCAACCAGCTCGCGCACCGGCTCCAGTCCCTGGGCGCCGGGCAGGACACCGTGGTTGGCGTGTGCCTGCGCCGCGGCCCGTTGCTGCTGCCCGCGCTGCTGGGCATCCTCAAGTCCGGTGCGGCCTACCTGCCGATCGAGGCGGACACCCCGGCCGAGCGGATCGGCTTCCAGCTCGCCGACACCGCCGCGCCGATCGTGCTCACCGAGACGGCCACCGCGTCCGCAATCCCGGCCACCTATGAGGGCCTGGTGCTGCCACTGGACGAGACCGACTGCTCGAAGCACCCGGAATCCGCGCCCGCGCAGGACATCGACCCGGACACCCTGGCCTACGTCATCTACACCTCGGGTTCCACCGGCCGCCCCAAGGGCGTCATGGTCACCCACCTCGGCCTGGCCAACTACCTGCATTGGACGGTGGACCGCTACGGCCGCCACGGCGAGGGCGGCTCCCCGCTGTTCTCCGCGATCGCGTTCGACCTGCCTGCCACCAACATCTACGTGCCCCTGGTCACCGGCCAGCCGGTGCACCTGATCACCGCGGAACCGGCCGAGCTGGGCCACGCCCTGGCGGAGGCAGGACCGTTCGGCCTGCTCAAGCTCACCCCCGGACACCTGGACCTGTTGGCGCACCAGCTCTCCGAGGCCGACAACGCCTCGCTGGCCGCCCGGATCCTGGTCGGCGGTGAGGCACTGCCCGCCGCCACCGCCGCCTACTGGCTGCGCGTGCTCGGCCCGGACCGGTTGATCAACGAGTACGGCCCCACCGAGGCCACCGTGGCCAACGCGGGGCACCCGATCGCGTCGCTGCCGACTGACCTCACCCAGCTCGGCGCGCCGATCGCCAACACCTCGATGCACGTGCTGGACCCGCACCAGGGGCTCGCCGCGCTGGACGTGCCCGGCGAACTGGCCATCGGCGGCGACGGCCTGGCCCGCGGTTACCTGAACCGCCCGGCCCTGACCGCCGAGAAGTTCGTGCCCAACCCCTTCGGCGCCCCCGGCTCCCGGCTCTACCGCACCGGCGACCTGGCCCGGCGCGCCGCGGACGGGCCGCTGGACTTCCTCGGCCGCCTGGACGACCAGGTCAAGATCCGCGGCTACCGGATCGAGCTCGGCGAGATCCAGGCCCGCCTCACCGAACACCCCGGCGTCCGGGAGGCCGTGGTGCTGGTGCGCGGCGAGGCACTGGTCGCTTACCTGACCGGCTCCGCGATCGACGTGGACGAGGTGCGCGCCCACCTGGCCGCGGTCCTGCCCGCCTACATGATCCCGGCCGCCCTGCTGGTGCTGGACCGGATCCCGTTGACGCCCAACGGCAAGGTCGACCACCGCGCCCTGCCCGCCCCGGACCGCGACGCGCTCACCAGCTCCGCGCAGGTGGCGCCGCGCACCGCGGAGGAGGCCCGGCTGGCCGAGATCTGGTCCGAGGTGCTGGGCATGCCGCGGGTCGGCGTCACCGACAGCTTCTTCGACCTCGGCGGCGACTCGATGCGCGCGCTGCGGCTGGTCGCCGCCATGCGCGCGGCCGGTTTCGGTTACCGGGTCAAGGATCTCTACCAGTGGAGCACCATCGCCGAACTGTGCGCGCATCCGGTCACCGAGGCCGCTCCCACCGAGGAGTTCGCCCCGGTCCAGCCGTTCGCGCTGCTCAGCGCCGCGGACCGGACCGCACTGCCCGGTGGCGTCGTGGACGCCTATCCGTTGTCGCAGGTGCAGACCGGCATGCTGGTGGAGACGCTGTCCTCAGTGGACGGTGTGGCCTACCACAACCTGAACTCCTTCCGGATCACGGACGAGCAGCCGTTCTCCCTGCCGGCGTTCTGCCAGGCCGTGGACCTGGTCACCGCCCGGCACGACGTGCTGCGCACCTCCATGCACCTGGACGGCTTCTCCCGCCCGCTGCAGCTGGTGCACGCCCAGGCCCAGATCCCGTTGCTGGTGCACGACCTGCGCGCGCTCAGCCAGGCGGAGAAGCAGCGGGCCGGACGTGAGTTCGCCATCGCGGAACGCGCCGGCGGCTTCGAGCTGACCAGTGCGCCGCTGGTGCGCATCGCCGTCCACCTGGAGTCCGACGCGGCCTGGCGGCTCACCTTCACGCACTCGCACGCGGTCACCGAGGGCTGGAGCTACCACACCCTGCTGGTCGAACTGCTGGACGCCTACCGCTGCTTCCGCGACGACCTGCCGTTGCCTTCCTACACCGCACCGGCAGCCCGCTACGCCGACTTCGTCGCCGCCGAGTTGTCCGCTGTGGACAGTGCGGCCGAACGGGAGTTCTGGCAGGGCCTGGTCACCGGCCACTCCCCGCTCACCCTCCCGGCCTCGTGGGGCGCGAAGGGCCAGGCCGAGCGCCACGTGGTCCGGGTGCCCTTCTCCGACCTGGAGCCCGGCCTGCGCCGGGTGGCGACCGCGGCGGGCACCTCGTTCAAGAGCGTGCTGCTGGCCGCCCATCTCAAGGTGATGTCGGCGCTCACCACCGAAGAAGCGTTCCACAGTGGACTCGTCTGTCACGGCCGCCTTGACGTGCCAGGCGGAGACCGGGTGCTGGGCATGCACCTCAACAGCCTGCCGCTGCCGCACACCCGCGGCGCGGGCACCTGGGCCGAACTGGTCAAGCAGGCCTTCGCCGCAGAACAGGCGATCTGGGCGCACCGGCGCTACCCGCTGCCGGAGATCCAGCGCATTGCGGGCGCGGACCGGCTGCTCACGGTCCTGTTCAGCTATCTGGACTTCCACCAGGTGGACGGTGAGCTCGTCGACCTGACCGCCGATGCCGGCACCGACCTGGGCACGGACCTGACCGCCGCGGTGAACGAGTTCGCGCTCAACGTGATCGCGGTCGGCGGCCACCTGGAACTGGCGTCGTACACCAGCGCGCTCAGTCGCCGCAACGCCGCGCGACTGGCCGGGATGTACCGGTATGTGCTGGAGGCGATGGCCGCGGACCCGCGCGGTGACGCCACCGGCGCCCCGCTGCCGCAGGGGGAGCGGGCCCGGCTGCTGATCCGCTGGAACGCCACCGACCGCGAGTTCGCCGGCACGCACACCGTGCTGGACCTGATCGAGGCGCAGGCCGCCGCCGAGCCGGACGCGGTCGCCGTCCGCTTCGGCGCGGACCGGCTCTCCTACGCCGAACTGGACCGGCGCGCCAACAGGATCGCCCACCTCCTGCGCACGCTGGGCGCGGGACCGGACGTGCTGGTCGGCGTGTGCCTGGACCGCGGGCTGGACCTGGTGCCCGCGCTGCTCGGCGTGTGGAAGGCCGGTGCGGCCTACGTCCCGCTGGACCCGTCCGCACCGGCCGAACGCCTCGCCCTGTCCCTGACCGACGGCGGCGCGGCGGTGCTGCTCACCGAGTCGCGCCACCTCGATCGGTCCGCGTCGTTCGCGGGCACCAGGGTCGCGCTGGACCAGACCGGTCTCGAGTCCTGCCCGGACACCGCGCCGGAACGGGCCACCGACCCGGCGCACCTGGCCTACGTCATCTACACCTCCGGTTCCACCGGCCGCCCCAAGGGCGTGATGATCAGCCACCAGGGCCTGGCCAACCACCTGCGCTGGGCCGCGGAGGACCTGGTGCGCACCGAGGGCGGCGCGCCGCTGTTCTCCTCGATCGCCTTCGACCTGCCCGCCACCAACCTGTTCGTGCCGCTGATGACCGGCCGCACCACGCACCTGCTGCCGGAGGACCTGGATCTCACCGAGCTGGGCTCGCAGCTGCTGGCAGGAGCGCCGTACAGCTTCATCAAGCTCACCCCCGGCCACCTGGACCTGTTGACCCATCAGCTGTCCGAGGAGCAGGCCCGCGCGCTGGCAGGGATCGTGCTGGTGGCGGGCGAGGCCCTGCCTCCCGCCACCGCCAACCACTGGCTGGCGCTGCTCGGCCGCGACCGGCTGATCAACGAGTACGGCCCCACCGAAACCTCCATCGGTGCCACCATCCACCCGGTCGGTGAGCCGCACGACAGCACCGTGCCGCTGGGCCGTCCGCTGCCCAACACCACCGCGCACGTGCTCGACCACACCGGCGACCCGGTGGCACTCGGCGTGCCGGGAGAACTGCACCTCGGCGGACTGGGCCTGGCCCGCGGCTACCTCGGCCAGCCCGCGTTGACGGCGGAGAAGTTCACGCCGAACCCGCACGGCCCGGCCGGAACGCGGTTGTACCGCAGCGGTGACGCCACCCGCCGCCGCCCGGACGGCGCGCTGGAGTTCCTGGGCCGCATCGACACCCAGGTCAAGATCCGCGGCTACCGGATCGAACTGGGCGAGATCCAGGCCCGCCTCACCGAACATCCCGCGGTCGACGACGCCGTGGTGACCACCTACGAGTCCGAGCACGGCCGACAGCTGGTGGCCTACCTGGTCGCCGCGTCCGCGCCGTCGCTGGAGGAACTGCGCGCGCACCTTGCAGCCACGCTGCCGGACTACATGGTGCCCAGCGCGTTCACCACCATCGAGCGGATCCCGTTGACCGCCAACGGAAAGCTCGACCAGCGCGCCCTGCCGGCACCGGACCGCACCGCGCTGACCACCGCCGCGCACATCGCCCCGCGCACCGCGACCGAGCGTGAGATGGCCGCGATCTGGGCGAACGTGCTCGGCCACGACGCCGGCCAGGTCAGCGTGGCGCACAACTTCTTCGACATGGGCGGCGACTCCATCCGCGCGGTCCGGCTGATCGGGGCCTTCCGCAGCGCCGGGTTCGACCTGGGCATCCAGGACGTCTTCCGGTACCGCACGCTGGCCGAACTCGCGGAGCTGGTGGCGGAGCAGGAGGAACCCGCGCCCGAGGTGACCGCGACCGAGCCGTTCGCACTGCTGTCCACTGTGGATCGCTCGATCCTGCCCGACGGGGTGGTGGACGCGTACCCGCTGTCCCAGGTGCAGACCGGCATGGTGGTGGAGATGCTCGCTTCGGCGGCCTACCACAACGTCGGTTCGTTCCGGATCCCCGACGAGCAGCCGTTCTCGTTGCCCGCCCTGCGTCAAGCCCTGGACCTGGTGACCGCGCGCCACGACGTGTTGCGCACCTCGCTGCACCTCGACGGGTATTCCCAGCCGATCCAGCTGGTGCACGCGCGCGCCGAGATCCCGGTGTCCGTGCACGACCTGCGCGGACTGGACGAGAGCGCCCAGCGCGCGGCCGGGATGGCCTTCCTCACCGCGGAGAGCGCGACCCTGTTCGACCTGACCGCGGCCCCGTTGCTGCGGATCGCGGTGCACCTGGAGTCCGACAGCGCCTGGCGCGTCACCTTCACCCAGAGCCACGCCATCACCGACGGCTGGAGCCTGAACACGCTGCTCATGGAGCTGCTCGGGGTCTACCGCGCGGTCCGTGACGGGCAACCGGTTCCCGCACATCAGCCGGCCTCGGTGCGCTACGCGGACTTCGTGGCCGCCGAGTTGGACTCACTGGCCGACGAGGACGACGAAAGGTTCTGGACCGGCGTGGTGGACGACCACTCGCCGGTCACGCTGCCCGCGCAGTGGGGAACCGCCGGCCCGCGGACGCCGCACCGGGTCCAACTGCCGTTGCGTATGTTGACTCCGGGCCTGCGTGCCCTGGCTTCTACTTCGGGCGCGGCACTGAAGAGCGTCCTGCTGGCCGCGCACCTGAAGGTGCTCAGCCTGCTCACCCACGAAGAGTCGTTCCACAGCGGACTCGTGCTGCACGGGCGACTGGAAGCCGAAGGCGGCGACCAGGTCCTCGGCATGCACCTCAACACCGTCCCGCTCCCCTACCGCCGGAGCGCTACGACCTGGGCGGAGTTGGTTTCCCAGGTCCTGGAAGCGGAAACCGCCGTCTGGGCGCACCGCCGTTACCCGCTCCCCGCGATCCAGCGGCTGGCCGGGACGGACCGGCTCGTCTCGGTGTTGTTCGAGTACCTGGACTTCCACCAGGTCGACGACTCGGTCGACGGCGACGCCGACCCCGGTCTGGACACCGGCGAAGCCGCGGTGAACGAGTTCGCGCTCAACGTGATCGCGGGCCCGGACGGATTCGAGCTGTCCACCTTCACCGACGTGCTCTCGCCGGAACGCCTCACCGCGCTCGGCACCCTCTACACCGCCGTGCTCACCGCGATGGCCGCCGACCCGCACGGCCCGGCCGAGGCCCTGCCGCCCGGTGAACTCGACAGCCAACTCGCTCTGGCCGCCGGACCCGAGGTCACCTGGCCGGAAGCCCTCACCCTGGACCTGGTCGAGGCGCAGGCGCGGCTCACCCCGGACGCCGTGGCGGTCGTCGCGGGCTCCGGTGCGCTCAGCTACGCCGAACTCGACCGGCGGGCCAACCGCATCGCGCACCACCTGCTTTCCCTTGGTGTGGGCGCGGAAACGCTGGTCGCGGTCAACCTGCCCCGCACGCTCGACCTGCTGCCCGCCATGCTCGCGGTGTGGAAGGCCGGCGCGGCCTACCTGCCGTTGGATCCCGGCACTCCCGAGGCCCGGCTGCGCGACATCGTCGAGGACGCCCAGGCCTCCGTCGTGATCACCGAGTCCTGGCTGTCCGGGCTCGCCACCTACCCGGACACCGCGCCCGTCCGGGTTCAGGCCGCCGACGCGCTGGCCTATGTGCTGCACACCTCCGGTTCCACCGGCCGCCCCAAGGGCGTGATGATCAGCCACGGCGCGTTGCGGAACCTGTTGGGCGCCTTCCGGAACCGCCTCGCGCCTGCCGGCGTGTGGCTGGCCGCGACGTCGATCTCGTTCGACATCTCCGGCCTGGAGCTGTTCCTGCCGTTGCTCACCGGCGGTCGTGTCGTGCTGGCCGCCGACGGTCAGGCCAAGGACCCGGCCACGCTGCTCGCGTTGATCACCGAGCACGACGTGGACCACGTGCAGGCCACGCCGTCCGGCTGGCGGCTGTTGCTGGCCGCCGACGCCGACCTGCCCTGGGTGACCGCGCTGATCGGCGGCGAGGCGGTACCGGTGGAGCTGGCCCAGCGCCTGCGTCCCCTGGTCCGCGAGCTGGTCAACGTCTACGGCCCCACCGAAACCACCATCTGGTCCACCAGCTACGACATCCCGGCCGACCCGGCGCACATGTCGCTGGGCGCGCCGCTGGCCAACACCCAGGTGCACGTGCTCGACCCGTCCGGCGTGCTGCTGCCCACCGGACTAGCCGGTGAACTGTGCCTGGGCGGCGCGGGTCTTGCCCGTGGTTACCTGAACCGGCCCGCGCTCACCGCCGAGCGCTTCGTGCCGAATCCGTTGGGACAGCCCGGCTCCCGCCTCTACCGCACCGGCGACCTGGTGCGGCGTGAGGCGGACGGCACGCTCGAGTTCCTCGGCAGGATGGACGACCAGGTCAAGATCCGCGGCTACCGCGTCGAACCGGCCGAGATCGAGACCCGCCTGCTCACCCACCCCTCGGTCGCCGAGGCGGTCGTGATCGTCCGCGGCACCGAGCTCGTCGCCTACGTCACCGGTACCGCCGAAACCCCGGCCGTGCTGCGCGCGCATCTGGCCGAGACGTTGCCCGAGTACATGATCCCGGCTGCCTTCGTGCACCTGGACCGGTTCCCGTTGAACACCAGCGGAAAGCTGGACCGGCGCGCCCTGCCCGATCCGGAGCGCGGCACCGGCGGCCTGGCCCCGCGCAACCCGGTGGAAGCCAGGATCGCCGCGATCTGGGCCGAGGTGCTGGGCCTGCCGGAGGCCGGGGTCGAGGACAGCTTCTTCGACCTGGGCGGCGACTCGATGCGCGCGGTCCGGTTGTCCGCCGCGTTGCGGGCCGCCGGGTTCCCGCTGGGCATCCGCGAGGTGTTCGAGCACCGCACCATCGCCGCGCTCGCCACCGCGACCGGTACCGCGACCGCCGATCCGGTGGAGCCGTTCACGCTGCTGTCCACTGCGGATCGTGCGGCGCTGCCGGCCGACGTCGTGGACGCCTACCCGTTGTCCCAGGTGCAGACCGGCATGCTGGTGGAGATGCTCTCCTCCGAGCAGCCGCTGTACCACAACGTCAACTCCTTCCGCCTGCCCGACGACCAGCCGTTCGACGAGGCCGCCTTCCGCGCCGCGGTGGCTCGGTTGAGCGAGCGGCACGAGATCCTGCGCAGCTCACTGCACCTGGACGGCTATTCCCAGCCGCTCCAGCTCGTGCACGCGCACGCCGACATCCCGGTCGCGGTGCACGACGTCCGCGACCGCTCACCCGAGCAGCTGCGTGAGCTCGGCGAGGCCTACTTCGCCGCCGAACGCGCCGGGCTGTTCGAGTTGAGCGCGGCCCCGTTGCTGCGGATCGCGGTGCACCTGGAGTCCGACAGCGCCTGGCGCATCACCTTCACCCAGCCGCACGCGATCACCGACGGCTGGAGCCTGAACACCCTGGTCATGGAGCTGGTCACCGCCTATCGCGGTGGTGCGCTGGCCGCGATCCCGGTCCGCTACGCCGACTTCGTGGCCGCCGAGCTGTCCGCCGTGGACAGTGCGGAGGACCAGGAGTTCTGGCAGTCGGTGGTGGACGAGCACAGCCCGTTGCGCCTCCCGGAAGCCTGGGCCGGTGGCGACGGCGTGATCGCCCGCAGCAGCTACGCCGACCTGGACGAGTCGCTGCGCGCCCTGGCCGGCCGCGCCAGGACCTCGGCGAAGAGCGTGCTGCTGGCGGCACACCTCAAGGTGCTCAGCCTGCTCACGCCCGAGCAGTTGTTCCACAGTGGACTTGTGCTGCACGGCCGCCTGGAAGCCGAAGGCGGCGACCGGGTGCTGGGCATGCACCTCAACACGGTGCCGATGCCTCACCAGCGCACCGCGCGCACTTGGCTGGAACTGGTGGAACAGACCTTCTCCACCGAACTCGAGCTGTGGACGCACCGCCGTTACCCGCTGCCCGCGATCCAGCGCGCCGCGGGCACGACCGGTCTGCTCCCGGTGATGTTCGACTACCAGGACTTCCACCAGCTCGACCGCGACGCGGTGGACGCTGGCGCCACGCTCAGCGACGGCCGCACCGAGTTCGGGCTGCACGTCAACGTCTCCGGCGGCGCGATCACCCTGAACGCGGCCCCCGGTGTGCTGAGCCAGGCACACGCCGACCGGTTGGCCGGCCTGTACCGCGCGGTGCTCACCGCGATGGCCGCCGACCCGCTCGGTGATCCGACGGCGCCCGTGCTGCCGCCCTCCGAACTGGCGCTGCTCGCCGAACCTGCCCCGGTCGAGGTGCCGGTTCCGTTGCGGCTGCACGAGTTGTTCCAGCAGCAGGTCCTGGCCACGCCGGACGCGACCGCGGTGGTGTTCGGCGAGCACCGGCTCAGCTACGCCGAGCTCAACGCCGAGGCCAACCGGATCGCCCACCACCTGCGTTCTCTGGGCGCCGGGCCGGAAACCCTGGTCGGCGTGTGCCTCGACCGCGGCCCCGAGCTGGTGCCCGCGATCCTGGGCGTGCTCAAGTCCGGCGCGGCCTACGTGCCACTGGAGCCGGCCAACCCGGCCGAGCGCCTGTCCCAGATCCTCACCGGTACCGGCGCTCCGATCGTGCTCACCACCAGCGGTCACACCGAGTTGTTGCAAACCATCCACAGTGGACATCTGGTGACGCTGGACGGGGACAGGACCGAGCACCCGCAGGTCGATCCCGAACCGCTCGGCGGCGTCGACGACCTGATGTACGTCATCCACACCTCCGGCTCCACCGGGCGTCCCAAGGGCGTCGCGCTCACCCACGCCAACGTGACCCGACTGTTCACCGGCACCGACGGCCTCTTCGACTTCGGGCAGGACGAGGTGTGGACGATGTTCCACTCCTACGCCTTCGACGTCTCGGTCTGGGAGATGTGGGGCGCGCTGCTGCGCGGCGGCACGCTCGTCGTCGTCCCGGCCGAGCTGACCCGCTCCCCCGCCGACTTCCTGGACCTGCTGGTGCGGCACGGGGTCACCGTGCTCTGCCAGACCCCGTCCGCCTTCCGCACCCTGGTCAGCCTGGCCGCCGACGAGGACCCGCGGGTGGCCGAACTGGCCCTGCGCTCGGTGATCCTGGCCGGTGAACGCCTGGACGTGGCCGAGCTGGCGGCGTGGACCGACCGCTTCGGCCTGCGCCCGGAGCTGGTGAACATGTACGGCCCCACCGAGACCGTGCACGCCACCCACCACCGCCTCACCGCGGCCGACCTGGACCGGCCCGCGGCGAGCCCGATCGGCCGCGCCCTGCCGGACCTGACCCTGCGGTTGCTCGACCCGCACGGCAACCCCGTGCCGCTGGGCGTGCCCGGCGAGGTGCACCTGGGTGGGGCGAGCGTGGCCCGCGGTTACCTGGGCCGCCCGGAGCTGACCGCGGAGAGGTTCCTGCCGCAGGACGGCGGCGCCCGCCACTACCGCACCGGCGACCTGGCCGTGCGGAGGCCGGACGGAGTCGTGGAGTTCCTGGGGCGCATCGACACCCAGGTCAAGATCCGCGGCTACCGGGTGGAACCCGCGGAGGTGCAGGCCGTGCTGGCCGAGCACCCCGCGGTCCGCGAGGCCGTGGTGCTGGCCCAGCCCGGCGCGGACGGTGTGCTGACCCTGGTCGCCTATGTCGTGCCCACCGGAGAGATCGATCTCGCCGAACTCCGCGCACACCTGGCCACCCGCCTGCCCGAGTACCTGGTCCCGGCCGCCTTCGTACAGCTGGACCGGATCCCGTTGACCACCAACGGCAAGCTCGACCACCGCGCCCTGCCCGCGCCAGACCGCGCCGCCTTCGCCGGAGTGGTCGGGATCGCCCCGCGCACTCCGGTGGAAGCACGGATGGCCGCGGTCTGGACCGAGGTTCTGGGTCTGGACGAGGTCGGTGTCGAGGACAGCTTCTTCGACCTGGGCGGCGACTCCATGCGCGCGGTCCGCCTGGCCGGTGCCCTGCGCGCGGCCGGGTTCGCACTGAGCATCCGGGAGATCTTCTCCCATCGCACGATCGCCGCCCTGTGCGCGCTCGCCCCTGTCACGTCCGTCGAGCACACCCCGGTCGAGCCGTTCGCACTTCTGTCCACAGTGGATCGATCCGACCTGCCAGACGACCTCGTGGACGCCTACCCGTTGTCCCAGGTGCAGGCGGGCATGCTCGCCGAACAGCTGTCCTCCGGCGGTGAGCACGCCTACCACATGGTCGGCTCGTTCCGGATCCCCGACTCGATGCCGTTCCACGCCACGGCCTTCCGCACCGCGCTGGACGAGGTCACGGCCCGGCACGAGGTTCTGCGCACCTCGATCCGCCTCACCGGCGAACCGTTGCAACTGGTGCACGCGCACGCCGACATCCCGGTCACGGTGCACGACCTCCGCCACCTGAGCGCCGAGGCCCAGCAGGAGGCCGGCGCCGAGTTCCTGGCTGCCGAGCGCGCGACCCTGTTCGACCTGGCCACCGCCCCGCTGCTGCGGATCGCGGTGCACCTGGAGTCCGCCGAGGCGTGGCGGCTCACCTGCACCCAGAGCCACGTGATCACCGACGGCTGGAGCCTGAACACCCTGCTGATGGAGGTCCTGGACCGCTACCGCGCCCACCGCGACGGCACCCCGGTCCCGGCCCACGCGACCTCCTCGGTGCGGTACGCCGACTTCGTGGCCGCCGAGCTGTCCGCAGTGGACAGTGCCGAGGACCGCGAGTTCTGGCAGCGGCTGGTCGGCACGCACGCCCCGTTCGTCCCGCCGAACTGGGGAACCCCAGAGGCACGGGAACGGCACCACCTCGTGGTCCCCTTCCCCGATCTCGCTCCCCAGCTGCGCGAACTGGCCGCCACGGCCCAGGCCCCGCTCAAGAGCGTGCTGCTCGCCGCGCACCTGACCGTGCTCGGCGCCCTCACCCCGGAGCCCGAGTTCCACAGCGGCCTCGTCCTGCACGGCCGTCTGGAAGCCGAAGGCGGCGACCAGGTGCTGGGCATGCACCTCAACACCGTGCCGTTCCCGCACACCAGGGCCACCGGCACCTGGTCAGACCTGGTCCGCCAGGTCGCGGCCACCGAAGCCGAACTGTGGGGCCACCGCCGCTTCCCCCTGCCGGAGATCCAGCGGATCGCGGGCGGTGAACGCCTGATCCAGGTGATGTTCGACTACCAGGACTTCCACCAGGTCGACGACTCGGTGGACACCGCCGCCGGTGTCGGCGCCGGCGCGGACGAGTTCGCGTTCAACGTCACCGCCACCCCCGCCCACCTGAGCATCGGCACCTTCACCGACGTCCTGGCCCGCACAGCCACTCCTCGGCTGATCGGCCTGTACCGCGCGGTCCTGACCGCGATGGCCGCTGACCCGCACGGCGACGCGACGCTGATTCCGCTGACCGAGGACGAGCACACCTCGCACCTGGCCAACGGCACGGGCGCGCACGAACCGTCTTCACCCGCCACCGTGCTCGACCTGATCGACGCCGCGGTCCTGGCCACTCCGGATGCCCCCGCGGTGATCTCCGGTGAGGTCACGCTGACGTTCCGCGAGCTCGACCAGCGGGCCAACCGCCTCACCCACCACCTGCGTTCGCTGGGTGCTGGGCCGGACGTCCCAGTCGGTCTGTTGGTGGACCGCGGCCCGGCACTGGTCCCGGCACTGCTCGGCATCCTGCGTTCCGGCGCGGCCTACCTGCCACTCGACCCGGCCGCACCCGCCGACCGCCGCGCCTACCAGCTGGCCGACGCGGCCGCCCCGATCCTGGTCACCGACACCGACCAGCCGGGCTTCTCCGGCGCCGTGGTCGACCCCGCCTCGATCCCGGGACACGCGGGCACGGCGGCTCGGCCTGGCGAGTTCCCCGGCGAGCCGATCGCCGCGCCGGAGGTCGACCTCGACCCCGCCAACCTGGCCTACGTCATCTACACCTCCGGCTCCACCGGCCGACCCAAGGGCGTCCAGGTCCAGCACGACGGCCTGGTCAACTACCTGCGCTGGGCCGCCGACACCTACACCACCCGCGCCACCGGCGGCGCCCCGCTGTTCTCCTCGCTGGCGTTCGACCTGCCCATCACCAACCTGCTGCTCCCGCTGATCACCGGCCAGCCGGTGCACCTGGTCACCGCCGAGCCGGCAGAGCTGGGCCAGGAGCTGGCGCGCACCGGGCCGTTCAGCTTCATCAAGCTGACCCCGGCGCACCTGGACCTGCTCACCCACCAGCTGTCCGACAGCCAGATCACCGAGCTGGCCGGGACCTACGTGGTCGGCGGAGAGGCTTTGCCGCCTGCCACCGCCGCGCGCTGGCTCGGCATTCTCGGCCCGGACCGCCTGCTCAACGAGTTCGGCCCCACCGAGGCCACCATCGCCAACGTCGTGCACCCGATCACCGGTACGCACGAGGGCACGGTGCCCATCGGCCGCCCGATTCCGAACACCTCCGCGCAGGTGACCGCCGCTACCGGCGACCTGGTTCCGCTGGGTGCGCTGGGCGAGTTGCAGATCGGTGGCGTCGGTGTGGCCAGGGGTTACCTCGGCCGGCCCGCGCTCACCGCCGAGAGGTTCGTGCCGGACCCGTTGGGGGAGCCCGGTTCCCGGCGTTACCGCACCGGTGACCTGGCTCGCCGCGAGGTCGGCGGGGTGCTGGACTTCCTGGGGCGCATCGACTCCCAGGTGAAGATCCGCGGTTACCGGGTCGAGCTGGGCGAGGTGCAGACCGCGCTGGCCGAGCTGGTGCGGGAGGCGTTCGTGCTCGCCCGCGACGGCGTGCTCATCGCCTACGTGGTGGCCGGCGGCGAGACCGGTGACCTGCGGGCCCGGCTCGCGGAGTCGTTGCCGGACTACATGATCCCGGCCGCGATCATGCGCCTGGACGCGCTGCCGCTGACCCCCAACGGCAAGGTCGACCAGCGCGCGCTGCCGACCCCCGACCACCAGCTCGCGGGACAGGTCGCGCCGCGCACTCCGCTGGAGCAGCGGATCGCCGCGCTCTGGGCAGAAGTGCTCGGGTATGCCGAAATCGGGGTGCGGGACAACTTCTTCGCCCTCGGCGGGGACTCCATCCGTGCGCTGCGGCTGTCCGCAGCATTGCGGGACAACGGGATCGACCTCGGGCTGCGCGAGATCTACCGCCTGCCCACGGTGGCAGGGTTGGCCGAGCTGGCCGCCGGGGCGGACCAGGTGGAGGCCTGGACCGCGGTGGCGCCGTTCGCGTTGATCAGCGCCGAGGACCGGGCCGCGCTGCCGTCCGACGTGGTGGACGCGTACCCGATTTCCCAGGTGCAGACCGGAATGCTGGTCGAGATGCTGGCCGGCGGTGGGCGCAACAGTTACCACAACGTCGGTTCCTTCCGGGTGCCCGACCGGACGCCGTTCGACGCCGGGCGGTTCCGGGCCGCGGTGGACTCGGTGCTGGCCCGGCACGACATCCTGCGCACCGGCTTCCACCTGGCCGGGTACTCGCAGCCGTTGCAGCTGGTGCACGCGCGGGTCGAGGTGCCCGTCACGGTGCACGACCTGCGTGGGCAGGCGAACAGGACGAGCGCGGCCGAGGAGTTCCTGGCCGCGGAGAACGCCCGGCCGTTCGAGCTGACCGCCGCACCGTTGCTGCGGATCGCCGTGCACCTCGAGTCCGATGACGCCTGGCGGCTCACCTTCACCCACTGCCACGCGATCACCGACGGCTGGACGCTGCACACCCTGGTCGCCGAGCTGCTGGACGCCTACCACCAGCGACCCGCACCCGAGTCCTCCGCCGTGCGGTACGCGGACTTCGTGGCCGCCGAGCTGGCCTGCCTGGACAGCAAGGAGGACCAGGCGTTCTGGCAGGAGATCACCGACACGCACGCCCCGCTCACCCTGCCCACGGCCTGGGCCGACCCGAACGGCAGCCGGCTGGACACCTACACCGCCAAAGTCTCCTTCGCCGAGCTGGGCACCGACCTGCGCGAACTGGCCCGCAGCGCGCGGACCTCGCTGAAGTCGGTGTTGCTGGCGGCACACCTGCACGTGCTCAGCACCATCACCCTGGAACTGCGGTTCCACAGTGGACTCGTGCTGCACGGCCGGCTGGAAGCCGAAGGTGGCGACCGGGTCCTGGGCATGCACCTCAACACCCTGCCGCTGCCGCACGACCGCACTGCCCGCTCCTGGCTGGACCTGGTCCGTCAGGCGCACGCGGCCGAGGCGGAGATCTGGGGCCACCGCCGCTACCCGATGCCCGCCATCCAGCGCGCGGCCGAGGCCGAGCGGCTGATCACCGTGCTGTTCGACTACCTGGACTTCCACCTGGTGGACGAATCCACTGTGGACAGCGGCGCCGGGCTCGGCTCCGGTGTGAACGACTTCGCGCTCAACGTGCTCGCCACCGGCACTGGCCTCGCCCTGGTCACCTCGACCGAGGTGCTCAGCCGCACCGCCGCGGAAGAGCTCGCCGCCCGCTACCGGGAAACTCTGGCCGCGATGGCCGCGAACCCGCACGCCCCAGTGCTGGCACCGGCCGACCCCGCGGCACTGGCGGCCGGTACGGGCTCCACTGTGGACGTTCTCAGCAGCACGCTGGAACTGTTCGAGGGCCAGGCCGCGGCCACCCCGGGCGCCCTTGCCGTACGCACCCACCAGGGCACGCTGACCTATCGCGAACTCGACGAACGCGCCAACCAAATCGGCCACCACCTGCGCGCGCTGGGCGTCACCGCCGAGTCGATCGTGGGCGTGGCCCTGGGCCGTGGCCTGGACCTGCTGCCCGCGCTGCTCGGCGTGTGGAAGGCGGGCGCGGCCTACCTGCCGCTGGACCCGTCTCTGCCCGCGGACCGCCGCGAGCACATGATCCGCGACGCGGGTGCCGAGGTCGTGCTCACCACGGCCGACTTCGCAGACCACCCCGGCCACACCGTCCTGCTCGACCTGATCGACCTCGCCGCCCACCCGGCCACCGCGCCCGAGCGGCCGGGCGACCTGGACCAGCTGGCCTACGTCATCTACACCTCCGGCTCCACCGGCCACCCCAAGGGAGTGATGGCCACCCACCGCGGCCTGGCCAACTACCTGTTGTGGACGGTCGACGCCTATGCCGCGCACGGCGACGGCGGTTCCGCGGTGTTCTCCCCCATCTCCTTCGACCTGGGCATCCCGAACCTGTTCACCCCGCTCATCTCCGGCCAGGCGACGCACCTGCTGGCGCCGGACCTGGACACCGCCGAACTGGGTGCGGAACTGGCCGCAGGAGGCAGGTACGCCTTCGTCAAGATGACCCCGGCCCACCTGGACCTGCTCACGCACCAGCTCACCCCGCAGCAGGCCCACGACCTGGCCGGCCTGGTGATCGCCGCGGGCGACGAGTTCCCGGTGAGCCTGGTCCGCCGCTGGCGCGAGATGGCGGGTGACGGCACCGTGCTGGCCACCGAGTACGGCCCCACCGAGATCACCATCGGCAACTCCGGGCAGCTGGTCACCGACCTGCCCGCCGCGGATCTGCTGCCACTGGGCGACTCCATCCCGAACACGGCCATGCACGTCTTCGGCCCGACCGGCGAGCTCGCCCCGGCCGGTGTGCCCGGCGAAGTCTTCATCTCCGGCACCGGCCTGGCCCGCGGTTACCTCGGCCAGCCGGCGCTGACCGCCGAGAAGTTCCTGCCGAACCCCTGCGGCGCACCGGGTTCCCGCATCTACCGCACCGGCGACCTGGGCCGCCGTCTGTCCGACGGCAGCCTCGACTTCCTCGGCAGGGCCGACCATCAGGTCAAGATCCGCGGCCACCGCGTCGAACTGGGCGAGATCCAGTCGCGCCTGCTCGCCCACCCGGCGATCAGCGAAGCCGTGGTGCTGGCCAGGGACACCGTCCTGGTCGCCTACCTGGTCGGCGACCAGGTCCCGGCGGACGAACTTCGCACCCACCTGGCGGAGGTCCTGCCGGAGTACATGGTCCCGGCGGCGTTCGTGCAGATCGACCGGATCCCGCTGACCCGCAACGGAAAGCTGGACCGCCGCGCCCTGCCCGCACCGGACCGGACCGCCTACGCGGGCGTTTCCGGCGTACCTCCGCGCACTCCGGCCGAGCAGCGGCTGGCCACGATCTGGAGCGAGCTGTTGCAGGTCAACGAGATCAGCGCCACCGACAACTTCTTCGCGCTCGGCGGCGACTCCCTGCGCGCCGCCCGGCTGCTGGCCACCGCCCAGCAGGCCGGTCTGCCGATGGCGATGTGGATGATCTACCAGGCCTCCGACCTCGCGGAACTGGCGGAACTGGCCGCGCCTCTGAGCACAGCGGCCGAGATGCCGTTGACCACGGATCAGCTCCGCCAGCTGGCCGACGGGTACCAGGTGCGCAGCACTCGGCTCGCGCTGTCCCGTCAGCCGGATCCGGAGCTGCTGGCCAGGGCGCTGACGGCGGTCATCGACCACCACGAGGCGCTGCGTCTGCGGGTGACCGCGGCCGAGGTCGTGTTCGCCGCAACGGGCGATGTGCCGTTCCGTGCGATCGAGGTCTCCCCCATCGAGGACCGGGCCACCGTCGTCGCCGAAGCCGTCGAGGCAGACCGCCAGGCCGTCGACCCCGTCACCGGTCCGGTGCTCCGCGCCACCCTCGTCCACTTCGGCGACGGACACGCGGACTCCGGCCAGGTCGGCTCCGCCCAACCCGAACTCTGGCTCACCACCTCGACCCTGGCACTCGACGCCGAGTCCCTCCCCGTCCTGATCACCGACCTCAACACCGCCTACCGGCAGCTGTCCGAGGCCCGTCCCGTCGCCCTGCCCCCGATTCCCCTGCCCCTGCACCAGTGGTCCACCCGCGAAGCCGAGCGGGCCGCGGCCGAGGACATCGCCGACACCGCACACCACTGGCTCACCCGCACGCCCGGTATCGACCTCCCGCAGACCGACGGCGAACAGCACGAGGTCACGGTCACCCTGTCTCCGGAGCACACCGCCGCCCTGCTGGCCGCCCAACGCCCTGAGGACCTGCTGCTCATCACCTTGGGCCGCACCCTCACCCGCTGGGCCGGGGGCGACCGGATCGACGTGGAGGTCAGCGCGGATCCCCGCTCCTCCACCCCGGAGCTGGCCCGCACGGCCGGTCCGTTGCGCACCAGCCACCCGGTGTCGCTCTGGCTGCCCAACCGCGATCTGCCCTCGGTGCTGCGTTCGGCACGGCGCCAGCTGGCCGCGCTCGGCGATCCCGCCGACTACGGCCTGCTCCGCCACCACGCCCCGGACCCGGACCTGGCCGCCGACTTGGCCGACCTGCCGCGTCCGCAGGTGGCCTTCAGCGCCAGTCTGTCCGCTGTGGACACTCAGCCTGATCCGCTGGTGTTCCACCCGGCCACCCTCGAGCACACGCCCGAACACCCCTGGGACGTCCGGGCAAACCTGCACGAGAACAGGCTCTACCTCCGTTGGACGGGCAGCACCGACGCCGTGCAGGAACTCGCCCAGGCACACCTCGACCTGCTGACCGAGGCCCTCGGCCAGCGCGCCCCGAGCGAGGACCGCAGCCTCGACGCGCTGTCCACAGTGGTCAGTCAGGCGATGGCCCAGCACGCCGTACCCGGCGCCGCTCTCGCGCTGATCCGGGACGGCGAGCTGGCCGGAGTCCTCACGCACGGCACCCTCGCCGCAGACGACGACACACCGGTCACCGCGGACACGCTGTTCGCCGCGGGGTCGCTCAGCAAGACCGCCACCACGGTCGCGGTACTGCGCCTGGCCGAACGCGGCGAGCTGGACCTGGACCGCGAGCTGACCCAGTTCCCGGTGACCATCCGCCAGCTGCTCGCGCACACCGCGGGCCTGGCCGTGCCGGAGGACGACGAGCCGCTGCGGCTGGAGCACAAGCCCGGCGAGGTGTTCCGGGTCAACTCGGCGCATTTCGTTCTGCTGCAACAGATCCTGACCGAGCACACGGGCCTGGACTTCGCGGAGCTGATGCGGCGCGAGCTGTTCGAGCCGCTGGGCATGACCGCGAGCACCTTCGTCAACCCGGATCCGGCGACCGTGGCCCGTGCGCACGACGCCGACGGCAAGCCGTTGCCCGGCGGGTACGAGGTCAACCCGGCGGCCGCGGCCGGTGGTCTGTGGACTACCGCGGCGGACCTGGCCCGGTTGATGATCGCCGTCCGCCACGCCTACCTCGGCCACCCGGACGCGGTGCTGCGGCAGGACCTCGCCAGGGCGATGCTCACCGCCCAGTCCGGCCGGCCGTACGGCTGGAGCGCGATCCTCGACGACTCCGGGGCCGACCTCGAGTTCGGCCACGGCGGCCAGGCCACCGGTTACCAGGCCATGGCGGGACTGCGCGTGCACGCCGGGCTCGGCGCGGTCCTGCTCACCAACGCCAGCAGCGGGCGCGAGCTGGTGACCCGCGTGATCGCCGCGGTCTGGCCCAGCCAGGCCAGGCTCACCACCCTCTTCCAGCGCGCCGTCGACGACGCCACCACAGCAAGGGAGCACGGAGCATGACCGCCGAGGACACCAGGACGTCCACACCGGACCTGCGGGCGGAACTGCTGCGTCGTCGGCTCGCCGGGCGCGCGACCGGCAGGAGGCAGGAGATCCCGCGCGCGGACCGGGACCGGCCGCTGGCGCTCTCGTTCGGGCAGCAGCAGATGTGGCTGCTGCACGAGCTCGACCCGAACAGCCCCGAGTACCTGGTACCGCTGGTGTTGCGACTGCACGGCTCGCTCGACGAAGCCGCGCTGAGGGACGCGTTGACCGGGCTGCTGGCCCGGCACGAGGTCCTCCGCACCCGCTACGCACTGGTGGGCGAGGACCCGGTGCAGCTGGTGGACGCTCCCGCCGCGGCCGAACTGCGGGTGCTGGCAGCCGACGACGAAGCCGAGTTGCGACGGCTGGTCGAACACGAGGTGGCCCAACCGTTCGACCTGCACAGCCAGTGGCCGGTGCGGATGCTGCTGGTCCGGCACGGCGCCGAGGATCACGTGCTCGCGGTGACCTTCCACCACATCGCCGTCGACGCGCACTCGGTCCGCCTGTTCGGCGCCGAGCTGAGCGAGCTGTACCGCGCGCACCACGAGAACCGGGCGGACACGCTGGCCGCACCGGGCCTGCAGTACGCGGACTTCGCCGCCTGGCAACGGAACCACGTCACCGGTGACGTCCTGGCGGCGGAACTGGACTACTGGCGCGATCGTCTTGCTGACCTGACCCCGCTCGACCTGCCCACCGACCACCCCCGCCCGGCCGTGCGCTCCTGGCACGGCGAGGCGGTGGAGTTCACCATCCCGGCCGAACTCGCCGCAGCCGCGCGGAACCTGGCCGCCGGTCAGGACAGCACCCTGTTCACCGTGCTGCTCACCGCCTACCAGCTGCTGCTGGCCCGGCACGCGGGCAGCACGGACGTCCCGGTCGGCGTCACTCTCTCCTCCCGGTCCCGCCCTGAGCTGCAGTCCGTCTTCGGCTACGGCATCAACACCCTGGTGGTGCGCGGTTCCTGGCAGGGTGACCCCACCCTGACTGGTCTGCTCTCCTCCACGAAGTCCGCGCTGCTGGGCGCCTTCGACCACCAGGCGGTGCCGTTCGCCCGGCTGGTGGACGAACTGGCGCCGGAGCGCGACCAGTCCCGCACCCCGTTGTTCCAGGCCGACTTCATCCTGCACGAGGACCGGTCGACAGCCTTCGACCTGCCCGGCCTGGTGGTGGAGTCGCTCACCGGCAACAGAATCGCCAAGTTCGACCTCACCCTGGAACTCCGCGAGAACGCCGACGGAGGCCTGTCCGCCCAGTTCACCTTCCCGCCCGCGCTGTTCACCGCGGCGACGATCCAGCGACTGTCCGGCCACTACCGGACCTTGCTGACGCACCTGGTGTCCACTCCGGACCGCCGGTTGAGCGAGATCTCGTTGCTGGACGAGGGCGAGCGCACGCAGGTGCTGCACGACTTCAACCGCACCGCGGTCGAACTGCCCGCACCGCACACCCTGGCGGAGCTGGTGGCGGCCCAGGTCGCCCGCACGCCGGACGCACTCGCGGTCACCTGCGCCGGGGAGAGCCTGACCTTCGCCGAACTCAACGTCCGCGCCAACCGGCTCGCCCATCACCTGCGTGCTCTCGGTGCCGGGCCAGGCACCCTCGTCGCGGTCTGCGCGGAACGGTCGCTGGACCTGGCCGTCGCGCTGCACGCCGTGATCAAGGCCGGCGCCGCGTACGTCCCGCTGGACCCGGACTACCCGGCCGAACGCCTGGCCTACCTGCTCACGGACTCGGCCGCCCCGGTCCTGCTCACCCAGAGCCACCTCGACCTGCCGGAGACCGGCGCTCGCACTCTCTTCCTGGACGCGCCTGACGCCTGGTCCGGTGAGCCCACCCACAACCCGGAACCCGTTGCCACACCGGACGACGGGGCCTACCTGATCTACACCTCCGGCTCCACCGGCCGCCCCAAGGGTGTGCTGAACACCCAGCGCGGCACCGTGAACCGCCTGCACGGCATGCAGCGGATGTTCCAGCTCACCACCGACGACGTGCTGCTGCAGAAGACCGCCGCCGGGTTCGACGTGGCGGTGTGGGAGTTCTTCTGGCCCGCGATCACCGGCGCCCGCCTGGTGCTGGCCGAGCCCGGTGGCCACCGCGACCCGCGTTACCTGCGCGCGCTGATCGCGGCGGAGGGCATCACGCTGGTGCACTTCGTGCCGTCCATGCTCTCCGCCTTCCTGGACGAACCGGACGCCGCGGCCTGCCCCTCGTTGCGGATCGTGCTCAGCGGCGGCGAAGCGCTGCCCGTCGACCTGGCCGCCCGCGTCCTGTCCACGATGGATGTTCGGCTGGTCAACCAGTACGGCCCGGCAGAGGCGGCCATCGACGTCACCGCGGGCGACGTCACCGAGGAGACACTGACCGGGTCCGCCCGTGTGCCGATCGGCTTCCCGGTGGACAACCTGCGGGTGCTGATCCTGGACGAACGGCTCGAGCCGGTGCCGGTCGGCGTACCTGGTCAGCTGTTCATCGCCGGGGACGGCCTGGCCACCGGCTACCTGAACCGGCCTGCGCTCACCGCGGAGAAGTTCCTGCCGCACCCGTTCGAACCGGGCCGGATGTACGCCACCGGTGACCTGGCTCGCTGGCTGCCCACCGGCGCGGTGGACTTCCTGGGCCGCGCCGACGACCAGGTCAAGCTGCGCGGCCTGCGGATCGAGCCCGGCGAGGTGGCCACGGTGCTGCGCGAGCAGCCCGGCGTCGGCGACGCGGTCGTGGTGGTCCGCGCCGACCAGCTCATCGGGTACGTCACCGGCGAGGTGCGACCGGCCGCGCTGCGCGAAGCCCTGCGCGCACGGCTGCCCGAGCACCTGGTGCCGGCCGCGATCGTTCCGCTGGAACGGATTCCGCTCAGCCCCAACGGCAAGCTCGACCGCCGCGCCCTGCCCGCCCCGGACCGGACCGCGTTCGGCACGGCCGTGCACCTGGCCCCGCGCACCCCGGACGAGGCCCGGATCGCCGACCTGTTCGGCGCGGTCCTGGAGCTGACCGGGGTCGGCGTGCTGGACAGCTTCTTCGACCTCGGCGGCGACTCGCTGCGCGCGGTCCGGCTGGCCGCCAAGCTCCGCACCGCCGGGTACGACCTGGGCATGCGGGACGTCTTCGCCCACCGCACGGTCGCCGCGCTGGCCGCCGCGGCCGCCACCCGCACCGCCCCCGCCGAGTTCGTCCCGGCCGAGCCGTTCGCGCTCCTGTCCACTGTGGACCGCGAGGCGCTGCCCGCGGACGTGGTCGACGCCTACCCGCTCACCCAGGTGCAGACCGGCATGCTGGTGGAGATGCTCTCCGGCATCGGCCGGGCCGCCTACCACAACGTCAACTCCTTCCGGATCCCCGACGAGCGCCCGTTCGACGAGACCGCCTTCCGGGCCGCGGTGGCCGAAGTGACCGCCCAGCACGACGTGCTGCGCACCTCCATGCACCTCACCGGTTACTCCCAGCCGCTCCAGCTGGTGCACGCACAGGCCGAGATCCCGGTGTCCGTGCACGACCTGCGTGAGTTGGACGCCGAGGCCCGGCACGAGCACCTGCTGGCGTTCGCCGCCGAGCAGGGCGCCGCGCTGTTCGAGCTGACCTCCGCACCCCTGCTGCGGCTCACCGTGCACCTGGAGACCGGCTCGGCCTGGCGGCTCAGCGTCACCGAGGCCCACGCGATCACCGACGGCTGGAGCCTGAACAGCCTGCTCATGGCGCTGCTGCGCACCTATCGCGCGCTCCGCGACGGCCTGGCTGCCGCGATCGAGCCCGCCGGCGCCCGGTTCGCCGACGTGGTCGCCGCCGAACTGTCCTCTCTGGACAGTGACGAGGACCGCGACTACTGGCAGCAGGTCGTGGACACCCACGTGCCGCTGGTCCTGCCCGCCTGGGGCGAGGACGCCGAGGGGCACCACCGGATCCAGGTTCGTTACGCCGACCTGGAACCGCGCCTGCGCGAGCTGGGCGCGGACACCACGCTCAAGTCGGTGCTGCTGGCCGCCCACACCACCGTGCTCGGTCAGCTCACCGCCGAACCGGCCTTCCACACCGGCCTGGTCTGCCACGGCCGGTTGGAGGCCGAGGGCGGGGACCGGGTGCTGGGCATGCACCTGAACACGCTGCCGTTCCCGGTACGACGGACCGCGCGCACCTGGCAGGCGCTCATCTCGCAGGTGTACGCCACCGAAACCGAGGTCTGGGGCCACCGCCGCTACCCGCTGCCGGCCGTGCAGCGGGCCGCGGGCACCGGGGACCGGTTGCTCAGCGCCATGTTCGACTACCAGGACTTCCACCAGGTCGACACCGGCCTGATCGACGCGGGCGCGACCATGGGCGCCGGGTTCACCGAGTTCCCGCTGCACGTGGTGGCGTCCGGTGGGCAGGTCACGCTCACCGCACGCGCGGATGCCTTCAGTCGCACCGACCTGGACCGGCTCGGCGAGATGTACCGGGCGGTCCTCACCGCGATGGCCGAGGACGCCGACGGCGATCCCACGGCCGCGCACCTGCCGTTCGCCGAGGACCTGCGGTTGCGCAGCACGCACGAGCGCACGGTGACCGTGCCGGTGGAGCTGTGCGTGCACGAGCTGTTCCAGGAGCAGGTCGCGGAAACTCCCGACGCCGTCGCGGTGATCGCGGGCGGCGCGACCCTGACCTACCGGGAGCTGAACGCCCGCGCCAACCAGCTCGCCCACCACCTGCGTTCCCTGGGCGCCGGACCGGAAACCCTGGTCGGGGTCTGCCTCGACCGCGGTCCCGACCTGTTGCCCGCGCTGCTCGGCATCCTCAAGGCCGGCGCCGCCTACGTGCCGCTGGACCCGGCCAACCCGGTGGACCGGCTGGCGCACATCCTCACCGACACCGCCGCACCCCTGGTGCTCAGCACCACCGATCTCACCGACCGGTTGCCCGCCGAACACCAGGGCCAGGTCCTGTTGCTGGACACCCTCCGCACCGAACTCGCGGCCCAGCCGGACACCGATCCGGCACCGCTGGCCGGTCCGGAAAACCTGATCTACGTCATCTACACCTCCGGCTCCACCGGCCGGCCCAAGGGCGTGGCGCTCACCCACGCCAACGTGGCCCGGCTGTTCACCACCGCCGCCGACCAGGTCCACTTCGGACAGTCGGACGTGTGGACGTTGTTCCACTCCTACGCCTTCGACGTCTCCGTCTGGGAGATGTGGGGCGCGCTGCTGCACGGGGCGCGGATCGTCGTCGTGCCGGGCGAGGTGACCCGGTCGCCGGAGGACTTCCTCGACCTGATGGTCGAGCACGGCGCGACCGTGCTCTGCCAGACCCCGACCGCGTTCCGCTCGCTCACCGCGCTGGCCGCCGCGGGCGACCCGCGGATCGACGAGTTGCGGCTGCGGTCGGTGATCTTCGCCGGCGAACGGCTCGACATCGCCGAGCTGACCCCGTGGACCGACCGCCTCGGCGTCGAGCGGCCCGCGCTGGTCAACATGTACGGCATCACCGAGACCACGGTGCACTCCACGTTCCACCTGGTCACCGGCGAGGACCTGGCCGAACCGACGCGCAGCTTCGTCGGCCGCCCGCTGCCCGACCTGACGATCCACCTGCTGGACCCGCGTGGCGCGCTGGTGCCCGACGGCGTTGCGGGCGAGATCCACGTGGGCGGCCCCGCGGTCGCCCGCGGTTACCTGAACCGGCCCGAGCTCACCGCCGAGCGCTTCCTGCCCGACCCGTTCGGACCGCCCGGCTCGCGCCTGTACCGCAGTGGCGACCTGGCCACGCACCTGCCGGACGGCAGCCTGGAATCATTGGGACGATTGGACAACCAGGTCAAGATCCGCGGTTACCGGATCGAGCTGGGTGAGATCCAGGCCCGGTTGCGCGAGCACCCGGCGGTCGTCGACGCGGTGGTCATCGCCCGCGCCGACGCCACCGGCGAACGCCAGCTGGTCGCCTACCTGCGCGCCCCCGAAGCCCCGCAGGCGGCTGAGCTGCGCCCGTTCCTGGGCGAGGTGCTGCCGGACTACATGGTCCCGGCCGCGTTCGTGGTCATCGACGAGATCCCGTTGACCCCCAACGGCAAGCTCGACCACCGCGCCCTGCCCGCACCGGATCGCGAGGCCTTCACCACCGCCGGCCAGGTGGCGCCGCGCAACCCGCTGGAGGAGCGGATCGCCGCGATCTGGGCGGAGGTTCTGGGTCTTGCCGAGGTCAGCGTCACCGACGGCTTCTTCGACCTGGGCGGCGACTCCATCCGCGCGGTGCGCCTGTCCGGGGCACTCCGGCAGGCCGGGTTCGACCTGGGCATCCGGGAGATCTTCGAGCTGCGCACGGTGGCCGCGCTGGCCGCCCGCGCCGCCACCCAGGACGGCCCGGTCCAGGCCGCCGAGCCGGTCGCGCCGTTCGCACTCGTGTCCACAGCGGACCGGGAGCGGCTGCCGGCGGACGTGGTCGACGCCTACCCGCTGTCCCAGGTCCAGACCGGCATGCTGGTCGAGCAACTGGCCTCGCCGGAGCGCAACACCTACCACAACGTCAACACGTTCCGGATCCCCGACGCGCAGCCGTTCGACCCGGCCGCGCTGCGCACCGCGCTCGACCTGGCGACTGCCCGGCACGACATCCTGCGCACTTCGATGCACCTGCAGGGCTACTCACAGCCGCTGCAGCTGGTGCACGAGTCCGTGCGGATTCCGTTGACCTGGCACGACGTCAGCCACCTGGACGACGAGGAGCAGCTGCGGCTGGGCCAGGAGTTCGTGGCCGCCGAGCGCGGGCGGGTGTTCGAGCTGAGCACCGCGCCGCTGCTGCGGGTCACCGCGCACGTGGAGTCGGCCACCTCCTGGCGGCTGACCTTCACCCAGAGCCACGCCATCACCGAGGGCTGGAGCTATCACAGCCTGCTGATGGAACTGCTGGCCGACTACCGGCGCCTGCGCGACGGCCTGCCTCCGCTGCCGCGCCCGGCGAACGCGGTCCGCTACGCCGACTTCGTCGCCGCCGAGCTGAAGTCGCTGGCCAGCGAGGCCGATCAGGCGTTCTGGCAGGACGTCGTGGACACGCACGTGCCGTTCGAGCTGCCGGAGGGCTGGGGCGGCGACCCCGCAGAGGAAGGCGTCGCCAGTCACGTCCAGGTGCACTTCGGCGAGCTGGCCCCCGGCCTGCGCGCGCTGGCCGCACGGGCCGGCACCGGCCTGAAGACCGTGCTGCTGGCCGCGCACCTCACCGTGCTGCGCTCACTCAGCCCGGAACCGGCCGTCCACAGTGGACTCGTGCTGCACGGGCGGCTGGAGGCCGAGGGCGGCGAGCACGTGCTCGGCATGCACCTCAACACGGTGCCGTTCCCCGCCGAGACCGGTGCCCGCAGCTGGCACGAACTGGTGGCCCAGGTCTTCCGCCGCGAAGCCGCCGCCTGGGGTCACCGCCGCCACCCGCTGCCCGCGATCCAGCGCGCGGCCGGCGGTGGCCGGCTCATCCACACCATGTTCGACTACCAGGACTTCCACCAGGTGGACCGGGACAGCGTGGACCTGGGCCTCACCTACCACGACGCGCCCACCGAGTTCGGGCTCAGCATCAGCGCGAAGCCGGGACAGGTCAACCTGACCGGCGTCACCGCGGTGCTCAGCCGGGCGAACCTGGAACGGCTCGGCGAGCTGTACCGGGCCGTGCTCACCGCGATGGCCGCCGACCCGGACGGCGACGCCACCGCGATCGCCCTGCCCGCGACCGAGCGGGCCGCACTGCTGGCCGCGGCCACCGGGCCCGCCGTCGCACCGGTGTCCGGCACCCTGCACGACATCTTCGCCGCACTGCCGCCACAGGCCCCAGCGCTGACCTTCGGCGAGCACACGCTGAGCTACGGCGAGCTGAACGCCGAGGCCAACCGGATCGCGCACCGCCTGCGCGCCGGCGGTGTGACCCGCGGCGACCTGGTCGGCCTGTGCGTCGACCGGGGCGCGCACCTGGTACCCGCGCTGATCGGCATCCTCAAGGCGGGTGCGGCCTACGTGCCGCTGGACCCGGCCAACCCGGTGCAACGCCTGCAGCAGATCCTGGAAGACACCGGACTGTCCACTGTGGTCACCGAGTACGCACAGCTGGAAACGGTGCGCGAGGTGCACGACGGCACGATCCTGGTGCTCGACGACGAGGCCGCGCCGGCCACCCCGGACACCGATCCGGACAGCGGCGCCACCGAGGACGACCTGGCCTACGTCATCTACACCTCCGGCTCCACCGGCCGGCCCAAGGGCGTGCCGGTCAGCCACGGCAACGTGCTGCGCATGTTCAGCCCCGCCACCGGGCTGGACCTGGGCCCGGACGAGGTGTGGACGCTGTTCCACACCTATGCCTTCGACACCTCGGTCTTCGAGCTGTGGGGCGCGTTGCTGCACGGCGCCCGCCTGGTCGTGGTGCCCACCGCCGCCACCCGCTCCCCCTCCGACCTGCTCGACCTGCTCGTGCGCGAGCGGATCACCCAGCTCGACCAGACACCGAAGACCCTGCGCGCACTGGCCCAGCTGGTCGGCGATGGCGATGCCCGGCTGGACGAACTGGTGCTGCGCCGGGTGTTCTTCGGCGGCGAGAAGCTGGCCGTGGCCGAGTTGCTGCCGTGGACGGACCGGCTGGGCCTGGGCCGGCCAGAGCTGATCAACATGTACGGCATCACCGAGACCACGGTGAACTCCACCTACCGCCGCATCACCCACGCCGACCTCACCGAACCCGGCCGCAGCCCGATCGGCGTGCCGATGGCGGGGCAGCAGACGCATCTGCTGGACCAGCACGGTTCGCTGGTGCCGTTCGGCGTGCCCGGTGAGCTGCACATCGGCGGCGTCGGCGTGGCGCAGGGCTACCTGAACCGGCCGGCGCTGACCGCCGAGCGGTTCGTGCCCGACCCCTTCGGCACTCCCGGTTCCCGGCTGTACCGCACCGGCGACCGGGTCGTGCGGCGCGCGGACGGGGTGCTGGACTACCTCGACCGCGCGGACAACCAGGTCAAGATCCGTGGTTACCGGGTCGAACTCGGCGAGATCGAGGCCCGGCTGCTCAGCCACCCCGCGGTGCGCGAAGCCGTGGTGCTGGCCCGCCCCGACGCCACCGGCGAACCCGCTCTCGTCGCCTACCTGGTCCCTGCGGACCGCACTCCGGACGCCGACGAACTGCGCGCGCACGTGGTTGCCGCGCTGCCCGAGTACCTGGTGCCCAGCGCGTTCGTGCTGCTGCCGCGAATCCCGTTGACCACCAACGGCAAACTGGACCGCCGCGCGCTGCCCGCCCCGGACCGCGCCGCCTTCGCCGCCACCGAGCGGATCGCCCCGCGCACCCCCGCCGAGCAGCGAATGGCCGAGGCCTGGGCCGAGGTGCTGGGCCTGCCGGTGACGCAGATCGGCGTCGAGGACAGCTTCTTCACCCTCGGCGGCGACTCGATCCGGGCCATCCAGCTGGTCGGCGCGTTGCGCGCGGCAGGGTTCGGCAGCGGCATCCGCGAGGTGTTCGCCCACCGCACCATCTCCGCGCTGGTGCTCGCCGATCCCGGTGCCGCCGATGCCGAACCGGCCGTCGAGCCGTTCGCCCTGCTGTCCACAGTGGACCTCGACCGGCTGCCGACCGGCGTGGTGGACGCCTACCCGCTCACCCAGGTGCAGACCGGCATGCTGGTGGAGATGCTGTCCGGCGACGGCGGTGCGTACCACAACCTGAACTCCTTCCAGATCCCCGACGAGCAGCCGTTCGACCTGGCCGTGCTGCGCGCGGCGACCCAGGTGGTGGCCGCGCGGCACGACGTTCTGCGCACCTCGCTGCACCTGACCGGCCACTCCCGCCCGCTGCAGCTCGTGCACGCCGAGGGCACCATCCCGGTGACCCTGCACGACCTGCGCGAGCTGGACCAGGCCGCCGCACATGAGGCCGGACTGGAGTTCCAGCGCACCGAGCGGTCCGCCCTGTTCGAACCGGAGACCGCGCCGCTGCTGCGGATCTCGGTGCACCTCACCGGGGACACGGGCTGGCTGCTGACCTTCACCCACTGCCACGCGGTGACCGAGGGATGGAGCCTCACCTCCCTGCTGGGCGAGCTGCTGGACACCTACCGCGCTCTGCGTGACGGCACCGGTCTGCCCACCATCGAGTTGCCGGTGCGCTACGCCGACTACGTGGCCGCCGAGCTGTCCGCTGTGGACAGTGCGGAACACCGCGAGTTCTGGCGCGAGGTGGTAGCGACGCACGCACCGCTCACCCTGCCCACCGGCTGGGGCGCACCGGGCCCGCGGGAGCTGCACCACGTACGGGTTGACCTGGCCGCGCAGCTGGACGGTCTGCGCGCGCTGGCCGAACGAGCCGGAACCTCGCTGAAGAGCGTGCTGCTGGCCGGTCACCTCAAGGCGCTGAGCCTGCTCACGCACGAGTCGGCGTTCCACAGTGGACTCGTCCTGCACGGCCGGCTGGAGACCGAGGGCGGAGACCGGGTGCTGGGCATGCACCTCAACACCGTGCCGTTCCCGCACACCGGCACCGCGCGCACGTGGCTGGAACTGGTCGAGCAGACCTTCGCCGCGGAGAGCGGGGTCTGGCCGCACCGCCGCTTCCCGCTGCCGGAGATCCAGCGCGAGGCGGGCGGCGGACGGCTGCTCGACGTGCTGTTCGACTTCCTGGACTTCCACCAGCTCGACGCCGCCGTCACCGACCTGGCCGCGGGCGTCGGACGCACCTCCAACGAGTTCGCGCTCAACGTGATCGCGGTCGGCGGGGCCGTCACCCTGACCGGTGGCAGCGACCTGCTCGCCCCGGCCCACCTCGACCGCCTGGCCGGGATCTACCGTGCGGTGCTGACCGCGATGGCCGCCGACCCGTTCGGCGACGCCACCACGAGCCCGTTGCCCGAACGCGACCGGATCCTCGCCGCAGGCACCGGCGACACCGTCGAACTGCCTCACGCCACCGTGCTCGACCTGATCGAGGCGCAGGTCCTGGCCACCCCGGACGCGATCGCGGTCCGGTTCGGCGCAGAGGTGCTGAGCTACCGCGAGCTGGACCGGCGCGCCAACCGGATCGCCCACCACCTGCTCGGCCTGGGCGCCGGTCCGGAAACCCTGGTCGGGGTCTGCCTGGACCGCGATCTCGACCTGGTGCCCGCGCTGCTCGGCGTGTGGAAGACCGGCGCCGGCTACCTGCCGCTGGATCCGAGCGTGCCCACCGAACGGCTGGCGCTGATGCTCGCCGACACCGGCCACCCGGTGGTGCTCACCGCGCCCCAGCACGCCGACCGCCTCACCGGTGATCTGGTGCTGTTGAGCGAAACCGACCTCAGCGCGCAGCCTGCCACCGCCCCGGCGCGGGTGACCGAGCCGGACAACCTGGCCTACGTCATCTACACGTCAGGCTCCACCGGCCGTCCCAAGGGCGTGATGGCCACCCACCGAGGCCTGCTCAACTATCTGTTGTGGACGGTCGAGGCCTACTCGGCGTGCGGTGGCGGCGGCGCCCCGTTGTTCTCGTCGATCGCTTTCGACCTCGGCATCCCCAACCTGTTCGCCCCGCTGCTGTCCGGCCAGAGCGCCACCCTGCTGCCGCAGGACGTGGACACCGCCGAGCTGGGCGCGCAGCTCGCCGCCACCGCCCCGCACAGCTTCATCAAGCTCACCCCCGGCCATCTGGACCTGCTCACCCACCAGCTCACCGCAGACCAGGCACGTGACCTGGCCGGTCTGGTGATCGCCGCGGGCGACGCCTTCCCCACCAGCCTGGTCCGCCGCTGGCGCGAACTGGCCGGCACCGGCACGCCGCTGGCCACCGAGTACGGCCCGACCGAGATCACCATCGGCAACTCCGGCCAGCGTATCGACGACCTGCCCGGCACCGACCTGATCCCGCTGGGCGAGTCGATCCCCAACTCCGCCATGCACGTCCTGGACGCGCACGGCGAACCCGCCCCGATCGGCGTGCCCGGCGAGGTCTACATCTCCGGCACCGGCCTGGCCCGCGGCTACCTCGGTCAGCCCGCGCTCACCGCCGAACGGTTCCTGCCCGATCCGCACGGCCAGGCGGGCAGCCGCCGTTACCGGACCGGTGACCTCGGCCGCCTGCTCCCGGACGGGAGCCTGGAGTCGCTGGGCCGGATGGACAACCAGGTCAAGATCCGCGGCTACCGGGTCGAGCTGGGCGAGATCCAGGCCGAACTGACCGGCTGGCCGGGAGTCACCGACGCGGTGGTCGCACTGCGCGAGGACACCCTGGTCGCCTACCTGACCGGCGAGCCGGTGGACACCGCCGAGCTGCGCGCCGGACTGGCCGCGCGGCTGCCGGAGTACATGGTGCCGTCGGCCTTCGTACGGCTGGACGCGATCCCGTTGACCGCCAACGGGAAGGTCGACCAGCGGGCGCTGCCCGTCCCGGACCGCGCGGCCCGCACCAGCGCGGACCGGGTGGCCCCGGAGACCGAGCTGGAGCACCGCATCGCCGCGATGTGGGCCGAGGTGCTGGACCTGGGCGAGGTCGGCGTGACCGACAGCTTCTTCGACCTGGGCGGCGACTCCATGCGCGCCGTCCGCCTCGCCGGCGCGCTCCGCGAGCAGGGCCTGGACCTGGGCATCCGGGAGATCTACCAGCTCCGCACGGTCCGCGCCCTGGCCGGGCACGCCGCCGAGCAGGCCCCGGTCGCCCCCTTCCGCACCGCGGCGCCGTTCTCCATGATCAGCGCGGCCGACCGGGCACTGCTGCCCGCGGACGTGGTGGACGCCTACCCGCTGTCCCAGGTGCAGACCGGCATGCTGGTCGAGGCTTTGTCCTCTGTGGACGGAGCTGCCTACCACAACATCAACTCCTTCCGCGTGCCCGACGAGCAGCCGTTCGCCGAGGACGCGCTGCGGGAGGCCGCACGAGTGGTGGCCGTCAGGCACGAGATCCTGCGCACCTCCATGCACCTGGAGGGCTACTCCCAGCCTCTCCAACTGGTGCACGCCGAGGGCGCGCTTCCGTTGCTGGTGCACGACATGCGTCACCTGGACGCCGAGGCACAGCGCACCGCCGCGCTTACCTATCTGGCCGAGGAGAAGCGGCGGCTGTTCGACCTGACCACGGCACCGCTGATGCGGCTGACCGTGCACCTGGAGTCGGATTCGGCCTGGCGGCTGACCTTCACCAGCAACCACGCCACCACCGAGGGCTGGAGCTACCACTCGCTGCTGGTGGAACTGCTGGAGCTCTACCGGTGCCTGCGCGACGGCCTGGACCTGCCGGAGTTCAGCCACCCCGAGGTCCGCTTCGCCGACTTCATCGCCGCCGAACTGGCCTCACTGGCCGATCCGGCGGACACCGGGTTCTGGCGTGAGGTCGTCACCGAACACGAGCCGTTCACCCTGCCCGCCGCCTGGGCCGACTCCGGCCCGCGCACACCGGTGCGGGCCCAGGCACCGTTCTCCGACCTGGAACCCGGCCTGCGCGCCCTCGCCGGCGCGGCCGGCGCCTCGTTCAACAGCGTGCTGCTGGCCGCGCACCTGAAGACGATGAGCCTGCTCACCAGCGAACCGGCCTTCCACACCGGCCTGGTGGTGCACGGCCGGATCGAGGCTCCCGGCGGCGAACGCGTGCTGGGCATGCACCTCAACACGGTGCCGTTGCCGCACAAGCGCACCGCTCGCACCTGGTTGGAACTCGTCGAGCAGACCTTCGCCACCGAGACGGCCCTGTGGTCGCACCGCCGCCACCCGCTGCCGGCGATCCAGCGCGCCGCGGGTGCCGACCGGCTGATCAGCGTGCTGTTCGAGTACCTGGACTTCCACCAGGTGGACACCGGGCTGGTCGACCACGGCGGCGAGTTCCACAGCTCCCCCAACGAGTTCGCGCTGGACATCACCGCCACCGGCGGGCACGTCATCCTCAACGCTGGCTCCGACGTGATCAGCCAGGCCAACGCCGACCGGCTCGCCGAGCTGTACCGAGCCGTGCTGGCCGCGATGGTGGCCGATCCTCAGGGCGACGCCACCGCCGCCCTGCTGCCCGCAGGTGAGGGCGATCTCCTGCTGCACCAGTGGAACGGCCCTACTGGCGACCTGCCCACCGCGTGCCTGCACGAGGTGTTCGAGCAGCGAGCGGCGGAAACTCCGGATGCCGTCGCGGTCACCGCGGGCGGCGCCCAGCTGACCTACGCCGAGCTGGACGCCCGCGCCAACCAACTCGCCCACCACCTGCGCGAACTGGGTGCGGGACCGGAGCAGATCGTCGGAATCTGCCTGGACCGCGGCCCCGACCTGGTGCCCACGCTGCTGGCCATCCTCAAAGCGGGCGCCGCCTACCTGCCGCTGGACCCGGTCAACCCGCCGGAGCGCCTCGCCCTGCTGCTGGCCGACACGGCCGCCTCCCTGGTGGTCACCGACGCCCAACACGCCGAGCTGATCCACGGCGTCCACAGCGGACGAACGGTGGTGCTGGACGAGGAACGCTCGGCCATCGCCGCCCGGCCGGCGCACGACACCGGCGTCCCCGCCGACCCGGACCGGCTGGCCTACGTGATCTACACGTCCGGATCCACCGGCACGCCGAAGGGCGTGAGCCTGAGCCACGCCGCCGTGCTGGCCCTGTTCCACCGCAACCGCGACTTCTTCGAGTTCACCGCCGCGGACGTGTGGGCGCTGTTCCACTCCTACGCCTTCGATGTCTCGGTCTGGGAGATGTGGGGCGCGCTGCTGCACGGCGCCCGGCTCGTCGTGGTGCCCACGGACACCGCCCGTTCTCCAGAGGACCTGGTGGAACTGCTGGTGGCGGAACAGGTCACCGTGCTCGAGCAGACCGCGATGACCCTGCGCGCACTCACCGCGCTGGCCGCCGAGGGCGACCCGCGGCTGGGCGAGTTGTCGTTGCGACTGCTCACCTTCGGCGGCGAGAAGCTGGACGCCGCCGAACTGCGGCCGTGGGCCGACCGGCTGGGCCTGGACCGGCCCGCGCTGGTCAACACCTACGGCATCACCGAAACCGCGATCACCTCGACCTACCACCGCATCACCGAGACCGACCTCGGTTCGGCAGGCAGCCCGATCGGCCTGCCGCTGCACGGACAGCAGTTGCACCTGCTGGACGCGCACGGCGGCCTGGTGCCGGTCGGCACGCCGGGTGAGATCAACGTCGGCGGCATCGGCCTGGCCCGCGGCTACCTGAACCGCCCGGCGCTGACCGCGGAGCGGTTCGTCCCGGACCCGTTCGGCCCGCCCGGTTCCCGGCTCTACCGCAGCGGCGACCTGGCCGTGCGCCGGGCGGACGGGGTGCTCGACTTCCTCGGCCGCGCGGACAACCAGGTCAAGATCCGCGGCTACCGCGTGGAACTGGGCGAGGTCCAGGCCGCGCTCACCGCGCTGCCCGGCGTCCGGACCGCCGCGGTGATCGTCCGCGACGACCAGCTGGTGGCCTACCTGGTCGGCACTGACCTCGACCTCGTCGCGCTGCGGGACCAGCTGGCCGCACGACTGCCGGAGTACCTGGTGCCCTCGGCCTTCGTGCTGCTGGACCGGCTGCCGTTGACCCCCAACGGCAAGCTCGACCAGCGCGCCCTGCCCGCCCCGGACCGCACCGCCTTCGCCGGCGCCGGTGGTCCGGCCCCGCGCACCCCGGCCGAAGCACGCATGGCCGCGGTGTGGGCGGAGGTGCTGGAGGTCGACGGCATCGGGATCGAGGACAGCTTCTTCGACCTCGGCGGCGACTCGATCCGGGTGGTCAGCCTGGTCGGCGCCCTGCGCGCGGCCGGGTTCGGCGTGACCGTGCGGGACGTCTTCACCCACCGCACCATCGCCGCGCTGGCCGCGCAGGAGTCGGGCAGCGTGACCGAGTTCGCGCCGGTGGCTCCGTTCGCGCTGCTCACCGACGCCGAACGCGCCGCACTGCCCGCCGGTCTCGCCGACGCCTACCCGCTGTCCCAGGTGCAGACCGGGATGCTGGTGGAGATGCTGTCCGGCGACGGAAGCACCTACCACAACGTCAACTCCTTCCGGCTGCCCGACGACCAGCCCTTCGACGAGACCGCCTTCCGCGCCGCGGTGGACCGGCTCACCCAGCGGCACGACCTGCTGCGCACCTCCCTGCACCTGGACGGTTTCGACCGTCCGCTGCAGCTGGTGCACGCCACCGCCGAGGTCCCGCTCGTCGTCCACGACCTGCGCGAACTGGACGAGGACGCACAAGCGTTGACCGGCCAGGAGTTCCTGGCCGCTGAGCGGAACACCCCGGTCCCGGTCGAGGTCGCTCCCGCACTGCGGGTCGCCGTGCACCTGGAGTCGGATCGGGCCTGGCGGCTCACCGTCACCGAGACGCACGCCACCACCGACGGCTGGAGTCTGAACACGCTGCTGATGGAGCTCCTGCACCTCTACCGCAGCCTGCGCGACGGCCGATCCGCCACTGCCGAACCGGCCAGCGCGGTGCGGTACGCGGACTTCATCGCCGCCGAACTGTCCTCTCTGGACAGAGCAGAGGACGTCGGGTTCTGGCAGCAAGTGGTCACCAGCCACACCCCGTTCGCCCTGCCCGCCGCCTGGGCCGACGCCCAGGCGGCGGCAGGCGGCTACCACGTGTCCGTGCCGTTCGCCGACCTCGCGGAGGATCTGAGGGCGCTGGCCCGCCAATCGCGGACCTCGCTGAAGAGCGTGTTGCTGGCCGCTCATCTGAAGGTGCTCGGCACCCTCACCCCCGAACCGGCGTTCCACAGCGGACTCGTGCTGCACGGCCGCATGGAGGTTCCCGGCGGTGAACGGGTGCTGGGCATGCACCTCAACACCGTCCCGCTGCCGCACGACCGCTCGGCCCGCAGCTGGCGGGAGTTGGTGGCACAGGCCTACTCCGCAGAGGCCGCGGTGTGGTCGCATCGGCGGCACCCGCTGCCCGCGATCCAGCGTCTGGCCGAGGCGGACCGGTTGCTCGCGGTGCTGTTCGACTACCAGGACTTCCACCAGGTGGATACCGGTCTGGTCGACACCGCGGCGGCGGTGGGCACCGGCACCAACGAGTTCGCGCTCAACGTCACCGCGAGCCCGGAACGGATCGTGCTGGCCACGTCGGCCAAGCACCTGTCCCGCCCCGCCGCCGACCGCCTGGCCGCGCTCTACCGCGCGGTGCTGGAAGCCATGGCCGCCGACGCGGATCTCGTGCTCCCGGCCCCGCAGCGCGAGCTGATCACCGGCACCGGCATCGGGTCCACTGTGGACTGGCAGACGGGAACGGTGCTGGAGCTCTTCGCCGCCGCCGTCGCCGCGACCCCGCAAGCGACTGCCGTGATCTCCGGCGAGGTCAGCCTGACCTTCCGCGAACTCGACCAGCGAGCCAACCGGTTCGCTCACCACCTGCTCGAGTTGGGCGCCGGTCCGGACGCGCCGGTGGGTGTGCTGCTCGACCGCGGGCCGGCCCTGGTGCCGGTGCTGCTCGGCATCCTCAAGGCCGGTGCCGCCTACCTGCCGCTGGACCCCGGCACGCCCGTGGACCGCCTGCGCTACCAGCTCGCCGACGCCGCGGCGCCGATCCTGGTGACCGAGACCGGCGTCGCGGGATACGCGGGCACGGTGGTGCGCCCGGAGGAGATCCCGGACGGCCCGACCATCGCGCCGGAGGTCTCGGTGTCCCCGGCCGACCTGGCCTACGTCATCTACACCTCCGGTTCCACCGGCCGTCCCAAGGGCGTCATGGTCGAGCACGGCGGCCTGGTCAACTACCTGCGCTGGTCGGCCGACGCCTACACCTCGCGTGCCACCGGCGGGGCGCCGCTGTTCTCCTCGATCGCCTTCGACCTGCCCGCCACCAACCTGTTCCTGCCGCT
This sequence comes from Lentzea sp. NPDC054927, assembly GCF_053610285.1. Taxonomy (NCBI): domain Bacteria; kingdom Bacillati; phylum Actinomycetota; class Actinomycetes; order Pseudonocardiales; family Pseudonocardiaceae; genus Lentzea; species Lentzea sp. NPDC054927. Next base: position 93,436 of record NZ_JBSGXZ010000022.1, read on the forward strand.
GATCACCGGCCAGCCGGTGCACCTGATCGACGCGGAGCCGGCCGAACTCGGTGAGGCCTTCGCCGCCGCCGGTCCGTTCAGCTTCGTCAAGCTCACCCCGGCGCACCTGGACCTGCTGTCCCACCAGCTGTCCGGCACCCAGCTCAGCGAACTGGCCGGGACCTACGTAGTCGGCGGCGAGGCGCTGCCCCCGGCGACCGCGGCCCACTGGCTGGACGTCCTCGGCCCGGACCGGCTGCTCAACGAGTTCGGCCCCACCGAGGCGACCATCGCCAACGTGGTCCACCCGATCGCGGACACCCACGAGGGCACCGTCCCCATCGGGCGCCCGATCCCGAACACCTCGGCGCTCGTCCTGGACGGCAGTGGCGACCTGGTTCCCGTTGGGGCGCTGGGTGAACTGCACATCGGCGGTGTCGGTGTGGCGCGCGGCTACCTCAACCAGCCCGCGCTCACCGCGGAGCGGTTCGTGCCCGACCCCCTGGGGAGGCCCGGATCCCGGCGCTATCGGACCGGCGACCTGGCCTACCTGCACGAGGACGGCACGCTCGACTTCCTGGGCCGACTGGACTCCCAGGTCAAGATCCGCGGTTACCGGGTCGAGCTCGGCGAGGTGCGGACAGCACTGGCCAAGCTGGTCAGGGAGGCGTTCGTGCTCGCCCGCGACGGCGCGCTCATCGCCTACGTGGTGGCCGACGGCGAGTCTGGCGACCTGCGCGCCGAACTGGCGAAGTCGTTGCCCGACTACATGGTGCCCGCCGCGATCGTGCGGCTGGCCGAACTCCCGTTGACCCCCAACGGAAAGGTCGACCAGCGCGCACTGCCGGCTCCTGACCACCGGCTCACCGGGCAGGTCGCGCCGCGCAACCCGGCCGAGCAGCGAATCGCCGCGATCTGGTGCGAGGTGCTCGGCCTGACCAGGGTCGGCGTGCACGACAGCTTCTTCGAGCTGGGCGGGGACTCCATCCGCGCGGTCCGGCTGTCCGCAGCACTGCGCGCGGCCGGGCTCGACATCGGCATCCGCGAGCTCTACCGGCATCGCAGCATCGCCGAACTGGCAGAGCACACCGGTGGCCGACCCGCCGCGGAGTTCGTCCCGGTGGCGCCGTTCGCGCTGCTCGACCCGGCGGACCGGGCCGCGCTGCCCGCCGACGTGGTGGACGCCTACCCGCTGTCCCAGGTGCAGACCGGCATGGTGGTGGAGAGCCTGGCCGCGCCGGAGCAGGCCCGCTACCACAACGTCGGCAGCTTCCGGATCCCCGACACCGACCCCTTCGACGCCACCGCTTTCCGCGCCGCGCTCGACCTGGTCACCGCCCGGCACGAGGTGCTGCGGACGTCGGTGCGACTGACCGGGTACCGCGGTCCGGTACAGCTGGTGCACAACGGGGTCAGCGTGCCGTTGACAGTGCACGACCTGCGCGGACTGGACGTGGACGAGCAGCGTCAGGCCGCCACCGAGTTCCTGTTGGCGGAGAACCGGGCTGTGTTCGACCTGGAACGCCCGCCGCTGGTCCGGCTGGCCGTGCACCTGGAGTCGGATTCCGCCTGGCGACTGACCTTCACCCACCACCACGCGGTGACCGACGGCTGGACGGTGACCACGCTGCTCATGGAGCTGCTGTCCGCCTATCGCGGCACCGAACCGCTGCCCGCGCCGGGCGTGCGGTACGCGGACTTCATCGCCGCCGAACTGTCCTCTCTGGACAGTGCCGTGGACCGCGGCCACTGGGAGCAGGTGGTCGGTGAGCACGTCCCGTTCACCCTTCCCGAGGCCTGGGCCGGAACCGGTGACGAGCCGTACTCGGTGCGGGTGCCGTTCGGCGACCTGACCGAGGGGCTGCGCGATCTGGCCCGTGCCGCCAGGACCTCGCTGAAGTCCGTGCTGCTGGCCGCACACCTGCAGGTGCTGGCCACGATCAGCCCGGAACCGCGTTTCCACAGCGGTCTGGTGCTGCACGGCCGCCTGGAAGCACCCGGTGGCGAGCAGGTGCTGGGCATGCACCTCAACACCCTGCCGCTGCCGCACGACCGTTCCGCCCGCAGCTGGCTCGACCTGGTGCGGCAGACGTTCGACGGCGAGGCGGAGATCTGGGCACACCGCCGGTTCCCCATGCCGGAGATCCAGCGCGCGGCCGAGGCCGAGCGGCTGATCACCGTGCTGTTCGACTACCTGGACTTCCACCAGGTCGACGAGCAGAGCGTGGACACCGCCGCCGGGCTCGGCTCCGGCGTGAACGACTTCGCGCTGAACGTGCTGGCCAGCGGCGAGGATCTGGTGCTCGGCACGTCGACCGCCGCACTCAGCAAGGAGGCCGCCGGACGGCTCGCCGAGCTGTACCGGTTGGTGCTGACGGCCATGGTCGCCGACCCGCACGGCCCGGTGCGCACGGTCCTGCCTGCCGAACCCCTGCTCGCTCTGGGCACCGGGTCCGCCGCAGACCGTCCACAAAAGACAGTGGTCGACCTGATCGCCGAACAGGCCGCCGCCACCCCGGACGCGGTGGCGGTGACCAGCGGTGAAGACCAGCTCACCTATCGCGAGCTGCTGGCCAGGGCCAACCGGATCGCCCACCGGCTCCAGCAGCTCGGTGCGGGACCGGAGTCCCTGGTCGGCGTGCTGCTGCGGCGCGGCCCTGACCTGCTGCCCGCTCTCCTCGGCGTCTGGCAGGCAGGAGCGGCCTACCTGCCGCTGGACGAGGCGATGCCGACCGAGCGGATCGCGGTGCTGCTGGGCGACACCGGAACCACGGTGCTGCTCACCGAAACCGCGCTGCACGACCGGATTCCGGCTGAGTACCAGGGCGTGCGGGTGGACCTGGACACCGAGCCGCTGACCGAGCTGCCGGACACCGCGCCCACGCGGCGGATCGAGAGCGACCAGCTCGCTTACGTCATCCACACCTCCGGCTCGACCGGCCGTCCCAAGGGTGTGATGGCCACCCACGGCAGTCTCCTGAACTACCTGCTGTGGACCACCGAGTCGTACGCGGCGCGGGGCTCCGGCGGTTCGGCGGTGTTCTCCCCGATCTCCTTCGACCTCGGCATCCCGAACCTGTTCACGCCGCTGCTCACCGGTCAGACCACGCACCTGCTGCCCGCCGGCCTCGACACCGCCGAGCTCGGCAGCGCACTGGCCGCGCGGGGGCCGTACAGCTTCGTGAAGCTGACCCCGGCACACCTGGACCTGCTGACTCACCAGCTCACCCCGCAGCAGGCCCACGACCTGGCCGGACTGGTGATCGCCGCCGGCGACGCCTTCCCGCTGAGCCTGGTGCGGCGCTGGCGCGAGCTGGCCGGCACCGGCACACCGCTGGCCACCGAGTACGGCCCGACCGAGATCACCATCGGCAACTCCGGCCAGCCGGTCGACGCGTTGACCAGCGAACTGCTGCCGTTGGGCGAGTCGATCCCGAACACCGCCATGCACGTGCTGGACGCGCACGGCGATCTGCTGCCGATCGAGGTGCCCGGCGAGGTCTACATCTCCGGCGCCGGACTGGCCCGCGGTTACCTCGGTCAGCCCGCGCTCACCGCCGAAAGGTTCCTCCCGAACCCTTACGGCGCACCGGGATCGCGGATCTACCGTTCCGGCGACCTCGGCCGGCGACTGCCCGACGGGAGCCTGGACACGCTGGGGCGCCAGGACGACCAGGTCAAGATCCGCGGCTACCGGGTGGAACTGGGCGAGATCCGGTCCCGGCTGCTGGAGTACCCGGAGGTCCGCGAGGCCGTGGTGCTGGCCCGGAACAACACGCTGGTGGCCTATCTCGTCACCACGTCCGGTGCCGCACCCGATGCGGTCAAGGTGCGCGAGCACCTGGCCGGTGGGCTGCCCGAGTACATGGTTCCCTCGGCGATCCTGACCGTGGACCGGATCCCGTTGACCGCCAACGGAAAGGTCGACCACCGCGCGCTGCCCGCTCCGGACCGCGCCGCCTTCGCTGACATCGCACCGGAGCCGCCGCGCACCCCGGCCGAGCAACGGGTGGCCGAGCTGTGGCGGGAAGTGCTGGGGATCGAGCAGATCGGCGTGCAGGACAACTTCTTCGCCCTGGGCGGGGATTCCCTGCGCGCGGCCCGGTTGCTCGCCCTGGCACAGCAACGCGGTCTGCCGTTGTCGATGTGGATGATCTACCAGTCCGGCACGCTCGCCGAACTGGCGTCGCTGGCCGAACCCCAGCTACCGCAGGACTCAGGCGTGGACCTCCTCGAGGTGCCGCTGCCCGCACCGGTGGATCCGGAGCTGTTCGACCAGGCCGTGCAGGCGGTGATCACCCACCACGAGGCTCTGCGGCTGCCGGCCGACGGTCCGGTGTTGCAGGCCGAACCCGGCAACGTGGTGCGGGTGCGCCGGTTCGCCGTGGACCGGGCTTCCTGGCCGGTGCTGCGCGCCGACCTGGCCACCGCGTACCGGCAGCTGTCGGACGGAGAGTCCGTTCAGCTGCCCGCGGCGGGATCGCCGCACGCGGTCCTGCGGCGGCAGGCGGAACGCGCGGCCCAGCCGGAACTTCTGGACGAGGCGCACCACTGGCTCGGCCGGGTCGACGGCCCGCCGCTGCCGATCACCCCCGGTCCGGCGCAAACGCACGTCACCACGCTGGACGAGCCGTTCACCGGTCGGCCGGATCTGCTGCTCGCCGCACTGGCCGGCCCAATCACCGCCTGGACCGGCGGCGACCGGCTGACCGTGGACGTCGTGCACGACCCGCGGAACGGCGAACGACTGGTCGGCCCGTTGCTGACCAGCCGGCCGGTTCCGCTGTGGCTGCCCCGGCGACGGGACCCGGTCGCGGTGTTGCGCGCGGTGCGCCGTCAGCTGGCCGCGGAGCCGAGCCCGGACGGCTACGGCCTGCTCCGGAACCACCCGGACGTCGCCGACCAGCTGACCGCACAGCGCGCACCCCAGGTCGCGGTCGGCCACGACGGCGCGCCGCTGTCGGTCGAGTTCGACGTCCACAGTGGACAGCTGCGGTGGACGTTCCGGGCGAACGAGATCGAACGGCTGCGCGAGCTGGCCGCCGAATGCACCGACCTGCTCGCGACGTTGCTGCGCGACACCAACACCACCGGAGAAGAGGGATCCCGTTGACGCCGCTCGTTCCTGAGCTGATAGCGAGCCAGGCCGCCGCGCGACCGGACGAGATCGCGGTGCGCACCGGCGAAGTGCGCCTGCGCCACCGCGACCTGACCGAACGGGCGCAGCAGATCGCCCGCCACCTGCGCCGGCTCGGCGCGGAGGCGGACATCCCGGTCGCGGTCTGCCTGCGTCGAGGCCCCGACCTGCTGCCCGCGCTGCTCGGCGTGTGGCTGGCCGGCACCGCCTACCTGCCGCTGGACGCGAACCTGCCGCCCGCGCGGCTGGCGCACATGCTCAGCGACAGCGGCGCGCGGATCCTGCTGACCCACGACGAGCTGGCCCCGCGGATCCCGGAGTCCTTCACGGGGCACGTGGTGCGGATGGACGCGGTCGAACTCTCCGGCGAGCCCACGCCGTTGCCCGAACTGAGCCCCGACCAGCTGGCCTACGTCATCTACACCTCGGGTTCCACCGGCAAACCCAAGGGCGTCATGGTCAGCCACGGCGCGCTGGCCAACCTGATCGACTCGATGGGCGCCGACGTCGGCGCGGGCGGCGGCCGCTGGCTGGCCTCGACCTCGGTGTCCTTCGACATCTCCGCGGTCGAGCTGTACCTGCCGCTGACCAGTGGCGGCGAGCTGGCCCTGGCCACCGATGCCGAGGCCAAGGACCCCGTGGCGCTGCTCGAACTGATCCGGGCGCACGCGCTGACCCATGTGCAGGCCACCCCGTCCGGCTGGCGGCTGCTGCTGGCCGCCGGGTTCGACGAGCCAGGAGCGATCGGCCTGGTCGGCGGCGAAGCACTGCCGGTCCCACTGGCAACGCAGCTGCACGCACGGCTCAAGTTCCTGTCCAATGTGTATGGTCCGACCGAGACCACGGTCTGGTCCGCGCACTGGCCGGTGCCACCGCAGACCGAACGGATCTCCCTCGGCGAACCACTGGCCAACACCAGCCTGCACGTGCTCGACGACAGCGGGGCCGACGTGCCCGCGGGCGAGACCGGCGAGCTGTGCATCGGCGGCCACGGCCTGGCCCGCGGCTACCTCGGCCGTCCCGCGCTGACCGCCGAACGTTTCGTGCCCGACCCCGACGGCGAACCCGGAGCCCGGCGTTACCGCACCGGCGACCTGGTCCGGCACACCGCGCACGGCCTGGAGTTCCTGGGCCGCGCGGACACCCAGGTCAAGATCCGCGGCCACCGGATCGAGCTCGGCGAGATCGAGGCCCGGCTGCGGGAACACCCCGACCTGGCCGACGCGGTGGCCGCGGTCCGTGAACCCGAACCCGGCGACCAGCGCCTGATCGGCTACCTGGTGCCCGCACCCGGCCGCCGCCCCGACGTGGCCGCGATCCGCGCGCATCTGTCCGCAGCGTTGCCGGACTACATGGTGCCCGGCACGTTCGTGGCCATCGCCAGGATTCCCTTGAACACCAGCGGGAAACTCGACCGCTCCGCCCTGCCCGATCCGCGCACAGCCCGCCGAGGAGCTGCTCGATGAGCACCCCGACCGACTCCGAGACCACCACCGAACCCGTGCCGCTGCGCAAGAACCGGGACTTCATCCGGCTCTGGTTCGGCGCCGGCATGTCCCACTTCGCCGCCACCGTCGGCATGGTGGCCTTCCCGCTGCTCGCCCTGTGGGAGACCGGATCAGCGGTGCTGACCGGCTGGGTGGCCTTCGCCGGCCAGCTGGCGACCCTGCTCATCCAGCTGCCCGCCGGCGCCCTGGTCGACCGGTGGGACCGGCGCAAGCTGATGCTGACCTGCGACATCATGGGTGCGTTCGCCATCGCCAGTGTGGCCGTGGCGGTGTACTTCGACTCGATCTGGATCCCGCACCTGATGGTGGCCGCGTTCCTCGAGTCCACCCGCGGCATCTTCTACGACCTGGCCGAACGCGCCGCCGTGCGCAACGTGGTCACCAAGGAGCAGCTGCCCACCGCGCTGTCCCAGAACGAGGCGCGCGGTTCGGCCATCGGCCTGATCGGTCAGCCCATCGGCAGCGCGTTGTTCACCCTGACCCGCTGGATGCCCTTCGCCTTCTCCGCCATCGCGGACCTGGTCGCGGTGGTGTGCGTGATCTTCATCCGCCGCGAGTTCCGCACCGAGCAGACCCAGCCCAGGCGCAGGCTGCACGTGGAGATCGGCGAGGGCATCCGCTGGGCCTGGCAGGAGAAGTTCGCCAGGGTCCTCATCGGACTGTTCGCCGGCAGCAACTTCGTCTTCCAGATCGTGTTCCTGACCGTGCTGCTGATCATCCACGGCAACAACAACTCTCCCGCACTGGTCGGCGTGATCACCGCCGTCGGCGGGATCGGAGGGTTCGCCGGCGCCCTGCTCGCGCCCTGGTGGATCCGCCGGGTGAGCATGCGCACCACCTGGATCATCGGCTACGGCACCTGGACCCTGCTCATCCCCGCGATCGCCTTCGTCCGCGACCCCGTGCTGCTGGCCGCGATCTTCGCCGGCAACTCGCTGGTGGGCGGGGTGCTCAACGTGGCGGGCTGGACCTTCCAGGTGCAGAACACGCCGGAACACCTGCAGGGCCGGGTGAACGGCGCCGCCAGGTTCCTCTGCTCGGGTGCGAACGCGGCGGCGGGCCCGATCGGCGGCTACCTGCTCGACCACGCCGGGGTCGGCTGGACCGGCTCGCTGCTCGGCGTCATGGTGCTGATGCTGACGATCACGGCGGCGAGCAGCCGGGCGATGCGCGGCGCCCCGCCGAAGGTCGACATCAGCGGAACGGCCGGATCATGACCGCGACAGCGCAGCCGGTCGTCCTCGGCACACCTCTCGCCCGCCGTCCGCTGGCACTCCTCGCCACCGCGGTCTTCCTGCTGTTCCTCATCACCAGCGCGGGTTTCGGCTACACCGACGACGAGCTGTACTTCCTCAGCGCGGGCCGGCACCTCGACTGGGGCTACGCCGACCAGCCTCCGCTCATCCCGCTGCTGGCCCACCTCGCCGACACCATCGCCCCGCACTCGCTGATCGTGCTGCGGCTACCGTCCACCCTCGCGGTCACCGCGGGCGTGCTGGTCACCGCACTGATCGCCCGCGAGTTCGGCGGCGGTACCAGGGCGCAGCTGGTCGCCGCTGCCTCCTACGCGATCTCTCCATTGATCGTCGCCGACGGCCACCACCTGAACACCACCTCGCTCGACTGGGCACTGTGGACGGTCGCGCTCTGGTTGCTGGCCCGCTGGAACCGCACCCGCGACGACCGCCTGTTGCTGGCCATCGGTGCCGTCACGGCGGTGGCCCTGCAGGCCAAGTTCCTCATCTTGTTCCTGTGGCTGGCGGTGCTGATCGGTGTGCTGATCTCCGGACCACGGGAGCTGTTGCGCCGCCCGATGTTGTGGGCGGGCGCCGGGATCGCGCTGCTGTCGGTGCTGCCCGGCCTGTGGTGGCAGGCCCACCACGGCTGGCCGCAGCTGGAGATGGGCGCGGTGCTGGCCCAGGAGGCGGGCGGACGTGGCGGCAGGGTCGGTTTCCTGGCGTTCGTGATCGTCTACGCGGGGCTGGTCGGCGGAGTCCTGTTCGTGCTCGGACTGATCCGGTTGTTCCAGGGGCCGCACCGCTATCTCGGCTGGACCGCCGTGGTGCTGATCGCCGGACTGCTCGCGCTCGGCCAGCAGCCCTACTACGTGGCCGGGATCTTCCCGGTCTGCTGGGCGGCCGCCGCCGTGAGCCCGAGATGGCGCTGGACCACCACGGCACCGGCGTTCGCGGTGTCCGCGCTGCTGATCATCCGCGGTCTGCTGCCGTTCCCGCCGACCGGACCGGCGCCCGACACCTACTTGATGAACAACGTCAGCGACGACTTCCCCGCGGTCGTGCCTGCCGTCACCGACGTGTACACCCGGCTCTCACCGTCCGAAAAGGACGGTCTGGTGCTGATGGCGGGATCGTCCGGGTACGCCGGGGCGCTGGAGCAGTTCGGCCAGGACCTCCCGCCGGTGTACTGCTACCTCCGAGGGTCCTGGTACTTCGGCGCGCCGGCGGACGGCACCCGGCAGGTGCTGTACGTGGGCGAGGTGCCCGACTTCCTGCGGGCGGAGTTCGGACAGGTGCGCGAGCTCGGCGTGTACACCGATCCGCTCGGGCTGATCAAGCACCCCAAGCACGCCACCCAGCCGTTGTCGCTGCTCAGCGCCCCGGTTCGGCCGTGGAACGAGCTGTGGCCGCGACTGCGGCAGCTCGAGCAGGTCGGGTTCTGACTGCGCCATATGGCCGGAATATAGATCGCCTGGTGAGCATGCTCGCGAGGTCTCGAAGGAGCGAAGGATGACGTGGTACCAACGGCACGGCCGCGATGAGGGTGCCGAACTGCGCCTGGTGTGCTTCCCGCACGCGGGCGGCACCCCCGCACTGTTCCGCGGCTGGCCCGGCCACCTGCCCGCGGGCTTCGAGCTGCTCACCGCCTGCTACCCGGGACGGCACAGCCGCTTCGGCGAACCCTTCGCCGAGACCATGACCGAGCTGGCCGACGCCGCCGCCGACGCGCTGACCCCGTTCCTGGACCTGCCACTGGCCTTCTTCGGGCACAGCATGGGGTCCGCGGTGGCCTACGAGGTCGCGCTGCGTCTGGCCGAACGGCACGGGATCGCCCCGCTGCGGCTCTTCCTCTCCGGTCGCTCGGCGCCGCACAAGGTGCGACGCACCTCCACCCACCTGGCCAGTGACGCCGAACTGCTGGCCGAGACCACGGCGCTGGGTTCGGCGGCCAACGCCGCCCTCGCCGACCCCGACCTGCGCGAGCTGGTGCTGCCCGTGCTGCGTGCGGACTACCGGCTGATCGAGACCTACCACCCGGAGAACCCCGCCAAGGTGCGCAGCCCGATCGTGGCCTGCGTGGGCGACGAGGACACCGACTGCACCCCGGAATCCGTGCGGGCGTGGGCCGAGCTGACCACCAGCCGCTTCGAGCTGCGCAGCTTCCCCGGCGACCACTTCTACCTGGAGGACCGCGAAGCCGAGCTGGTCCGCTACCTGGCCGGACACCTGCGTGAGGACCTGCGGCTGCACCACATCACGCGCCGCGCGGCGGTGGGTCGTGCCTGAACTCCCCCTGGCGCACGCCCAGGAAGCGCTGAGGTTCCTGCACGGCCTGGCCCCGGACAGCGCCGCCCACAACACCGGCATCGCGGTCCGCGTGCTGTCCACTGTGGACAACGAGGCGCTGGGTGCGGCGGTGGCCGGGCTGGCCGCGCGGCACGAACTCCTGCGCTCCACCTTCCGCGACGGAATCCGCGTGCTGGGACCGGAATCGCGGGTCGCCCTGACGATCCGGGACCTGCCCGGCGCGGACGACGACAAGCTCGCGGCCGAGGTCCGCAACGCGCTCACCGAACCGCTGCGGCTGGACCAGGGCGCGTGCCGGGTGGTCCTGCTGCGCCGCTCGTCCGGCGACGCGGTGCTGCTGATCGTGGCCCACCACATCATCACCGATGCCACCTCGGCCTACGTCCTGCTGCGCGATCTGCTGCACCTGCTCACCGGCACCCCGCTGCCCGCGCCGCGCGGCGACTACGCCGGGCACGTCCAGCGGGAACGCGACCTCGTCGACGGGCCGCGCGGGGCCGAGCTGGCCGCGCACTGGCAGGAGGTCTGCCGCGGTTCCGCCGCGGCCGAACTGCTCACCGACCGGCCTCGCGGGCAGCGCCCCGCGTTCACCGGCGGCACCTGCCGGATCGTGGTGCCACCCGAGATCACCGCCGCGATCCGTGAGCTGGCCGGGGAATCGGGCGTCACGCCGTTCGCGGTGCTGCTCGGGTCCTTCCAGGGCCTGCTCTTCCGGACCACCCGCCGCCGCGACTTCCTGCTCGGCTGCCCCACCACCACCCGCTCGGGCAACCGGGACCGGGACGTGGTCGGCAACTTCGTCAACACCCTGCTCTTCCGCGCCCGGTTCACCGCCGAGACCACCTTCCGCGAGGCCGCCCTGGCCGTGGCCGGACAGGTGCGCAGCGGGGTGGGCGCGGCCGGATACCCGTTCTCGCTGCTGGCCGCGCGGGTCGGTGCCGGTGGCGCGCTCTGCCGGATCACGTTCAACCTGCTGACCACCGCGCACCTGGACCCGGCGCTGCGACCGTTGCTGGACAGCACCCGCACCGGGGACAGCACCGAGTTCGGCGGCCTGGAACTGCGGCCGTACCCGTTGCCGCAGCAGGAAGGGCAGCTGGACCTGACCGTGGACGTGATGCAGCACCGGGACAGCTTCGTGGCCGACTTCCGTTACGACGCCGAGCTCTTCGACCACGAGACCATCGACCGCCTCGCCGGGCACTACCTGGCCGCGCTCACCGCCGCGGTCACCGACCCGGACGGCCCGGTCGCCAAGGCCCGGCTGTGGTGAAGCCGGTGGAGAGGAACCAGATGTTCACCGACATCGTCAGCCGGCTGCGGCGCAACGCCCAGGACCTGCCGGACAAGGAAGCGCTGATCTACGTCCGGGACCAGGGCCGCGAACAGACCAGCACCGGGCTCACCTACGCCGAACTGGACCGCGAGGTGCGCACGCTCGCGGTGTGGCTGCTGGAACGCTGCGCCCCCGGTGACCGGGTGCTGTTGCGCTATCCGTCCGGAGTGGACTTCGCGGTCGCCATCCTGGCCTGCTTCTACGCCGGACTCGCCGCCGTACCCGCGCCCGCGCCGGTCAACCAGCGGCAGGACGGCCGCTCGCTGGGCATCGCTCACGACGCCGGGGTGGTGCTCGCCCTCACCGACGCCCGCCACCTGGACGCGGTGCGCGCCGAACTGGCCGAGTCCGGCCTGGCCGAGCTGCCCGCCGCCGCCACCGACGAGCTGGAACCGCGCGACGACGTGGACTGGACCCCGGCGCGGCCCAGCGACGACGCGGTGGCCTTCCTGCAGTACACCTCGGGCTCCACCAGTGAACCCAAGGGCGTGATCGTCACGCACGGCGCGCTCGCGCACAACCTGCACCTGATCCAGCGCGCCTTCGGTCTCGTGATCTCCGACCGGATGTGCAGCTGGCTGCCGGTGCACCACGACATGGGCCTGATCGGCATGTTGCTGCTGCCGCTGCACCTGGGCGCCACGACGGTGTTGTTGTCCCCCACCGACTTCCTGCGCCGCCCGCACCGCTGGCTGGAGCTGATGACCGAGCATCGGGTCACCGGTACCTCCGCACCGAACTTCGCCTACGACCTGTGCACCCGCAACGTCACCGACGAGCAGCTGGCCCGGCTGGACCTGTCCAGCTGGCGGTGCGCGCTCAACGGTTCGGAACCGGTGCACGCGGCCACGCTGACCCGCTTCGCCGAGCGCTTCGCCCCCGCCGGGTTCCGCGCCGAGGCGTTCAAACCCTGTTACGGCATGGCCGAAGCCACCCTCATGGTCACCGCCGCACCTCCAGGAACGTCCTATGTAGAACGTCCGGTCGACGCGGCGGCGTTGGAGCAGAAGGTCTTCACGCCCGCCGAGGAGGGCCCGGTGCTGGTGAGCAGCGGCCGGCCGCTGGAGCTGGACGTGCTGGTGGTCGACCCGGACACCTCGGAAGTGCTGCCGGAGGGCCGGATCGGCGAGATCTGGGTGCGCGGCGCCAGTGTCGCCGCCGGGTACTGGGGCAACGACGAGGCCACCGCGCACTCCTTCCGCGGCACCACCACCGACGGCCGTGGCGGGTTCCTGCGCACCGGGGACCTGGGTGTGCTGTTCGACGGCGAGCTGTTCGTGACCGGGCGGATCAAGGACGTGCTGATCATCCGCGGCCGCAACCTGTACCCGCACGACATCGAGCGCAGCGTGGCCGGCCTGCACGACGGCTTCCGCGGCCTGCACGGCAGCGTCTGCACCGTGCCCGCGCCACAGGAGACCATCGTGGTGATGCACGAACTGCGCGGCCGCGGCCTGGACCTGCCGGAACTGGCCGGGCGGATCCGCGGGGAACTGTCCACCGACCTCGGCCTGCGGGTGGCCAACGTGGTGTTCCTGCGCCCCGGCCAGGTGCGCAGGACCACCAGCGGGAAGGTGCGCCGCGCCCTGATGCGCGAACTGTTCCTCAAGGACGAGCTGACCCCGCTGTACGAGGAGCTGGACCCCGAACTGATCCGCCGCTACCGCGCTGGGGCAACGGTATGAGCGCGCTGTCCGCGGCGGAACTGGACCGGGCCCTCGGCGATCCTGACGATCCCGGCCGCCTGTTCTCGCACCGGCGGATCGCCGCGCTGGACGAGCGGGAGGAGTTCCCCGGCGAGATCTGCCGGGAGCTGGACGTGCTCGGCCTGCCCGCGCACTACGTGCCGGCCGAACACGGCGGCGCACTGCGCGCGTACCCGGACTCGCTCGCCCTGATGCGGGTGGTGGCCCGCCGCGACCTCACCACCGCCATCGCGCACGGCAAGACCTTCCTCGGCGCGGTGTCGGTGTGGGTGGCGGGCAGCCCTGAGCAGGCACAGGCGCTGGCCGCACGGATTCTGGACGGCGCGGTGGTGTCCTGGGGACTCACCGAACGCGAGCACGGCAGCGACCTGCTGGCCGGGGAGGTCGAGGCCCTGCCCACCGCGACCGGCTACCGGATCACCGGCGAGAAGTGGCTGATCAACAACGCCACTCGCGGGCAGCTGCTGTGCCTGCTGGCCCGCACCGACCCCGCCGACGGCCCGCGCAGCCACAGCGTCCTGCTGGTGGACAAGCGGACGCTGTCACCCGGCTCGTTCCGCACCCTGCCCGCGCCCAAGCTGCACGGCATCCGGGGCGCGGACATCAGCGGTATCTCCTTCACCGGCGCCGAAGTACCCGCCGGCGCGCTGATCGGCCAGGCAGGGCACGGGGTGGAGACCGTGGTGCGCAGCCTCCAGCTCACCCGCACCATGTGCGCCTCGCTCTCCCTGGGCGCGGCCGACGCGGGTCTGCGGCTCGCGGTTGACTACGCCGCCACCCGCCGCAACTACGACCGCCTGGTCGCCGATCTGCCGCAGTCACGCCGGTTGCTGGCCACCGCTTACGCCGATCTGCTGCTCACCGAGGCGCTGACCCTGGTGGCGGCGCGCGGGGTGCACAGCCTCACCGCCGAGCTGTCGGTGTCCTCCGCCGTGGTCAAGTACCTCGCACCGACCACTGTGGACGGTCTGCTCACGAAGCTGGCCAAGGTGCTCGGCTCCCGCGCGCTGCTCACCGGGGACGTCTTCGGCGAGGGCCGGTTCCAGAAGATCCAGCGGGACCACCGGATCGTCGGCATCTTCGACGGCAACACCGTGGTCAACCTGCACTCGCTGATCAACCAGTTCCCCAACCTGGTCCGCGGCCACCGCACCGGCCGGGTGAACGCGGAGGGTCTGGCCACCGCCGCCGACCTCACGGCCGCACTGCCGTCGTTCGACCGGGACCGGCTGACCCTGTTGTCCCGCACCGGTGCCAGCCCCGTCCAGGCGCTGCCCTCCGCACTCGACCGGCTCACCGGCCCCGCCGCCGAACTGGCCGGCGAGCTGCTAACCGCGCTGGAGCGGGTGGTGGCCGGCATGGCCGCGCACCGGCCCACCGCGGTCGAGGTGCCCGCCGCCGCGTTCACCCTGGCCGAGCACTACGCCGCCTGCTACGCCGGTGCCGCCGCCGTGCAGCTGTTCCTGGCCAACAGTGCACTGTGGACGGACACGCTGTGGCTGGAGGCCGTGCTGCTGCGCGTTCTGCATCGCCTGCGCCCCGCCCGGCCAGAACCCGTCGGCGCCGACGAGGTGTACGAGCGGCTGGCCCGGCTGCTGTTCGAGCAGCACGCCGCCGGAACGCCGTTCTCCCTGCTGTCCGAGGAGCCCTCGTGAACGACCTCGAACACCTCCTCGGCAACCCCGACGACCCCGACAACCCGCTGGGCCACCGCGCTTTCCTGGACGCCGACGAACGCGGCGAGCTGCTGCCCGCCGGGGTCGCACTGCTGGAGAACACCGGCTTCGGCGCGGAGTTCGTGCCCAAGTCGCTCGGCGGCAGGCTGACTCAGGCCGACGAACTCGCCCTGGCGCTGCGGCCGGTGTTCCGCCGGGATGCCGCGCTGGGCCTGGGACACGGCGCGATCAACCTGATCGCCTCGGTGCCGGTGTGGACCTCCGGGTCGGCGGCGCAGCAGAAGTGGCTGGCCGAGGTGCTGTTGCGCGGCGGGCAGAGCGCGGGCGCCTACACCGAACTGGCCACCGGGCACGACCTGGTCCGCTCGGCACTGCGCGCTGAGCAGACCGGCCACGGGCTGGTGCTCAACGGGCGCAAGGAGGTCATCAACAACATCTCCGCCGCGCACGCGGCCACCGTGCTCGCCCGCACCAGCGCGGAACCCGGCAGCCGCAGCCATTCCCTTCTGCTGGTCGACATGGCCGCGCTGCCCCGTGAACACGTGCGGTTCCTGCCGCGCTACCGCACCAGCGGGATGCGCGCGATCCGGCTCGGCGGAGTGGAGTTCCACGACTGCCCGCTGCCGGAGTCCACCGTGCTCGGCGATCCCGGCGGCGCACTGGAAACCGTGCTGCGCGCCTTCCAGGTCACCAAGGCCACGCTCACCAGCGCGGTCGTCGGGGCCCTGGACACCCAGCTGCGCACGGTCACCCGGTTCGCCCTGGAGCGCAAGCTCTACGGCCGCCGGGTCGCCGATCTCCCGCACGCCAGGACCACGCTGGCCAACGCCTTCGCGGACCTGCTCGTGGCGGACTGCCTGAGCACCGTGGCCTGCCGCGCCCTGCACCTGCTGCCCCGGCAGACCAGCGTGTACACCGCGGCGGCCAAGTTCCTGGTGCCCGAACTCACCCAGGACCTGCTGAACGACCTGTCCGTGGTGCTGGGCGCGCGGTCGTTCCTGCGCGAAGGCCCGTACGCGATCTTCCAGAAGCACCTGCGCGACCTGCCGCTGGCCTCGCTGGCGCACTCCGGTGCCACGGTCTGCCAGGCGACGATCATCCCGCAACTGCCCCGGCTGGCCCGGCGCGGCTGGCTGGACGCCGAACCCGCGCCTGCCGCGCTGTTCCGGCTGGGCGAGGCGTTGCCAGAACTGGACTTCACCGGCCTGGAGATCCTGGCAGGACCGGAGGACCCACTGCTGGCGACGCTGCCCGCTTACCTGTCCGATGTGGACGAAGAGCTGGCCGGTTTCCTGGTGGAACAGCTGCACCTGCTGCACGCGGACTGCCTGGCGCTGTCCCCGCGCAACCGGACCCCGCTGGCCGAACCGGTCGCGTTCGACGTGGCCCGCCGGTACGCCCTGCTGCTGGCCGCCGCGGCATGCCTGGGCGTGCACCGGCACCACCCCGGCGGCACGGACTGGCTGCCCGCCGCCCTCGGCCGCATCGCCACCCGCCTCGGCCACGAACCCGCGGAACCCCCGGCCGGGCTGTTCGCCGAACTGCTGGCCCGCCAGGAGTCCGGCACGGCATTCGACCTCACCGGCCGCCACCTCAGCTGAAAGGACCTGCCATGAGCACCCCGAACCCGGACGAGGCCGCACTGCGCGGCTGGTTGCTGGACAAGGTCGCCTTCTACCTGGAACGCCCGGTGGAGGAGATCAAGCCGGACGTGAAGCTGGTCGAGTACGGCCTCGACTCGATGTACGCGCTGACGTTGTGCGGCGCGATCGAGGACGAGTACGGCCTCGAACTGGAGCCCACGCTCGCCTGGGACCACCCCACCGTCGACGCGCTCACCGCACTGCTGCGGAAACGACTGACCGAGCGCGCCGCTGTATAGATCCCCTATAGACCGCCGCGAGAAAGTAACAACACCGTCCACTGTGGAGGTTAGAAGATGACTGCCGAGAACGACCCCTTCACCTACCTGGTCGTGCTCAACGACGAGGAGCAGTACTCGATCTGGCTCGAGCACCGCGAGCTGCCCGCCGGCTGGCGCGCCGAGGGCAAGCGCGGCACCAAGCAGGAGTGCCTGGACCACATCGGCGAGGTGTGGACCGACATGCGCCCGCTGAGCCTGCGCAAGCGGATGGAGCAGCAGGCCGCGTCCTGACCGCGGCCGCTTCACCGAGCTGAACCCTGCCCGGCGCCTACCGAGGGAACGAGTGATGGCGCAAGAGAACACCACCGGGGCCGACCGCCCAGACCGGACGGAGGCGATCGGCAGCTGGATCCTGCTGGTCGCGATCCTCTGCGAGAACCTGGGGGTGGTGTGGGATGTGCAGTGGCACGACGACGTCGGCCCCGACACCTTCTTCACAGCCTCCCACCTGCTGATCTACTTGGCCCCGGTCATCGCCGGGCTGACCAGCCTCTACGTCGTGCTGCGGCGCACAGCGGACAGACGCCGCGGCACCGAGGACTCCGAAACCGCAGCGGCCGCCGTGACCGTGCTCGGCACCTTCCGTGCCCCCGTCGGCTTCCTGGTCGCCGGGATCGGCTCGGCCATCGAACTGCTCTACGGCCTCGGCGACCTGTGGTGGCACTCCATCTACGGCTTCGACGTGACCCTGAACTCGCCCCCGCACGTCGGCCTGGCCCTCGGCGGCGTCGGCATCTGCGTGGGCACCATCCTCGCCTTCACCGCCCAGCGGGATCACACCTTCGGGCGCTGGGGCCTCGCCATGAGCGTGGCCATCAGCATGGCCACGGTGATCTTCGCGCTGTTCTGGGCCCAGCCCAGGTCGGTGACCATCACCTTCGTCGACGTGCTGTCGCTGGTGCTGGTGGCCGGGGTGGTGCGCCGTCCTGGCTGGGTCACCCTGACCGGCCTGTGCTTCGGCGTGCTGCACGTCGTGGACTGGTACTTCGGACCCTGGGCCGCGGAGGCCTACGCGACCAGCGTCGGCCTGCCGTTGCGCGACGGCGTGGACGGCTTCCCCCGGATGGCCATCATGTACCCGATGCTGCTGCCGGTGGCCGCTCTCCTACTCGACGCGGTGCTGATGTTGGGCCGCAAGGGAAAGCTGTCTCCCCAACTGGTCATGCCCGCCGGTGGCGCGGCGGCGGGGGTCGTACTGCTGCTCAGCTACCTCATGCAGGACCACATGTTCGACATGACCCGCAGCCCCGGCCTGCTCGCCGGTGCGATCGGCGTGCTGCTGGCGGCGCTGGCCGCCTGGCTCGGCTGGTGGTTCGCGCACCCGTTGCGCAACCTGGGTCCCCGCGCGGAGGTGAACTGACCATGCGTCTCTCCCAACGCATCGGCGCCCTGCTGGCCGCGATGGTCGCGGTCACGCTGTCGGCGACTCCGGCGTTCGCGGTGGACCCGGTTCCGGTGGTGCACTCCGAGACCGCGGTCATCGGTCCGTACACGATGCAGGTCTCGTTCAGCGACTGGCCGCTGTCGGCGGGCAAGTCCCTGGACTTCACCTTCCTGCCCGCTGACGGCATCACCGGCCACCAGGGCAAGCTGCTCATGGTCAACCCCGCCGGCGAGGCCACCAACTCCCCCGGCGACGACCTGGCGCGCTACCCCCGCCAGCGCGACCGCTGGGGCATGGACACGTTCCTGCTGGAGGACGAGGGCACCTGGAAGTTCCAGTTCACCCTCGACGGTCCGCAGGGCCCTGGCAGCGGTGAGGTCGACATCGCGGTCGGCCCGCGCCCAGGACCGCCGATCGAGGTGGCCTGGGTACTGGGACTGCTGCCGTTGATCGCGATGGTCCCGGTCAGCGTCGTGCTGCTGATCCGCGGCCGCCACAACCGCCGGCCGGGCCGCTGGTCCTGGCAGTGAGCCGAAAACAGTTCGGCTGAACATTCGAAACAGAAGGGAAGCTGGGGGAAATGAACAAACGCGCGCTTTTGACCGGAGTGGTGGCCGCGAGTGTCCTTGCGTTCGGCGTGCTGGCACCGACGGCCGCATCCGCGGTCACGGTGCAGGACGGCGGCTGGACGTTCACCGGCGACACCTACAACGACGACATCCTCGGTCGAGCGAAGTGCCAGTCCGTGGCCGTCGCTCGCGAGGAGATCTATTTTCCCCGGGACTACGACTGCCACTGGGCTGTTCCGCTCAAGCTCGGCGTCGTCGGTCTCTGGTACAGGTAAAACGCATTGTCGAGCTGAAAGAAAGCTGGGGGAAATGACCAAACGTGTATTGACGGGCATGCTGACCGCGGGTGCGCTTGCGCTCGGTGTGCTGGCACCGACGGCCGCGTCCGCGGCCACGGCGCAGGACGGCGGCTGGACGTTCACCGGTGACACCTGGCCCAACAACACGACCGGCGCAGCGGCGTGTGGACTGGTGGCGTTCTACAACGAGAAGATTCATCCCCGGGACTACGACTGCCATTGGGCTGTTCCGCTCAAGGCGAGCGTGATCGGTCTCTGGTACCGGTAACACTGCACTGACGAGAAAGGGGCTGCCCGTTCTGGGCAGCCCCTTTCTCGTTGAGAACTACAGGCCGGACTCCGTGGTCCGGACCAGGATGGCGCCGCACTCCTCGCAGCGCACGACCTCGTCCGCCGCGGCTTCCTTCAGCTTCGACACCGCGCTGCGGTCCAGCTCGATCCGGCACGCGCCACAGCGGCGGGACTGGATCAGGGCCGCACCGATGCCGCGCTGCTCGCGCTGGCGGTCGTAGGCCTTCAGCAGGTCGTCCGGGAAGCCCTTGGCCATCGTCGCACGGTCGGCGACGCGCCTGGTCTCGGTCGTCTCGAGGTCGGCGAGGGCCGTGTCACGCCGGCGGCTCGCGTCCTCGAGGGTTTCGCGGGCCTTGTCGAGCTCGACGCGGGCGAACGAGGCATCGGCGTCCACGGCCTCACGGCGTTCCATCAGCTCCAGCAGGTCGTCCTCGAGGATGCCCTGACGACGCTGGATGGTGGCGAGTTCGTGCTCGAGCTCGGTGAGCTGCTTGGCACCGACCGAGCCGGACTGCATGAGCTTGCGATCGCGCTCCCCGCGAGCCCGCACCTGGTCGATCTCGGTCTCTGCGCGCTTCACGTCGCGGTCGAGGTCGGTGAGCGTCGTCTCGACGGCCACCAGCGCGTCCTGCTTCGCGCGCAGCTGCTGCTCGGCCTCGGCGATCTCCGCGATTTCGGGCAGCGTGCGGCGACGGTGGGTGACACGCGCCAGTTCGGCGTCGACCTGCGCCAGGTCGAGCAGCCTGCGCTGCACTGCGGGATCGGCTTTCACGCATGTCCTCCTACTGCTGAGCTCGTCGCACCGACGGTCCACGGGTCGGTCCGGCGGGTGGAGACGAGTACGTCGACCCTACCGCCGAAGGCATCCCGCAGGATCTCCGCCGCCTGCTCGCACCACGGCCACTCGCTGGCCCAGTGCGCCACGTCCACCAACGCGGGCCCACCGGACTCGACGTGCTCGCTCGCCGGGTGGTGGCGCAGGTCGGCCGTGACGTAGGCGTCGACGCCCGCGCGCCGCACCGCGCCCAGGAAGCTGTCGCCCGCGCCGCCGCACACCGCGACCCGTTTGATCAGGCGTTCCGGGTCGCCCGCTGCCCGCACGCCCTGGATCGTGGCGGGCAGTGCGTCGGCCACGCGCTGGGCGAAGACCCTCAGCGGTTCGGGTGCCGGCAGCTCGCCGATGCGGCCCAGACCGGTGGCGCTCGGCAGGTCCGCCATCTCGTGCAGGGTGAAACCGGTCTCCTCGTCCGGGCGGGCTGCTTCCAGGGCGTTGAGGACGGCGTTGCGGCATGAGCGCGGCAGGGCCAGTTCGAGGCGCGTGCCGTCGAGGCTGATCACGTTCGCACCCGCGTCGGTCAGCGCCTTGATCACGCGCTCGCCGTCTCCTCGCACTGAGGTCGTCAGCACGTCCGCCGGGGTGCGTGGCGCGGCGTCGAGTGGTCCGGTGATGGTGAGTCCGATGGCCTTCGCGAGCGCGTCCGAGACTCCCGGCAACGCGCTGTCCGCGTTGGTGTGCGCGCAATACAAGGCGGAGCGGTTCCGGATCAGCTTGTGCACCAACGCGCCCTTGGGTTCGTTGGCCGGAACACCGTTGACGCCTTTGAGAAGCAACGGGTGATGGGCCAGCACGAGCTGTGCTCCCGCGGCCACCGCCTCGTCCACAGTGGACTTCGTCGGGTCGACGCAGACCAGGACCCTGGTGACGTCGTCGTCCGGGTCTCCGCAGACCAGGCCGACCGCGTCCCACTTCTCGGCGGTCTTCGGCGGATACGCGGACTCCAGCACCGCGATCACGTCGGCGAGCTTCAAGCCAGTTCCTCCATCACTACCCGCAGCGCGTCCAGGAACACCGCGAACTCCCGGGGCGGCCTGATCGCCACGCGCAGGTACGTGTCGTCGAGTCCGGGGAACGTGTCGCAGCGGCGTACCGCGATCCCTTTGTCCCGCAACGCCTCCCGCGCGCCCTTCGGTGCCCTGATCAGCAGGAACGGCGCTTTCGGCGGTACCACGACCAGATCTTGGAGCTGCTCCAAGGCGTACGCGGCGTGCGCCTCGGCCTCCTCGGCGAACCGTTTCGAGGCCTCCAGCGCCTCCGGCTCACAGCACGCCGTGATCGCCTCGAGCGTCAGGCTGCCGACGGGCCAGTGCGGACGGCCGTGCGCCAGCCGTTCGAGAGTCTCCGGATCGCCGAGGAAGTAGCCGGCCCGCAGCCCGGCCAGCCCCCACGTCTTGGTGAGACTGCGCAGCACGAGCACATCGGGGTCCCGCGCGAGCGACTCCGGCTCACCGGGCACGGCGTCCATGAACGCCTCGTCGACGACCAGCCGGCCGGGCAACTGCTTGATCCTGGCGGCCGCGTGCAGCACCGACGTGGGGTTCGTGGGGTTGCCGATGACGGTGAGATCAGCGTCCGTCTGCACGTCGCGCAGCTGGAAGTCGCCGTCGAGCAGCACGTGGTCCACCGGAATTCCGGCGTCGCGGAACGCCACTTCGGGCTCGGTGAAGCCCGGATGCACGATCGCCGCCCGGCGCGGCGAGAGCTTCGGCAGCAGCGCGAAGCCCTCAGCGGCACCGTTGAGCAGCAGAACCTCGTCAGGCGAGCGCCCGTGACGGCGTGCGACGGCCTCACGGGCGCGCTCTTCAGCCTGCTTGGAGGGATAACGGCCGAGGTCGTCGAGCGCCGCGGCCAGCCGTGCGCGCAGCCAATCGGGCGGGTGCGGCACCCGCACGTTGACGGCGAAGTCGGCAAGGCCTGGCGCGGCGTCGACGTCACCGTGGTGGCGCAGGTCTGGGCTGGTCATCGCCCTGGATTCTAGGCGACCAGCTCAGAGCCCCGCGTCACTGCATGTAGCGGCGGAGCTCGGTGAGGTGGCTGATCAGCTCGTCCAGCTGGAAGGCGTCGAGCTGCGCGGACTCACCGGGCGGGGTGCGGAAGCAGACGCGACCCTTCTCGTTGAGGTACACCTCGAACGCACGACGGCGCCCGAGGGCATCGGTACACCCGATGATCTCCCGTTGCGGGGGCACGTCGGTACCTGTCTGCATGGGCGGCCTCCATGTCGTTTGTCCGTACATCTTGCGACAGCGGTTGAGCGTTACCGTGCGGCGGTGCTCACTCACCGATCTTCTTGGCCGACAAAGTGATCGCTGTGGTGCAGTCGACGACTTCGCCTGCGGGCACGCTTTGCGCCGTTGTCTCCCAGTTCCGATCGAGCACGAGCATGCGACCACGGCCCGTCGCATCTTGTTCCAGCAGCACGTAGAGACCTGCGGCCTGCATCGTGTCCTGAGCGTACTGGTGCACCATGCCGACCACGTTCGGAACGGTGCACGTCTTGGCCGCGGGCGCCGGCTGGACGGGCGCAGCGGCGGGAGTCGTCGTGGCGGCGAGCACGGAAGCGCTCACCGAGGACTGCGCGGGAGCCGCACCTTGCTGCGGCACACAGGCACCGAGCGCCGCCAACGCACCCGCCACCCCCACCGCGAGCTGCAAGTTCTTCCTGTTCAGGTACCGCACGGCGAACGCCATCGTGAGCTCCAAAGTGGTCCGGCGAGTTCGGCCGGTCCGTCGAATCACCACGCACTCCCGTTACCCAGGGTGCACAAACGCCACCCGGTTGGACGGTTTCCGTAACCAAATCCCTTAGGCTGCGCGATATGCAGGTCCACGTCTCGTTCGTCTGCACCGGCAACATCTGCCGGTCCCCAGTGGCAGCACTCGTCTTCCGAGAATGGCTGTCGCGCGAAGGATTGTCCTCTTCCGTCACCGTGTCCAGCGCCGGTACCGGTGGATGGCACGTAGGCGACCCCGCCGACCCACGCGCGCTGAAGACGTTGGCGGACAACGGATATCCAACCGACCACGTGGCCGCACAGGTGGGCGATCCGCACCTGGCGGCAGACCTGCTGGTAGCGCTCGACTCCGGCCACGCACGGACGTTGCGCCGGATGGTCGATCCCGATCGCGTCCGGTTGCTGCGCTCGTTCGACCCGGACGCCGACGACGTGGACGTGCCGGATCCCTACTACGGCGACGATTCCGGGTTCACCGAGGTGCTGGTGATGATCGAGGCGGCGATGCCGGGGCTGATCGCATGGGTCCGCGAGCAGCTCTGAAGCCTGCGCACTTCTTCAGGAAGCTGTGACCTTTCGCCCGCGCACATCTGTGATCCGCTGCACAAGGCCAAGGGTTTCCGCACCGCCGCGCCTGGCCGCACGTTCCAACGGCTCCAGGCGGTCGCGGGCACGTCTGCTGTTCAGCTGGTCGACGAGGTTCAACGACCTCGTCGCCACCCGCAAGCCCTCGTCGACGTCACCGCTGCGGAGGTGGCACGTCGCCAGCTCCGCCAGATCGAAGGAACGGGCTAGCGCGTAGTCGTCATCTCGGTGACGCAGGCTTCGGCGAAGAGCCGCGACCGCCTTGTCCCACCCACCCAGCTCGGCCCACGTCACGCCGACCGCGGCGAGGAGTTCCGCCTCGTCGAAGAACCTCAACCAGTCGGGCAGCTCTCCTTCCGCGTGGAAGTTCTCCACGGCCAGCGACAACGCCCGCTCAGCCGACTCGCGGTTGCCCATGACCGCATAGCAACGCGCCTCCCGCACTTCCAGCAACGCGCACAGCCGCGGTGACTTCGACGCCAGCGCCACGGGATAGCCGAACTGGAACAACCTCAACGCCGCGTCGGGCGGTCCGTGATACTGCTCCATCCGGCCCGCGCAGTAGAACAACATGGCCTGCAAGGGCATGTTCCGGGCGTCCTGCGTCAACTCGAGACCCGCGAGCAGGTGCCCTCGCGCCTGATCCAGACGACCCATGTCGAACGCCGCATTCGACGCCCGCCTGTGCAGCAAGGCCACCGCCTCGAACAGAGCCGGCCTGGTCGCGTCTCGCATCGAAGCGTTGAGCAGGCCACGCGCCCACCGCAGCTGCCCCTCGACCGCAGCCAGCACCACCCCGCCGCCGAACTGCGACTCCAGCCCGGTGAGCTCGTGCAGCACGCGGGTCAGGATCTCGACATCGCCAAGCCCCACGCGAGAGGGCACCGGCGTTGCCTCCGCCACATGCGCTGCCCTCTCCGCTCTGCCGAACACCGGTTGGCCGATCACGATCTCAGCCGCGTGAGCCAGGAACGAGACTCGCTGCCCGGCCTCGTCCCGCGATGACGGCGGGCTGCTCTCCTCGTACTCCAGCCCCAGATAGCCGCGCGGGATGCCGAGGCTGAGCGCGATCCGTTCGAGCAGCTCGTAGGCCATGACCTGGCGACCGCCGATGATCTCGGAGATCTCGGACTGGTTCTGCCTCGTGATCAGCGCGATCTCCCGCTGCGGGACGCCGTCCTCCACGAGCAGCCGGAAGACCGTCCCGATGTCGCGACGGGCCAGGGCGTCACGCACGTCGGGACGGTCCCAGTAGACCTTGAACCTGTCCATCGCCTCGAAGGTACTGCCGAGCACCGACACCGGCCCGGCTCATCGGCCAAGGTGATCGGCCGGACCGATGAGTGCGGTCGCCAAACGGTCGTTCCCGCAGGTCGAGCGTGCCAGGATGAGATTCATGGACCTCACCGGCTGGACGTGGCTGAACGAACCGCAGCAGTGGTCGACCGACCCCCTGACCGTGCACGCCGACCCCAGCAGCGACTTCTGGCGCCTCACCGGCAACGGCATCATCCGCGACAACGGTCACCTCTACGGCCTGAGCCTCACCGGCGACTTCACCATCACCGCGACCTTCAGCGGCGAGTACGCGGCGCAGTACGACCACGCCGGCGTCGGGCTGCTGATCGACGGCGAGAACTGGATCAAGGCCGGCGTCGAGGTGTTCGACGGCAAGCGCCAGGCGAGCACGGTCGTGACCAGGGGTTTCTCGGACTGGAACCTCGCACTGACCCCCGCCTTCGACCGGTTCACGATCAGCGCGGAACGCAAGGGCGACGCGGTGTGGGTGAAGTACGGGATCGACGGCGGGGAACCCGTGAACCTGCTGCGCAAGGCCTACTTCCCACCGGCGGCCGAGGCCAAGGTCGGGATCATGGCGGCGAGCCCGGAGGGCGACGGGTTCGTGACCCAGTTCCACGAGGTCCAGCTCACCCGATAGCGGCGTTGCGTTTGCTTCGAATACTGCGGATAATTCGAATAGCGGAAGGAGGGAGAGAGCGATGAGTTCCGCAGCGTTGAGAGCTGTCCAGCCTGACGAGGACGACGTTGTCACCGCCCACACCGCGCTGACCAGGGTGAAGGCGTATCTGCACGACCACCAGGACGACGAGGGCGACGTACGTGTCAGGGGCGAAGAGACCGACGACGTGCTGGTGTTGCCGCGCGGCGCCGTCGAACTTCTGGCCCAGATCCTCGCCTACATGGCCGCTGGTCATGGCGTTTCTGTCGTGCCCGCCGACGCCGAACTGACCACCCAGCAGGCCGCAGACCTGTTGAACGTGTCACGCCCGTACCTGATCGGCCTGCTCGAAGCGGGCGAGATCGAGTTCCGCAAGGTGGGCAAGCACCGCCGGATCAAGGCTGCGTCGCTGGTGGAGTACATGCGCAACGACGACCAGCGGCGGCGGCGAGCCGCAGACGAGTTGTCGGCGCTCACGCAAGAGATGGGCATGGCCTGAGTGAGTTTCGTCGTCTTCTACGGGACCTAATGAAGCGGATCACGGCAGCAAGTCTCGTGCAGGCGAAGTGGACCGATCAGATCCTCGACGGGGTGTTCCGCAGCCTCCGGGAGAACCAACCGAACCTCTCCTGACGAGCAGCCCGCGCACGTGGTCACTGATGATGACGCCGATCCGCGACTGGTTGGCATGGGCTTCGAGCCATTGATCTCCGCGTTGGACCTGCCCGATCCGGACGGCCACCGCGTGCTGCGGCTGGCGGAATCCTTGCGGCAGTGGGACATCGACCCCAAGGACGCGGACGACTTCGTCTGCGACCAGATCGGGCTCGACGCCAAGGTGGTGTGGAGCTGCGTCCAGCAGATCGCGAACTCCTGGCGCACTCCTCCCGGCACGATCGGGGACGTCCTCGCCTCGCTCGAACGCTGTGGCCTGGTGCAGTCAGTGGCCGAACTCCGGGCGCTCTGAACAGTCATCTACCGTGAGGACGTGCGGTTCAAGTTCCTCCTCAAGCCGGGCTGGCTGGCGCTGACCCTGGCCGTCTGGGTGTTCGCGGGTGCCTGCATCTACTTCCTGTCCCCGTGGCAGTTCGGCCGCAACGACGAACGCCAGGCGCAGAACTCCGCCATCACCAAGTCGCTCAAGAGCGACCCGGTCCCGTTCGGCGCGCGGCACGACGAGTGGCAGAAGGTCGAGATCAAGGGCCGCTACCTGCCCGAGCTGGAAGCGCTCGCCCGCCTGCGGACCGTGCAGGGCGAGGCCGCGTTCGAGGTGATCACGCCGTTCCAGACGCAGAACGGCCAGACCATCCTCATCGACCGCGGTTACGTGCGCCCGATCAACGGCATCAAGCCGCCGAACTTCGCCAACCCGCCGACCGGCGAGGTCACCCTCGTCGGGCTGGCCAGGCCGAACGAGTCGAACGCCCAGCCGGCGTTCGAGCAGGACGGCCGCAAGCAGATCTACTCGATCAACAACAACGCGGTCGGCCCGAACATCGAGCCCGGCTACTACCAGCTCATCGAGGACCAGCCGGGCGCGCTCGACACGCTGCCGCTGCCCCGGATCGAGTCCGGGCCGTTCTTCTCCTACGCGCTGCAGTGGATCGCGTTCGGGGTGATGGCGGTCGGCGGCTGGCTGTACTTCACGATTCGCGAGGCACGGCCCGGCGGCGTGCTGCACGAGGACACCAAGAAGAAGCGCAAGAAGTCGATCGCCGAGCTACTTGCGGAAGATGGCGGCGAAAGCGCTGACGAGAGCCGCGGAGAAGCCGACGACGCGGGACAGCTCCACGGCACGCGTCACGTGACCTGAGTCCGGGTTGCGGCCGTGGCCGAGCACCGGGCGTTCCTCGACGCCGTGCGAGTACACGGTCCGGCCGCCCAGCCTGATCTCCAACGCGCCCGCGAACGCCGCCTCTACCTGGCCCGCGTTGGGCGAAGGGTGCGCGGAAGCATCCCGGCGCCACGTCTCCAAGGCCTGGCCGGCAGATCCGCCGACGACCGGCGCGCCACCCACGGTCAGCAACGCCGCCAGGCGCGAGGGCAGCAGGTTCAGCACGTCGTCCAACCGGGCCGCGGCCCAGCCGAAGCGCCGGTACCGGGGCGACTTGTGGCCGACCATCGCGTCCAGGGTGTTGGCCGCGCGGTAGCCGAGAAGGCCGGGCACGCCGAAAGCAGCGCCCCACACCAACGGCGCCACGACGGCGTCTGACGTGTTCTCCGCCACGGACTCCACGGTCGCGCGCGCCAGCCCGAACGTGTCCAGCCGAGCTGCGTCACGGCCGCACAAGTGAGGCAGCCGGGCACGCGCGGCCTCGATGTCGCCGGCGTCCAGCTCACGGCCCATCGAGGTGCCCTCGGTCGCCAGCGAGTTGCCGCCGAGCACCACCCAGGTCGCGAGCGCCGTGGTCACCGTTTGCGCCAGCCAGTGCTTCTTAGCCAACCGCTCAACGGCGACACCAGCGGCCACGGTCCCACCGACCAGCACGGCCGTGTAGGCCACACCAGCGGCCTGCGAGTCGGCGTAAAGACGCTTCTCGAGCGCCGCCGCGGACGTTCCGAATGCCGCTACCGGGTGAAATCGGCGTGGATCACCGAACACCGCGTCCGCCGCCACGCCCAGCAACAACCCCAACGCGCGCCCCGCCGCCACGGCATCCTCCCCAGCTCGAAGTAGGCACGGTAGCGCCGCGTCGCCGGCGCGCGCGCATTAGGGTGGCCGGTCGTGGAGCACAAGCGGCTGAAGCTGTACGCCTATCTGGACGCGCGCGATCACCAGCGCACGTACCTGGCGATCATGCGGCTGTTCACCTCCACGCTGCTCGCGGACCTCAGCGCGGGCGAGGTCGCCGGTGCGCTGGCCGGGCAGGAGCGCGAGGGCAGGGTCGAACAGGGCGAAAGCCGCATCGAGAACGTCATCAACCGCCTCAAGCAGCTGGTCGAGTGGGGCAACCTGGTCCAGGGCCGGCGCGAGGTCGTGGCGGCCAGCATCGCCGAGTTCCAGCACGGCAGCGTGCGCTACCAGGTCTCGAAGCTCGCCGTCCGCGTCCAACGGGACGTCGACGAGCTGCTCCGGGTCCCGGAAGGCGCCCGCGAGGTCTCCCGCGAGCTGCTCCCCGCCATCGAACGCGGCCTCAACGAGCTGGGCGGCAGCCTCTCCGTCGCCCTGCTCAACGAGGGCGACAAGACCAGGGAACTCCTGGCCGAACGCGTCACGACCCTGTTCCTGCAGCACGCCGAGCTCGCGGCGACCGTCCGCGACTTCTACGCCTACCTCGGCCAGGTCGTCACGCGGAACCACCTGGCGCCCGAGGAGATCGCGGGCTTCCGGAACCTGCTGGTCGAGTACATCCAGCGGGTTGTCGAGGACGTGCTGAAGTACACGCCCCCGATCGCGGAAGCCCTGGCCGGATTCACCAGAGCTCGAACGGAACTCCTCCGCCTCCTCGGCACCGACCTCGGCCTCAACGTCGAACGCGCCCGCGGCCGCACCCCCGAGGACTGGCAGGAGCTGACGGACTGGTTCGTCGACCGCCCCGGCCGTCCGAGCCAGGTCACGGCACTGCGAGAAGCAACGGCCCGCGCGATCGGCAGCCTCCTGGCCAGCGTCAAACGGGCGACGTCCGGCGGTGGACTCCTCCCAGGTCGCCGTGCCGAGCTGCTGAAGCTCGCGAGCTGGTTCGACAACTCGACCCGCGAGGAAGCGCACGAGATCTACGCGTCCGCGTTCGGTCTCTACAGCGCCCGCCACCTCTCCCCCGCGCCGGAGCACGACTCCGACAACGAGCGCACGCCGTGGCGCGACGGCCCGGTCTGCGACGTGACGGTCAGCGTGCGGTCCCGGGGCGACCGGGGTGGGCGCGGCAGGCCGTCCCGGATCCTCGACGACCCGATGACCGAGCAGTCGCTGCTCGCGGAGGCCCGTGAGGCGGACGAGGTCCGTGCCCGGCACGTGTCGGAGCTGACCAAGGCCGCCGGAAACCTGGAGAACACCACGCTGACGCACGGCGCGTTGGAGGTCTTCTGCGAGCTGCTGACGCTCGCGATGGCCCAGCGCGACTCGCCGCACGACAGCGGATCGGCCAGCGACCCGGTGCGCGGCCTCAAACTCGAGATCGCCCACGGCACGACGACGCAGATCAAGTCCGCCGCCGGGACGCTCACCCTGCACGACGCGACGGTGGCCCTGAAGCAATGAACCACTTGGACAACCTCTCCGACATCGATGCCGCCAACGTGGTGCGGTGCGCCCGAACGTTGCTGCGCAGGCCTTTGCTGCGGTCCGACGGCCCGGACGGCGAACTGCTCAGCCTCGTCTACCGGCACCGCGTGGTGCTGCAGGACATGTTCGCGGGCCTGCTCGGGTATCGGCTCGTGGTCGAACGCCGGTTCGCGCGCCTGTACAAGTCCGGCCCCGGCCGTGACGACACGCGCGGTGTGCTCACCATGTCCCCGCGCGGTTACGCCTACCTGGCACTCACGCTCGCGGTCCTCACCGGCATCGGCCGCCAGACGCTGCTGTCCCGGCTGGTCGCAGACATCCGGTCCGCCGCGGCCGAGGCGGGCATCGACGCACCGGACGACGTCAGCGAGCGCCGTGCGCTCACCGCGGCCCTGCGCCACCTCGTTTCCCTTGGCGTACTTCAGGAAACCGAGGGTTCGGTCGCGCAGGACGTGCTCCCCCAGGAAGCGTTGATCACGATCGACACCGACCTGCTGGGCCAGCTCGTCACCGGACCGGTCGGGGAGGCCGAGAGCCCTGCTCACCTCATCGAACTGGCTGCCCGCCCCGGCCCGCGCGGTGTCGAGCACGCCGTGCGGCGCAAGCTCGTCGAGACCCCGTTGGTGCTGTACGCGGACCTGCCGGACGACCAGTCCGAGTGGCTGCGGCGCAACCAGCGCAAGGAAACCGCGTTGCTGGAGCAGGCGTTCGGCCTCTACACGGAGTGCCGCGTCGAGGGCGTGCTGGCGGCGGACCCCGAGGACTTCCTGACCGACCTGTCGTTCCCCGGTGTCTCCACGGTCGCGCGCATCACGTTGCTCGCCCTGCCGGACCTGGTCGACGACGAGGCGGAAGACCCGCCTGCACGACACGTCGTGACCACCGAACGGATCCGCGAGGTCTGTGCCCAACTGGTCGAGGACTACCCTGCCGCGTGGTCGAAGCAGTTCACCGACGACCTCGACCGGCTGGTCGCCGAGGTGACGGAGTTGTTGCGCCGCATGGGTCTCGCGGTGCCGCACGAGCAAGGCTGGTCGATCAGCGCTGCCGTGCACCGCTGGCTGCCGTCCCCGGACGGCGACCCGGAACGAGAACAACCGGAACAACCCGTTGTGGTGCCTGAAGTACCGAGCTGGTCCCTGTTCGACGAGGAGAACGTTTCATGAGCAGGTGGCGGCTGCACCGCGGCGGCGTGGTCAACATCTGGCAGTACACAGAGCAGACGTTCGACTTCTCCGGTGGCCGCGCGATCTTCCAGGGCACCAACGGTTCCGGCAAGTCCCGCACGCTGGAGCTGCTGCTGCCGCTGTGCCTGGACGGCGACCTGCGCCAGCTCGGCTCGAAGGGCTTCGACACGGTCAGCATCCGGCGCCTGATGCTGGACGACTACGACGGCGGCCCGAATCGCATCGGCTACGCGTGGGTCGAGCTGATCCGCGAAGCCGCCGACCACTCCGGCAACGAGTACCTGACCTGCGGTCTCGGCGTGAAGGCGTCGAAGACCTCGCAGGCGATCACGGACTCGTGGCGGTTCGTCACGCCCATGCGCGTGGGCACGGAACTGCAGCTCGCGGGCCCGGAACGCGTCCCGCACGGCCCTGCACAGCTCAGGGATCTCATCGGCGCGGACTGCATGTTCGAGGAGCCGGCGTTCCGCGCGAAGATCGCCGATGCCGTCTACGGCGTGCCCGCGGCGCGTTATGGCGACCTGCTGCACCTCCAGCGGACGCTGCGCAACCCGGACGTCGGCCTCAAGGTGCTGGAAGGCCAGCTGGAGCAGATCCTCAGCGACGCGCTGCCGCCGCTGGACCAGGCGATGGTCGAGCAGCTCGCGACGTCGTTCGACGACCTGGAGTCGATCCGCGAGAACATCGTCCGGCTGTCCTCTGCGGACAGTGCTCTCGGCACGTTCCTCAAGACCTACAGCGACTACGCGTTCGGCGGGCTGCGCAGCGCCTCCGAACGGCTGGACGGCGCCGAGAAGTCGGTGACGAAGCTGCAGCGCGAGCAGTCGAAGCTCACCCAGGAGCTGGACGTCACGCGGATGGAGCGCGCGGCGTCCGAGCAGGCACTTGTCGACATGGAGACCGGCGAGCAGCAGGCTGAGGAGACCATCGCCGCGCTCAAGGAACTGCCGGCGTTCCGTGACCTCCAGGACCTCAAGACGCGCGAGAACCTGGTGGCGGAGAAGCGTTCCTCCGCCGTCGCCGCCCTGGAGACGGCCCACCGCCAGCGCGCCCAGGAAGACGCGTCCGTCGACAACGTGCTGCGCCTGCTGCGCCGCCTCGCCGAGGACCTGTCCGCCGCCGACGCGTTGAGCGACCCGTTGCGCGAGAACCTGCGCCTCGCGGGCATGGACTCCGACCTCGCGCCGGACGTGCCGCAGGTCCCGGCCGCCGAGGCGTCGGTGACCACGGATTCCGTGCGCGCCAAGCCGGATCCCGAGGCCGGGCCGCTGCCGATCGAACGGCGCGTGCCGCCCGCCGCCGCGACCGAGGACGTGCTGGCCGCGCTGGCCTCGGTCGTCGACCAGACCTCCGGCATCGCTTCCCTCGCCCGCCAACGGGGTGCGCTGGCGATGTCGCTGCACGAGCAGGCGATCCAGCTCGACGCGCAGCAGCGCGAGGTGGAGTCGTTGCGGCAGAAGGCCCGCGACGCCCAGCTCGGCGCGACCGAGTCCACCTCCCTGCGCAACCAGGAGATGCAGGAGCTCGCCGAGGTCGTGCAGACCTGGCTCGAGCAGGTCGAGGTGTGGACGTCGAGCGGCCCGCTGCTCGACGAACGGCCCTCGGAAGCCCTGAGGTTGCCCCAGACCGCCGATCCCGCCGCCGCGAAGGCGCTGAGCGCGACGGCCCGCGAGTGGGTCGGACCGTTGGTGCAGGCCGCTCGCGACGCGGCGCACGCGTTCACGCAGCAGCGCACCGACCTGCGCGCCCGGCTGGACACGCTGGACGAGGAGCTCGTCGGGCTGCGCTCGGGCGACGAGCGGATGCCGCTGCCGGGCCAGTACACGTCGGCCGCCCGGAACACGGCTGCCGGCGCGCCTTTCTACCGGCTCGTGGACTTCTCGCCGGCGCTGAACGAGGACGAGCGGGCGGGCCTGGAGGCGGCCCTGCAGGCGAGCGGCCTGCTGGACGCCTGGGTGACCCCGCAGGACAGCGACCTGAACGACGTCCTGGCCGTCCCCAGGCCCGCGGTCGGCGGACGCTCGCTGGCGGACTACCTGGTGCCGGCCGTCGAAGGCTCGCCGGTGCCGGAATCACTCGTCGCCGACCTGCTCCGCGCGGTGTCGCTGGACGACATGACCACCACCGGCGACTGGCGCACGGGCGTGCTGACCGGTCGCTGGACCAAGCCCGAAGCCGAGTTCATCGGTGCGGGCGCACGGGAAGCCGCCCGTGGCCGCCGAATCACCGCCCTGGAAGAAGAACTCGCCGACCTGCGCGCCCAACTCGGCACCGCGGAAGACGAACTGGCCCGGGCCCACGAGCACGTCGCCACCTGGGAAGCGCACGTCGCGGCCTTCCCCGGCGACGGCGAGCTGATCGCCAAGCACAGCCGCGTCCAGTCGGCCGAGGAGTCGGCGGCCCGGTCCCAGCAGCGCACGTTCGAGCTGCGGGATGCCCTGGAGAACGCCAACTCACGGTGGGAAGCCGCACGCTCGGAGCTGACCCGCCAGGCTGGCGACGCCGGTCTGCCCTCGGACTCCGAAGCGCTGCGCCAGGCCCAGGCAGCGGCGTCAGAAGCCCAGCGGACGGCCGACCTGCTCGGCGACGCGGTCCGGAGGCGTTGCCAGGGCACGATTTCCGACCTCACCGACGCCTCACACCGTTACCACGAGGCCGTCGCGGACCGGCAGACCGCGGAAGCCGACGCCGACAGCCGGTGCGTCGACTACGCGGCCCAGGCGGGCACACTGGCCGAGCTGACCGACGCGGTCGGCGGCGAGGCCAAGGAGATCAGCGAACAGCTCACGCAGCTGGAGAAGTCGCGCAAGAAGATGCGCGAGGACCTCAAGGGCGTCCGCGAGAGCATCACGACCGCGCGCGAGCAGGCGGCGAAGCTGGAAGCGTTGCTGGAGACCAACTCCACGCAGGTCGCCGACGCCGCCGAAGCCCGCGACCGGGCCGCCGCCAACTTCACCGCCACCGTTCGCGCGCCCGGCCTGATCGCGGCCGCGTTCCCGGACAACGACGGTTCCGGTGACGAGGCCTCGGTGCGCGCCCTGATCGCGGAAACCGGCGACCGCCGCGGCGGCACCGAGGCCACCGTGATCGCCAAGCTCCAGGCCCTCCAGACCTCACTGGCGGGCAGCCACGACATCGCCGCCGAGCAGCACGCGGGCCTGCTGACCGTGACGGTGACCGGCGAGGAGGGCGCGAAGCCCGTCGCCGTCGCCGCCCGCCAGGTCACCACGAAACTGGCCGAGCAGCGCGGGTTCCTCGACGAGCAGTACCAGGGCATCTTCGCCGACTACCTGATCCGCGACCTGGCCGAGTGGCTGCGCGGCCAGATCACCGTCGCCGAGGACCTCACCAAGCGCATGAACGAGGTGCTCGGCCAGGCCCGTTCCAGCCAGGGCGTGCACGTCAAGCTGGCCTGGAAGTCGTCCAGCGCGCTCGACGACCAGACCAGGCAAGCGCTTGCGCTGGTCCGCCTCCCGTTCGGCGAACGCACGCCCGAACAGGACGCCACCCTGCGCCGCGTCTTCACCGAACGCATCGAGAACGAACGCGACACGCACTCCGGTGGCTACGCCGAGATCCTTTCGCGCGCCCTCGACTACCGCACGTGGCACCAGTTCACCGTCACCGTCGCCGACACGGGTCCCGACGGCAACCCGCGCGAACGACGACTGCGCCAGCTCTCGTCCGGCGAGACCCGCCTGATCTCGTACGTGACGCTGTTCGCCGCCGCCGCGAGCTTCTACGACGCGGTGAGCGACGAGTTCGACCCGCTGCGCCTGGTGCTGCTCGACGAGGCCTTCGAACGCCTCGACGACCCGACCATCGCGCGCATGCTGGGCCTGCTGGTCGACCTGGACATGGACTGGGTGATCACCTGGCCGAGCGGCTGGGGCGTGTCCGACAAGATCCCGCGCATGCACATCTTCGACGTCCTGCGCCCCAAGAACGGCCGCGGCGTCGCGTGCACGCAAACCACGTGGGACGGCGCGGCGCTGGACCGGGTGGATCCTTAGCGCTCGGCGCCGGTTCCGCGCCCTGGTCGGCCGTGGGCGCGGACCGGCAGCGGGTCAGCCGAGGATGTGGTCAGCCAGGTGCACGGCGCGCGTGATCCTGGTGATCCGGTCGGCCGAGACGTCCCACGTGGTGCCCACCGGCTCCAGCGTCAGCACGACCATGATCTTGCGGTCGTTCCGCCCGTAGGTGCCGGTGGTGTGCATTGCCGGACGCGTCAGGTCGACATCGGCGGCCGCGCGCAGGCCCAGGTTCTCCGGACCGTCCTTGGCGACACCGGGGTAGGTCTTCTGCGGCTTCCGCGACTCGACACACGGCGCGGGCGGCGTGTCACCGAACCGCGACCACCCCTGCTTGTAGGCCACCTCGCCATGAACGACGCTAGGCAGGCCGAACGACTGGTCGAAGCCGTCGGTCGCGCACTTCGTCGCCTGGTGCAGGTTGCCCATGATGAAATCACGGAACTTCGGGTGTGCCTCGTCGAGCACATAACGGTAGATCTTGACGACGTCCGACGCGCTGAGCGCCGTGTAGCCCCAGAAACCGACGTTGACCGGCGGTGCGGTGTCCTCGAGCCCCAGCTTCACGATCATGCGTTCGACGATCTTCTCCCAGCCCTCCAGGACCCAGAGCTCCGAAGCCGCGTAGTCGTCGCTCGATCTCAGCATCGGCACCAGCCGTGCCAGGTCGGCCGGCGGGATCTCGGCGTCAGGGCCGCGCTTCTCCAGGTAGTCGAGCGCGATGAGGATCTTGACGACCGACGCCGAACGGAACTGCTTGTGTTCGCCCCAGGCGATCGTGGTGCGCCCGGTCCTGCGGTCGAACACGGCGAACGCTGCCTCGGCGTCCGAGGCGATCTCGGCGATCTCGGCCCGAGGGTCGGCATTCGCGGGCACGGGCGCCAGGAAGGTTGCCGCGACCGCCGCTGCTACGCCGGCGGCGAGTAGTCGAATTTTCTGCATATCCCCCACACGCTGATCATGCCACTGAGGATGCCCCTGCCCACGAAGATCACAAAAATGACCGCCCATCTTGCATTCGTGACCGATGCGCATGCACACCTACGACGTGCTGCGGCCCTAGAACGGCACCTCTGTGGCCAACGCGGCGGTTCCCCTGCCGGACAGCGCGCGGCAGAATTCCACTGCGTCGAACTCCAGCGCCGTCCCGTCCGAGCCCCAGGTACTACCCGCCGGTCCGGTGAGCGTCAGCCGGAACAGCCTGCCGTGCCGCTGCGCCCACTCGCGGACCACGTCGTCGACGAGCACACCGTCGTGGTCCGCGGTCAGCACGAGCGGGGCTCCGGTGGCGTCGGCGATGTCGACGCGGTGCATCCACGGGTCGCGGGTCATGATCACGTCGGAGAGGAACCCGAGTGTCCACGTCTCGTCACTACCGTTGACCTGCTGCGCCTGCCCCATCTTCTGCCTGCGCACGAACCACGGCATGCGGCGGCGTCCCTTCACCGCGCGTGGAGCCACCTCGGCGAAGCGGGCGGAGATGGCGTTCGGTGACATGTCCGCGCGCTCGGCCACCTGAAGATCGGTCAGCGCGTCGATGAACACCCCGCCGCGTTTCTCGGCCGCCTTGACCTGGCGCATGCTCTCGCGAATGGACGCGGACATCTCCGCCATGCCGAGCATGTGCGCGGCCATGGCCCGCACGTCCCAGGCGGGGCAGCTGGTGGGCCTGGCCCAGTCCTGCGGCGACAGTCCTTCGAGCAGGGCGACGACCCGTTCGTACTCGGTCGCGGCGAGCCTCATCGCGGTGTCGCGATCGAGCGCGGGCGTGCGGGGTCTGCTGGCGAGTGCGGAAGTCATGATCTTCTCCTCAACGGTGGTCCTGGCAGGCCGAGCTCGTCGGCGAACATGTCGACCACGCGAGGCAGCTGACGGAGCCAACGGTCGCCACCGGGCTCGTTCGCGAGCTGCCGGTCGAGCAGGCCGCCGCCGAGAGCCAGGAAGAGGTCGACGTCGGCGCTGTCGGTAATGCCGAGCCCGCGGAACATGTCGTGCAGCAGGCCCATCACCTCGACCGACGGGGCGTAGGAAGCATCGGAGGGCACGAAGCCCGGGATGGAGAGCTGGTTCATCAGCTGGTAGCGCGCCACATCGGCGAGCGAGAAGCGGAAGAAGTGCTCGGCCATCGCCAGAATCGCCTCGCGCGGCGCCTCCGGCTGACGGGCGAGGTTCTCCCGCATCTCGGCCAGGAACAGGGTCCAGGCCTGGCCGAACATCGCGTCGTAGATCGCGTTCTTCGAGTCGAAGTGCGAGTACAGCGACGGCGAGCGCATCCCGATCATGGCCGCGACCTCGCGCAACGTGACAGCGGCCAGCCCATCGCGGCGGGCGATCTCCCACGCGGCGTCGACGATCTCCCGCCGCGTGGCCTCACGCCGTTCGGCTTGCCTATCACGATTAGGCAGAACGCTCATAGTTAGGCAGAGTCCGCTCCGCCACGTCCGATGTCAAGACCCTGAGCGGCTATGTTGGCGAGGTGATCGAGTACGACCGCCCCGAGCTCGCCGAGTTCTGGCGCCTCGCCCGCGAGACGATGGAGGGCGGCGGCCGCTCGGCCTTCAGCTTCCGCGTCGAGGACGCGCCCACCGCCGCCGTCCTCGGCGAGTTGCTGCGCAAGCCGATCGCGCACCCGGCCCGCCGCCAGATCTCGCTGGCACGCCTGGACGAACACATCCGCGCCCACGGCAGCACGTTGCCCGAGGTCCTGGAATCCGTGCACGGCAAGCCCATCGGCATGTCCACCACCGAAGAAGCCCCGACCGCGGACGCCGTGCTCAAGTTCGCCCTGCGCGAGCATGGTCTGCTGCACGCGCCTTGGGCCGCCGAGTGGATCGAGCACGTCCGCAGGTACGGCAAGATCCCGCAGCCCGCGCTGCCGATGATCGCCAACCAGGCCGCGCAGATCCTCGCGCGCCTGACCCCCGAACCCCGCCAGTGGACGACCCGCTTCGCCTTGGCGGGCAACGACCTCGACGACGGCCGCCCGCTCACCCGCGTCCTGCACAAGGCACTCACCCTGGCGGGCACCGACTGGGAGCGTTCCGGCGTCCTGCCTGACGCCTACAGCAACCCGGTCCTGACCTCCCAGGGCTACCTGACGCTGAACGACACCCTCGAAGCCGCGGACATCACCGTCGTCCGCAGCCCGCGCCTGCTCGAATCCGGCGTGCCCGGCCCGTTGATGGTGCTCCCGACCGGCCTCACCTCACAGGCCAAGCATCACCTCAACGGCAAAACCGTCCGCTGCCACAACGACTTCACGCCCGACGGCATCCGCCGCACGAACGAGGTCCTCGCCTGGACCGGCGGCACGCCGTGGCGCATGTCAGCCGCCGACTACCGCGAAGCCGTGGCCACCCTGATCGCCCGAGGCGTGGAACTCCCCACCCTCAACACTCGCCCGGAAACCGCGACCTGGGACCCGGACCTGGCCGACACCATGGCCACCACGGGCCTGATGGTCACCGAGGAGCACGTGCTGCCGTCACTCCTCTGACGGCGCGAACCTCTTCACGTCCCACCGCCCGTGCCCCTCCATCAGCTTGCGCCCGATCCGGCGCAGGTCAGCGAGGTCGCGGTCGTTCAGCAACCCGGTGAACTCCTCGGCCACCGACGCCCGATAGACCCGAGCCGTGGTCCCCACGCACGCCTCGTCCCCCGCAGCCGTGAGCACCGCGAACACCTGCCGCCGGTTGTCAGCGGGCTGCTCCCGCACCACCCACCCGCGCTTCACCAGCCGCTCGATCAGCCGCGTGACCCCGGACGGACTCACGTCCAGCAACTCGGCGAGCTCCAGCATCTTCAACCGCCCACCGTTGTGGTGCAGCTGGTACAGCGCCACGTGCTCCAGCAACGAGCACCCGGCCTCCGCCTCCATCCGCTGCCCCATCGCGGCCTTCACCGCGTCGACGCCCTGCTGCACGTACAACCACGAGTAGATCGGCTCCGTCACCACCCCATCCTAAATCAGGTTTGACACCGCGACATTTCCACAGTCAAATGTTGAGCATGAAAGCTTCAACCGACGTCACCGTGGTGGGTGCCGGCCCGGTGGGCCTCCTCCTGGCCTGCGAACTGGCCCTGCAAGGCGTCCGCACCACCGTCCTGGAACGCCTGACCACCCAGGCCGACACCATCAAGGCCCACATGATCAGCGGCCGCACCTTCGACATGCTGTCCATGCGTGGCCTGGGCCCCGCCATCACCGCGGCCAGCGAAGCCGAAACCTCCCGCCTGGCCTGGTACCGCCGCAGCACGGGCCACTTCGCCGGACTGTTCAAACTGGACGGTCAAGACCTGGTCATGCTCAGCCAGCAATCTCTAGAACGCGTCCTCGAAGCCCGCGCACTGGAACTCGGCGCAACCATCCGCCGCGGCGTCGACGTCACCACCCTGGACCTCGACTCCACCTACATCGTCGGCTGCGACGGCGGCCGCAGCACCGTCCGCAAA
Source organism: Lentzea sp. NPDC054927 (assembly GCF_053610285.1). Taxonomy (NCBI): domain Bacteria; kingdom Bacillati; phylum Actinomycetota; class Actinomycetes; order Pseudonocardiales; family Pseudonocardiaceae; genus Lentzea; species Lentzea sp. NPDC054927. Next base: position 132,800 of record NZ_JBSGXZ010000022.1, read on the forward strand.
CTCGCCGGCATCGACTTCCCCGGCACCGGCCCCAGCCTCACGGGCTACCAGGCGATCGTCGACCTGGACGGCGAACTGGACCGCGGCTGGAACCACACGCCCACCGGCGTCTACGCCTCCGGCCCGCTCCAGGGCCGCATCATGATGATCGAGTACTCCGGCCCGCCCCCAACCCGCGAACCCACCCGCGAGATCCTAGAAGCCTCGCTCCGCCGGGTCAGCGGCCGCGACGTCCGCATCACCGCCGTGCACACCGCCACGACCTGGACCGACAACACCCGCCAGGCCACCACCTACCGCAAGAACAACGTCCTGCTGGCAGGCGACGCCGCCCACGTCCACTCCCCGTTCGGCGGCCAGGGCCTCAACCTGGGCCTCCAGGACGCCCTGAACCTGGGCTGGAAACTAGCCACCGGCGACTCAACCCTCATAGACACCTACACCACCGAACGCCACCCGGTAGCCGACCGCGTCCTGCGCAACACCATGGCCCAGGTAGCCCTCACCCGCCCCGACCCCCAGGCCCGCGAGCTCTACAGCCTCTTCAGCGATCTACTGGACCTGCCAGAGGTCAAACGCCACATCTCCGCCATGGTCCAGGCCACCGACATCCGCTACGACACAGCCTGCAACCACCCACTGGCAGGCACCTTCGCCCCCGGCCTGGACCTGTCCGACGGCAAGGGCACCAGCATCCCGCTGAACGGCCAAACCGCCACCGTCCGCCCAGACGGCTACATCTCCGAAGTCACCTAAAAATCGCGGTAACCGGCCAATCAAGCGAAGCCGAAGGCAAGCAGTCCCGATGGCGAAGCCGAGGCGTCCTTACGCTTGAAACGGGAGGTTCCGGTGGGTGGTCCCGTCACGAGTCGTGCCTCAGCACTCGCTGCAACCAGGCAGGGGTGGGGAATCGACACGCCGTTTGTGGGGGTTTGAACCCCCCCAAGGT
>NZ_JBSGXZ010000023.1:0-130105 GCF_053610285.1 Lentzea sp. NPDC054927
CTGGGGTGAAAACTCGACACGTTTTTCTTCGAGTTGACACCCCTGCCTGGTTGTGGCTCGCTCTGGCCCGGCTCGTGACGGGACCACCCACCCGAACCGCACCACCCACGCAACGCAACTCCGCCCAACGCAACAGGCGTGCCATCAACCCGCGTGTGGCGTGGGACAGGTCCTTGATCAGATTGGCGGGGTCCGGGGCGGAGCCCCGAAATCCCTAAAACGCGACACGCCCAACGCAAGCCAACCACCTACGAGAGCCGCGAACTCACCGAGACGGGTCAAGCACCAACTTCCCAGCAGTCCGACGAGCCCGAAGATCCTCGTGAGCCTGCCGAACATCCCCCATCCCGTACTCCCCACCGGGTACAGCCTTCAACTTCCCATCCACCACAAGCTCGAACAACTCAGCCATGGCCCGATGCGCAATCGTCCCGTACTCCGCGTCCCGAACCCTCAGCGCGTGCGGCAGCCACATACCCGCAACGGTCGTGGAGTGCACCAGCAACGCTCCGAGGTCAACCGGCTTCGGCCTTTCCCGCGAGGCCATCCCATAAAACGCAAGCCGCCCAAACGGAGCCAACGCCACCAACGACTGATCAGTGGTAGCCCCTCCAGTCATGTCCAGCACCACGTCGACCCGACGCCCACCGTTGGCCTCGATCAACGCGGCGGTCATGTCCGAGGCACGCGAGTCGATCGCGACATCCGCCCCGAGATCCAACGCCAGCTTCCGCTTGTCATCAGAGGAAGCCGTGGCGATGACCCGCCCAGCCCCCCACAACTTGGCCAGCTGCACCGCAATCGTCCCCACACCACCGGCAGCGGCGTGCACCACAACGGACTCACCAGGCTCCTGGTGCGTGGACTTGCGCAGCAACAACCAGGCCGTAGCCCCCTGCACCACCAACGACAACGCAGTCAGGTCGTCAACGCCGTCCGGCACCTCGAACGTCGTCAACGCCGGCGCGACGGCCTTCTCCGCATACCCACCGGAGTTCTTGGTCAGCGCCACCACACGGCGACCGTCAGCAGTGGTGCCGACGACCTCGCCACCAGGCACCAACGGCAGCGTCATCTTCGCCAGGTAGGAGTTCTCGGCCTGGTGCGTGTCCGCGTAGTTGAGGCCCGAGCGCGAAACGTTGATCAGCACCTCACCCTCGCCCGCGACGGGGTCAGGCAGCTCCACCTGCTGGAGCACCTCGGGTCCACCGAACTCGGTGATCTGGATGGCACGCACGTCAGTTCTCCTTGAGCGCGATGGAAATGGGGTCCTTCTTGGCCGCGTCGATGCGCGAGCCGTCGGCCGCGCGCGGCCCGGGCGGGTTGCGGAAGCCGAACGGCTCCGAGGCGCGACCCGACTGCACGAACCACGCCTCGCCCGTGCCCGAACCCTCCACAATGGACATTAACGTGTCCACCACGGCGGACACCGGCAGGATCGGCATGCCGATGTCCTCCAGCGTCGACCGCAGCGGCGTGATGATGTTGGTGTCCGCGAACGCGGGGCACAGCGCGTTCACCCGGACATCCGAGTACGCCCCGGCCAACGACCGGACCAGGCCGACCACAGCGGCCTTGTTGGCGCCGTAGACGGGGTCGCCGGGCATCGGCATGAGGCCTGCCATCGAGGCCGTGGCGATGATCTGGCCGCCGGAGGCCTGCAACGCGGGCAGCGCGGCGTGCGCGCCGTAGACAACGCCGTCGAGGTTGATGGCCATCGCACGACGGTAGGTCTCCACGTCGAAGTCGTCGCCCAACGAGCACCCGGTGCCGATGCCGGCGTTCAGGAAGGCGATGTCCAGCCCGCCGAACTCGCGCACGGCCAGCGCGACCGCGTCGGCGGAGTCCGAAGGCTGGGTCACGTCGCAGCGCACGAACACGCCGCCGACCTCGTCGGCCACGACTTTGCCCTGGTCAGCATCCACGTCCGCAACGACGACACGCACGCCTAGCGAAGCCAGGCGCCGGGCGGACGCGGCACCGATGCCGTTCGATCCGCCGGTGATGAGCGCGACCTTGCCGGTGAGTTCCACGGGCACCTGCCTCCTTGCGGGTAACACCATCTGGGGCAACTTCTAGGCAACATTCCGACCAGTCGGTATGGTCGTCCGCGCAGCGCTGGACGTCAAGCGGACTGATAGGTACGTTACTAAGCGCTTGCTTAGCTCACCATCCCCCATCGAAGGAGGACCCCGTGGCCGACAGGGTTGCCATCGTCACCGGCGCGGCACGTGGCATCGGTGCCGCGGTCGCGCAGCGTCTCGCCGCGGACGGCCTGGCCGTCGCGTTGCTCGACCTCGACGAGCAGGGCGTGCTCGACGGCGCGGACAAGATCGTCGCGAGCGGTGGGCGCGCCATCGGCCTCAAGGTCGACGTCTCCGAAGAGGAGCAGGTCAACGCCGCGGTCGAGAAGGTCGCCGAGCAGCTCGGCGCGCCGACCGTGCTGATCAACAACGCCGGCGTGCTGCGCGACAACCTGCTGTTCAAGATGTCCGCCGCGGACTGGGACACGGTCATGAACGTGCACCTGCGCGGCGCGTTCCTGATGAGCAAGGCGGTGCAGGCGCACCAGACGAAGGAAGGCTTCGGCCGGATCGTCAACCTCAGCTCGACGAGTGCGCTCGGCAACCGCGGCCAGGCCAACTACTCCGCAGCCAAGGCCGGTCTGCAGGGCTTCACCAAGACCCTCGCGATCGAGCTCGGCAAGTTCGGCGTCACGGTCAACGCGATCGCGCCCGGCTTTATCGCCACCGAGATGACCAAGGCGACCGCCGAGCGCATGAAGATCCCGTTCGAGGACTTCCTCACCGGTGCGGCGCAGGCGATCCCGGTCGCGCGCGTCGGCCAGCCCGAGGACATCGCGCACACCGCGTCGTTCCTCGTCAGCGAGGGTGCCGGGTTCGTGTCCGGCCAGGTCGTCTACGTCGCCGGCGGACCGAAGGACTGAGGACCACCCCATGCGCGCTTTCGAGAACATCGACGAGCTGGTCGCCGCCAAGGGCGAGCACCTCGGGTTCGGCGAGTGGCACGAGGTCACGCAGGAGCAGGTCAACCTGTTCGCCGACGCGACGCTGGACCACCAGTGGATCCACATCGACGTCGAGAAGGCGAAGAAGGGCCCGTTCGGCTGTCCGGTGGCGCACGGCTACCTGACGTTGTCGCTGGTGCCGTTCCTGGTGCGGGACATCTACACCGTCAAGAACATCAAGATGGGCGTGAACTACGGCAGCAACAAGGTCCGCTTTCCGCAGCCGGTGCTCGTCGGCGCGAGGGTGCGCGCGGGCGTCGAGCTGCTGGACATCTCGGACATCTCGCTGGGCAAGCAGCTGGTGACCAAGGTCGTCGTCGAGATCGAGGGCAACGACAAGCCCGCGTGCGTCGCCGAGATCGTCAGCGTGATCGTTCCCTAGCAGGCCCTGGTGGATCAGGCTTCGAGGCTGTGGATCAGCAGGTCCGCGTAGTGCTCCGCCAGCCGCCCGGCCGGGATCTCCCCGTCCGGGCGGTACCACGTGCCCAGCTGGTGCAACGACCCGAAGAAGTAGTACGTGGCCACGTCGGCCGGCACGTCGGCGCGGAAGGTCCCGTCCTGCTGCCCCTCCTCGACCAGGCCGCGGAACATCTCGTGGTAGCGCCGCCGTTCCGCCCGCACCTCCCGCTGCTTCTCGGCCGAGAGGTGGTTCATCGAGCGGAAGAACACCTTGGCTGCGTCGAAGTCGTCGATGCTCGTGACGATCACGTCGATCGCGGCCTCGCGCAGCCGCGTGGTGACCGGCCCGTCGGCCGAGGCGATCTTCTCCAGGTGTTCGGTCTGCAAGCGCAGCAACCGCCCGTAGATCTCGTGCAGCAGGTCGTCCTTCGACCCGAAGTAGTGGTACATCGCGCCTTTGGTGACACCGGCGCGCTCCACGATCTCCTGCACGGCGACCCGCTCGTACCCCTTGTCCGCGAACAGGCGGGTGGCGGCGTCGATCAGTCTTTCAGGCACGGTCACGACCGGAGCGTACCTCCCGACCAAGGAGAATCCAGGCAATGATCAGTCGCTGGACCGTAGTCGTCGACCGCGACGACCTCACCAAAACCGAAGTGCTGCACGACGAACTGCCCGGCTTGCCGGAGCTGGACGACTGCGAGGTGCTGCTCCGCGTGCACCGCGTCGGCCTCACCGCCAACAACGTCACCTACGGCGTGATCGGCGACGTCATCGGCTACTGGCGCTTCTTCCCCACCACCGCCGAGGGCCGCGGTGTGATCCCGCTGTGGGGCTTCGCCGACGTGGTCGAGTCCACAGTGGACGCGCTGCCCGCCGGCACCCGCGTCTACGGTTATCTCCCGATGTCCAGCCACCTGGTGGTGCGCCCGAAGCTGACCTCGTCCGGCTTCGTCGACGCGGCCGAGCACCGCACCGAGCTGCCGGCCGTCTACAACAGCTACCTGGTCACCACCAGCGACCCCGCGTACGACCCGCAGCTCGAAGACCTGCAGGTGCTGTACCGGCCGCTGTTCATGACGTCGTTCCTGCTGGCCGACCAACTGGCGGACAACGACTTCTACGGCGCCAGGACCGTCGTGATCTCCTCCGCCTCCAGCAAGACCGCCTTCGGCACCGCGCAGTGCCTGCGGGGCAAGGGCGTGCGGCTGGTCGGCCTGACCTCGCCGCGCAACGTGGAATTCACGAAGAGCCTGGGCCTCTACGACACCGTGCTCCCTTACGACGCCGCCGTGGACGTCGAACCGAGCGTGTACCTGGACTTCAGCGGCTCCGCGGACGTGCGCTCGGCCCTGCACGACCGCCTCGGCGAGGCGCTGGTGAAGGACATCTCGATCGGCCTCACCCACCAGGCGCCCTCGCAGGACTCGCGCTCGCAGTTCTTCTTCGCACCCGACCAGCTCCGCAAGCGCACCGCCGACTGGGGCTCCGACGGGCTCGCTCAGCGCTTCGGCGAGGCGTGGCGCGGCTTCACCGCCCAGGCGGGCGACTGGGTCGGCATCGCCAGGCACAGCGGCCCGGACGAGCTGATCGGCGTGTGGCAGGCCGTGCTGCAGGGCACGGCCAACCCGGACACCGCCGACGTGATCACTTTCTGATCAGGTCGGCGAACAGGCCCGCGATGTTGTAGGCGTCGTCGTGGCCGCGGTGGTGCGTGCCGTCGATCTTCTTCCCGGCGAGCCGCACCGCCTCGGCCATGCCGACCTCACGCGGCAACGCGTGCACCAGCGCGAACAACGTCTTGACGTTGACGTGCCGCGGCCCGAACGGATAGCCCACGCCGAGGTCCTTGCACTGCCGCTCGAACATCTTGCGGTCGTAGTCGCCGTAGGAGGCCCACACCCGGCGGTCCGACCGGAACTCCTTGCGCAGCACCGCGCACGCCTCGGCGAACGAGACACCGCCGGCCACATCGGCCGCCGTCAACGTGGTCAGCTGAGTGCAGAACGGACTAACGGACGACCGCGTGGGCCGCACCAGAACACTGCGCCGCTCACCCCGGGCTCCGGAGCTCACCTCGACCGGGCAGATCCCGATCTCGATGATCTCCGACACCTCACCGGGCGGCGGCGATCCTTCCCAGCACGTCGACTCCACGTCGACGACCAGCACGTGGTCCAACGAAATCACGTGCTGATCGTCCCGGACGTGTAAAGCGAGAATCAGGCCGCCGGCACCACGTGACAGTCCCAGCTCGCCGGTTTGCCGAGGAGCCCGCACAAGGCGCCGGCGTCAGCGGTGGGCAACGGGCCGATCCACAGGAACACCTCGAAGGCCTTGTTGGTCGAGTGACTGTCCATCGCTGTCTTGCACACCTGGTCACGTAGCCCCATGTGCACCGGGTGAACCGGCAGGCCCGCGGTCCGGGTGGCCAGCGAGGCCAAGCGACTCGTCTCGAAGTTCAGCAGCCACGGCCCGTGCGCTCGGGCGTCCTCAGCCGTCAACGAACTCAGGAACACGACCGACGTGCCGGCCACGCAGGAGGACAACATCGACGCCGTGAATTCAGGACCGGCCGCAGTCGGCGGTGCGCTGGTGGACGTACTGGGTTCGGGCATCGCGGCCTGCACGTCGGAGCAACGGCAGATCGGAGCGGAGCCCGTACTGGTGCAGAACAAAGGGATCCACCGGTCGCTCGAGGTCCGGACGCGTGAACTCCACGCCCACCGGGACGCTCAACACACGATCCGACCATGGCTGGTCGGGAACGGTCAGCGTGACCGGGACGTCACAGGACCTGCCACCAGGGCTGAGCACGAAGTTCGGCTCGGGCACGCTCACCAGCACGGCACCCGGTGAGACCTTCAGTTCACCACGCAGTTCGGTGTTGCCCTTGTTCTGCAGACGCACCACTGCGTCGTAGGCGCGTGCGGACGAGACCCGCTCGCTCGTCACGACCAGCGCGCCCACCACCGCGGGCCGGGCGCCGATGAGGATCTCCTGGACGTTGCTCGACCACCAGATGCCTTCACCCTTGTGGGACGCGACGAGGGTGAGCGACGCGGGACCGGCCATCGGCGCGGTCGCGGAACAACTCACCGCGAGCCACAACGACACAGGACGCCCTCCGCGCACCTCCACCGGGCCGGTGTCGGCGTCGTAGTCGTCCGAGACGAGCCGCCAGGTGAGACCGAGAGCGCCTTCGAGGTCGAACACGAGACGCTTGGGTTGTTCCGAACGGCTGGAAACGGTCACGTGCACCAAGGCGTCGCCACCGGGACCGAGTTCGATCGGCCTCTGCTCGTGCCGCAGGACCATTCGGACGTCGTCATTCTGCGCGGCATGGAAAACGACGTCGCCGTGGACGACGCCGTACTGCACCACGTTCCCGCCGACGTCGCCTTCAACGGTGTTGACGAGCTCAGGTCCGGGTTCCCTCGACACCATGCGTTCGTCCTCCGTTCCGCCCACGGGTGGCGTTCCACCCGTGGTGTCGCAACGGAGGACGAAGCTGTTTCCAGGCGAGGTCAGACGATGATCGCGCCACCGTCGACGACGAGCGTCTCGCCGGTCACGTACCCACCGGCGGGCGAGGCCAGGAAGACGACGGCCGCGGCCAGCTCCTCCGGATCGCCGATGCGGCCGGCCGGCAGGGCTGCCTGCATCTTCTCCAGGTAGCCGGGCGGGTACTGGTCGGTCATCTCCGACTCGAAGAACCCGGGGCAGATGGCGTTGACGCGGATGCCCTTGCGCCCGGTCCACTGCTGTGCCAGGTCCCGCGTCAGGCCGAGCAGACCGGCCTTCGACGCCGAGTACGCGGCCTGCGGGATGCCACCGGTGACCAGCCCCAGCACGCTGGAGATGTTGATGATCGACCCGCCGGACTTCATGACCGCGGCAGCGGCCTGAGCCATCCAGTACGCGCCGTTGAGGTTCACGTCCATGACGCCGAGGAACTCCTCGGGCGTCTCCCGCGACGCCGGCACCGCCGACGCCACACCGGCGTTGTTGACCAGCACCGAGACGACACCGAACTCGGCAGCGGCACGCGCCACCTCACGGCAGTCGTCTGGCTGCGAGACATCGGCCTGCACGACCAGCGCACGACGTCCGGCGGCCTCGACCAGCGCGGCCGTCTCCTTCAGCTTGTCCGCACGACGAGCGGCCAGCACGACGTCCGCGCCCGCTTCCGCGAGACCCTTCGCGAACGCCACACCGAGACCGGAAGAAGCGCCGGTGACGATCGCGACCTTCCCGTCGAGCCTGAACTTGTCGAGGATGCCCACTTCGCCAGAACCCTTCAGCTCAGTCGTTCCAGGATGATCGCCATGCCCTGACCGCCGCCGACGCACATCGTCTCGAGGCCGAACTGCGCGTCGCGGGCCTGCATGCCGTTGATCAACGTCGTCATGATCCGCGCACCGGTCGAGCCGAACGGGTGGCCCAGAGCGATCGCACCACCGTGCACGTTGACCCGGTCGATGTCGATGCCCAGCGCACGCTGGCTGCCGAGCACCTGGACCGCGAACGCCTCGTTGATCTCCACCAGGTCGATGTCTGAAATGGACAGACCGGCGTGACCCAGTGCCTGACGTGTCGCGTCCACGGGCCCAAGACCCATGATCTCCGGCGACAGCCCGGAAACACCGGTGGACACGATCCGCGCCAACGGAGTCAGTCCGAGCTCACGCGCCCGCACGTCGCTCATGATCACGACAGCCGCAGCGCCGTCGTTCAGCGGGCAGCAGTTGCCGGCCGTGATCGTGCCCTCGGGCCGGAACGACGGCTTCAGCGCGGAAACAGCCTCGTAGGTGACGCCGGCGCGGGGACCGTCATCGGTCGACACAACGGTTCCGTCCGGCAGCACCACCGGCGTGATCTCGCGGGCGAAGAACCCGTCCGCGATCGCCTTCTCCGCGAGGTTCTGCGACCGCACGCCGAACTCGTCCTGGTCGTGCCGCGAGATGCCCATCTGCGTGGCGACGTTCTCGGCGGTCTGGCCCATCGCGATGTAGTAGTCCGGCAGCTTGCCGTCCAGCCGCGGGTCGGTCCACGGCACGTTGGACGCGGCCGTGTCCTGAGTCCGTTGCTGGGCCTCGTCGAACAACGGGTTGAACGACGGCGCACCGGAGTGCATGTAGCGGGAAACGCACTCGACGCCGGCCGAGATGAACCCGTGCCCCTCCCCCGCCTTGATGGCGTGGAAAGCCATCCGCGCGGTCTGGACAGAAGACGCGCAGAACCGGTTCACGGTCGTGCCGGGCAGGTTGTCGTAACCCAGCTGCACGGCGACACGGCGCGCGATGTTCTGGCCGTGCTCGTCCTGCGGCTCGGCGCACCCGAGGTGCAGGTCGGTGATCTCGGACGCCGGAACGTCCTTCAGCGCGGCGGAGATCACCTGCGCGGCCAGGTCGTCCGGCCGCAGCGACACCAGGGAACCCTTGCGAGCGCGGCCGATCGGCGACCGGGCGGTGGAAACGACGACTGCTTCAGCCATTCCGATCTCCTTACAGGCCCAGGTCGCGGCCGATGAGTTCCTTCATGATCTCGTTGGAGCCGGCCCAGATCTTGGTGACTCGGGCGTCCATCCACGCGCGGGCGACGCGGTACTCGGTCATGTAGCCGTAGCCGCCGTGCAGCTGCACGCAGGCGTCGATGACCTCGTTCTCGATGTCGGCGCTCCAGTACTTCGCCTGCGCCGCCTCGACCGCGGTCAGCTCGCCGTTGACGTGCTGCATGGTCAGGGTGTCGATGAACGCCTGCGAGACGTCCAGCTTGGTGCGCAGTTCGGCGAGCAGGAACTTGTTGTGCTGGAACTTGCCGATCGCCTGGCCGAAGGCCTTGCGCTCCTTGACGTACTCCAGCGTCTCGTCGAAGACGCCCTGCGCGTGCGCCAGGTTCGAGATGGCGCCGCCGATCCGCTCCTGCGGCAGGCGTTCCATCATGTAGATGAAGCCCTGGCCCTCCTCGCCGATCATGTGCTCGGCGGAGAGCCGAACGTCGGAGAAGAACAGCTCCGCGGTGTCGGACGGGTGCTGACCGACCTTGTCGAGCTTGCGGCCGCGCTCGAAGCCGGGCATGCCGGTCTCGACGGCGAACAGCGTGATGCCGCGGGCGCCCTTCGACGGGTCGGTGCGCGCCGCCACGACGATCATGTCGGCGGTGTAGCCGTTGGTGATGAACGTCTTGGAGCCGTTGAGGATCCAGTCGTCACCGTCCCGCACGGCGTTGGTCTTCAGCGCCGCGAGGTCGGAGCCGCCGGAGGGCTCGGTCATCGCGATGCCGGTCTTGATCTCACCGGTGCACATGCCGGGCAGCCAGCGCTGCTTCTGCTCCTCGGTGCACAGGTCGACGAGGTAGGGCGCCACGACGTCGCCGTGGATGCCGAGGCTCGACGCCACCGCGGCATTGACCCGGCACAGCTCTTCGGCGAACACCGTGTTGAACCGGTAGTCGTTCGCGCCGCTGCCGCCGTACTCCTCGGGGATCTCGAGGCCCAGCAGGCCCTGACGACCGGCCTCCAGCCAGACGTCGCGGTCGATCACCCGCTCCTCGATGAACTTCTCGACGTTCGGCGTGATCGTGCGCTCGACGAACGCTTTCGCCGACTCCCGGAACGCGGCGTGATCCTCGTTGAACAGCGTCCGCTGCACGACTTACCTCCATACTAAGCGGTTGCTTAGCGCTAAGCGCCCGCTTAGCGTGCAGTACGATCCATCACCTGTCAACACGCGAGGAGCGGCACCATGACGACGACCGGACTGGACGAGTTCGCGCTGCTCGACGAGATGTGGCGCACCGTCACCCCGGACGCCGCCCGCCGCATGCTCATCGCCGCCGTGCACGCGTTCGCAGGCAAGGGATACCACGCGACGACGACGCGGGACATCGCCTCTCTGGCCGGAATGTCACCCGCGGCCGTGTACATCCACTACCGGTCCAAAGAGGAGCTCCTCTTCAACATTTCGCTGGTCGGTCACCAGACCTCGCTCACGCTGTTGTCCGGTATCGAGGGCAGCGACGCGACGGACCGGCTGAGGAACGCGGTGGCGGGGTTCGCGGGATGGCACGCGGAGTTCCACACGACGGCGCGGGTGGTGCAGTACGAGCTCGGCGCGCTCTCGGCGGAACACCACGCGGAGGTGGCGGAGCTGCGCCGGCAGATCGAGCAGCGGATGCGGTCCTACATCGCGGACGGCGTCGCGGAGGGCGTGTTCGACGTGCCGGACCTGAAGGGCGCGACCCTCGCGGTGCTGTCGCTGTGCATCGACGTCGCGCGCTGGTACCGGCCCGACGGGAAGCGCACCCCGGACGAGATCGGCGCGTTGTACGCCGACCTCGTCCTGAGGATGGTGCGACCCGCCGGCTAACGGACTGACTTGCGGCCGTACACACCCGCCACGACCGAAACACCGATCGCCGCGACGATGATCTGCACGATCACCTCGATCCAGTCGATGCCCGGCGTGTCCTGCACGCCGAGCAGCCGGGCGATCCACGACCCGACGAACGCGGCCGCGATGCCGACCAGCAAGGTCAGCCAGATCGGGATGGCCTGCTTGCCAGGTGCGAACAGCTTGCCGAGCAAGCCCAGGATCAGACCGATGATGAGTGCGCCGAGAATGCTCTCGATGGTCACGGACGCCTCCTCCCGCTACACCCCGATGCGCTCGGGGATCTCACCGAAAATCATCCCGTCACTCGGCAAGATCCGCAGCTCGAGATCGCCAAGCGGTACGCCCGTGTGCCGATGACTACCAGCGGCTGCCGGAGACCTGGCTCATCCACTGGTTGATCGTCGCGGTCCAGTCCGTGCCGACGGCCTGCTGGTGCGACACGGCGAACCGGCCGTAGGCGTCACCACCCGCGCGCAGCAGACCCGCGCGCTTGTCGGCCTCGAGGATCACGTGCAGCTCGCCCGGCGTCGTGACGAAGGTCAGCTCGACCTGCTTGACGCGGCCGGCGAACTGCGGCGGCGGGTAGAACTCGATCTCCTGGTAGAACGGCAGCTGCTGCGGCACGCCGTGGATGCGGCCGCGCTCGTTGTCCGCCTTGGTGAAGCGGAAGCCCATGTGCCCGAACGCCTGGAGCACGGCGTCCTGCGACTGCAGCGGGTGCACCCAGATCGGGTCGAGGTCACCGGGGTCGACGGCGCCGCGGACTTCGAGCTCGGTGCGCAGGCCGAGCTGCATGCCGTGCAGCTGCTGGCCGCCCACGACGTTGATCGGGCACTCGAACGGCACCGGGATCTGGAACGGCAGCGAGAGGTTCTGGTGCGGCTGCACGACGATCCGCTGGCCCACGGAGAACTTGTGGAACTCCATGTTGGTGTTGTACTCGTTGTCGCCGCTCTCGACCTCGACGCGGGTGAGCAGCGCCAGCGTGACGTGGTCGATCTCGGCGGGGTGGTCGCCACCGGCGATGCGCACCTCACCGGACAGCACCTCGCCCGGCCTGACGTTCGGGTTCGTCAGCACCGTGTCGACAGTCGGCCCGCCCACGCCGAACGCGCGCATCATCCTCTTGAACACCACTGCGGCCTCCTGAAGCCCTTGCATGTTTGCGGGGAGTCTGCCAACTGGATCGCCCGTTTGCGGCGAAGTGTTCCGTTGACGCCTCAGTACCCCGATCGGTTCCGTATGGACTTCCGTTCACTTCAGATGGCAACATGCGACCGCCGTCACATACTAAGCGGTCGCTCAGGAGGTTCGCCGTGCTGCTCGTCGCCAACCGGGGTGAGGTGGCTGTCCGCGTCCTGCGCGCTGCAGCTGACCTGGGAATTCGCACCGTGGCGGTGTACGCGGAGGACGACGCTTCCGCCCTGCACGTGACGCTCGCGGACCGTGCGGTCGCCCTGCGCGGGGACTCTCCCTACCTGGACATCCCGCAGCTCCTGGACGCCGCAGAGGGGTGCCAGGCCGTGCATCCGGGGTGGGGATTCCTGTCCGAGAACGCCTCGTTCGCGCGGGCGTGTTCGGAGCGCGGGCTGGCGTTCGTCGGGCCTTCCGCTGACGTTCTGGAACTGCTCGGTGACAAGCGGCGAGCACGGGAGTTGGCGGCGTCGCTGGGGATCCCGGTGCTGGACGCACGGCCGGGCGAGTTCCCGGTGATGGTGAAGGCGGTGTCCGGTGGTGGCGGCAAGGGCATGCGGGCGGTGTACGCGCCAGAGGACCTCGACAGCGCCGTCGAGGCGTGCCGGGCGGAGGCGCTGGCGGCGTTCGGGGTCGGCGACGTCTACTTCGAACGGTTGATGCCCTCCGCCCGGCACATCGAGGTGCAGCTGGTCGGGACCTCGGTGATCGGCGACCGCGACTGCTCGCTGCAGCTGCGGCACCAGAAGGTCGTGGAGATCGCACCCGCGCCTTTGCTGGACCCGTTGCTGCGCAAGGCTCTGCACGAGGCAGCCGCCACCATCGCCACCGCCGTCGGCTACACCGGCGTCGGCACGGTCGAGTTCCTGGTGTCCGGCGACTCGTTCGCGTTCCTGGAGGTCAACCCGCGGCTCCAGGTCGAACACACCGTGACGGAGATGGTGTCCGGTGTGGACCTCGTGCGCACTCAGCTGTTGTTGGCTTGGGGTGGCGACGTCGACTACACGCCCGTTGACCGCGGTGCGGCCGTGCAGGTGCGCCTGAACCAAACCTCCGGCGGCACGCTGTCGGCCTTCGCGCTGCCTTCGGGGCCTGGCGTTCGCGTCGACACGCACGGGTACGTCGGCTATCGGGTCGGGACGCGGTACGACGGGTTGCTCGCGAAGCTCGTGGTGCACGGCGAGGACCTGGACGTGGCGCTGAACCGGGCGCGACGGGCGTTGGGCGAGTTCCGGGTCGAGGGCGTCTCGACGAACCTGGAGTTCCTGCGGACGTTGCTGACGCGGGACATCGTGGGTGCGACGACCGATTTCGTGGTCGACGAGCCCTCCGAGGGCATGCGGGCGCCGCTGGCGGGCACGGTGGTCGCGGTGTCCGCGGACTCCGTGGTGCTGGAAGCGATGAAGATGCAGCACGTCGTCCGGGTGTCCGGCGAGGTGGTGGTGTCCGTCGGCGACACGGTCGCCGAGGGGCAGGTGCTCGCTTCCGGAGTTGGCGAGTCCACTGAGGACGCTGTTCAGGTAGATCTAGAACACGTACGGCCGGACCTGGCGGAAGTGCTGGCGCGGCACGACTTCTCCCGTCCGGAGTCCGCCGCGAAACGGCACGCTGCCGGTGGCCGGACCGCGCGGGAGAACATCGCGGATCTGTGCTCCGAGTTCGTCGAGTACGGCGGGCTGGCGATCGCCGCCCAGCGTCAGCGCCGGTCTCTCGAGGAGCTGATCGAACGCACGCCCGCCGACGGCATGGTGGCCGGCATCGGTGTCGTGAACGGCCAACGGATCGTGGCGATGTCCTACGACTACGCCGTGCTCGCCGGCACGCAGGGACTGCGCAACCACCAGAAGAAGGACAGGTTGTTCGCCCTGGCACAGCAGGAGAACCTGCCGGTGGTGCTGTTCGCCGAGGGTGGCGGCGGACGCCCAGGCGACACCGACCACAGCATGGTCAGCGGCCTCGACTGCGGCTCGTTCCACGCGTTCGCGCAGCTCAGCGGCCAGGTGCCGCTGGTGGGCGTCGTCGCGGGACGCTGCTTCGCGGGCAACGCGGTGCTGCTCGGCACGTGCGACGTAATCATCGCCGTCGAGGGCGCGAACATCGGCATGGGCGGCCCGGCGATGATCGAGGGCGGCGGACTGGGCGTGTTCCGGCCAGAGGACATAGGCCCGCTGGACGTGCAGGTACCCAACGGCGTCGCGGACATCGCGGTGGCGACAGAAGAAGAAGCCGTCGCGGTCGCCAAGAAGTACCTCGCCTACTTCCAGGGGCCTTCGGAGGAGTGGTCGTGCACCGACCAACGCCTCCTCCGCCACGCCGTCCCCGAAAATCGCCTCCGCGCCTACGACATCCGAGCCCTCATCACCACCCTGGCCGACACCGACAGCGTCCTCGAACTCCGCAGCGGCTTCGGCAAGGCCATCGTCACCGCCCTCATCCGCGTCGAAGGCCGCCCCATCGCCCTGATCGCCAACGACCCCACCGTCCTGGGCGGCGCGATCGACGCCGACGCCGCCGACAAGTGCGCCCGCTTCCTCCAGCTCGCGGACGCGTTCGACATCCCGATCGTCTCCCTCGCCGACACCCCGGGCTTCATGGTCGGCCCCGACGCCGAACGCACCGCCACCGTCCGCCACCTGACCCGCATGGTCGTGACGGGCGCGAACATCACCGTCCCCTTCGGACTCGTCGTGCTGCGCAAGGCGTACGGCCTCGGCGCCCAGGCGATGGCGGCGGGCAGCCTCAAGGTTCCGCAGTTCGCCATCTCCTGGCCCACCGGCGAGTTCGGCCCGATGGGTCTCGAAGGCGCCGTCAAGCTCGGGTTCAAGCGAGAGCTCGACGCCATCGACGACCCGGAGGAACGCAAGCAGCGCTACGACCAGATGGTCGCGATGGCTTACGAGCACGGCAAAGCGCTGAACGTCGCCTCGGTCTTCGAGATCGACGACGTGATCGACCCGGCCGACACGCGGCGGTGGATCGCCACCGCGCTGGCCCCTGCAACTTCCCGCCCCCAAGGGAAGAAACGCCCGTTCATCGACACGTGGTGAGGAGAATCCGTGGTCAGCGTCGCCCCTACGGAGCAGAAGACCTTACGCAGGCTCATGGCAGCCGGACTCGTTGGTTCGAGTCTTGAGTGGTACGACTTCTTCATCTACGCGACAGCCGCGGCACTGGTGTTCCCCAAGCTGTTCTTCCCCGAGGCAACGCCGATCGTGGCGCTGCTTCTGTCGTTCAGCACGTTCTGGGCGGGCTTCATCGCACGCCCGATCGGCGGACTGGTCTTCGGTCACGTCGGCGACAAGGTCGGCCGCAAGCCGGCCCTTGTCATCTGCCTCGGGCTGATGGCGGCGGCGACGTTCCTCATCGGCCTGCTGCCCACCACGGCGTCCCTCGGCGTCGGCGCGCCCCTGTTGCTGGTGCTGCTGCGCTTCCTGCAGGGCATCGCGGTCGGCGGGCAGTGGGGCGGTGTCGTCCTGCTGCTGACCGAGTCCGCGGGCCCGAAGAAGCGCGGCTTCGCGGGCACGTTCGGCCAGGCCGGTGTGCCGATCGGCGTGCTGCTGGGCAACGTCGCGTTCATCAGCGCCACCACCTCTCTCTCGCCGGAGGCGTTCGCGGCGTGGGGCTGGCGCATCCCGTTCCTGGCGAGCGCGCTCCTCTTCCCCGTGGTGCTGTTCATCCAACTGAAGGTCGAGGACAGCCCCGTCTTCCGTGAGTTGAAGGAACGCCGTGCGTCAGGACCCGCCGTGGCGCAAGCACCGCTGAAGGAGGCCCTGCGCACGCACCGCAAGCCGATCCTGCTCGGCGCGGGCCTGATGTTCGCCTCCAACGCGATCTTCTACGTGTCGATCGCGGGCGTGCTGTCCTACGCGACCACCACGCTCGGTCTGTCCCGCGAGTCGGTGCTGGTGGTCAGCCTGCTGTCGTCGCTCGTGAGCATCCCGGTGATCCTCTACGCCGGGCACCTGTCCGACCGCCTGGGCCGCCGTCCGCTGATCATCGCGGGCACCATCGGTCTGATCGTGTGGGCGTTCCCGTACTTCCTGCTCGTGGACACAGGCTCGCTGCTGTTGCTGTTCGTCGCGTCCACGGTCGGAGGCATCGCGTCCTCTCTTGTGTACGGACCCATCGCCGCCTACCTGGGTGAGCTGTTCGAGCCGCACGTGCGGTACTCGGGCGCCTCTCTCGCGTACCAGCTGGCGTCGATCCTGGTCAGCGGTGGCACGCCGTTCGTGATGACGGCGCTGCTGGGCGCGACCGGGACGTCGATGTCGGTGTCGGCGTTCCTGCTGGTCATGGGCCTGTGCACGCTCGTGTCGGTGATCAAGCTGCCGGAGACGCACAAACCCGTCTAGCCCCAGTACCGGTTGGTGCCACGCGTCGTGGCACCAACCGGGCCGATGGCTAGTGTGCTGACCGTGCCGGAGTACGCATGGGTGGAGTTGGACGATGACCTAGGGCGTGAACTGTGGCGGGACTTCGTCGGCGAGTTCGGGTTCAGCCGCACCAGCTCGCCGGCGATCAACGAACCCGTCCCCTCAGTCGTGTGGGCGCTGCCGCCCTGCGGAACGCCCGGCGCCCCGTTTCCCGAAGCTGCTCGTCCGGTGGCTCAGCTGGTGTGTGACGTGCTGCGGGAGTGCGTCGAGTACTGGGACTCGGTGTTTCATCACGACGCTGTCCATCCGTCCTCGCAGTACCGGCCGCACCGGGTGACGAATGTCGACGACCTGGACGAGTGGGAGTACTCCCACTATCCCAACGGCGACTACATGATCTTCGTGTCGAAGGACCACGCGTTCGGCGTCCTCGGCGATCACTTCGAGAAGACCATCTGCTTCTTCGGCGCACCGGCGGTCACCGCGGCCATCGCGCTCAACGACGGCGTGCTGACGAGCCTGATCCGCCGCGACGGGAAGCCGACCGCTGAGCTGGGACTTTCGTGACCGATGCCGCGTCCAACCGGACATTTCCGGCTTCACAGTCAAGACCTCTGCGGAACCCTGAGGCGATGCCGTACGTTGCTGCGTCGTGACCACTCTCATGGCGCGCTTCAAGCAGCGGATGCGCAGGTTCGCGCAGAAACCGGGCTCAGTCGACCTCGCCCCGTTCCAGGCACTGCTCAAGGACGTGGAGAAACACGCTGACGCGTTCAAAGCGTTCAGCGACGAGGAGCTGACGGCACACGCCACGAAGCTGCGCGAGGAGAGCGACGACACCGAGCTCGTGGCCCTCACGCGTGAGGCCGCCGAGCGCGCCATCGGGCAACGTCCGTTCGACGTGCAGGTGCTGGGTGCGCTGGGCATGCTCAGCGGGCTCGTCGTCGAGATGGCCACCGGTGAGGGCAAGACGCTCGCGGGCGCCATGGCCGCGGCCGGGTTCGCGATCAAGGGCAAGCGCGTCCACGTGGTCAGCGTCAACGACTACCTCGCCCAGCGCGACGCGGAGTGGATGGGCCCGCTGTACCGGCTGCTCGGCGTCACGGTCGGCTGGATCAACGGCAGCTCGAAGGCCGAGGAGCGCCGCGAGGCCTACCAGTGCGAGGTCACGTACGCGCCGGTCAGCGAGATCGGCTTCGACGTCCTGCGCGACCGGA
Source organism: Lentzea sp. NPDC054927 (assembly GCF_053610285.1). NCBI lineage: Bacteria > Bacillati > Actinomycetota > Actinomycetes > Pseudonocardiales > Pseudonocardiaceae > Lentzea > Lentzea sp. NPDC054927. The sequence continues at coordinate 17,609 of NZ_JBSGXZ010000023.1, forward strand.
TCGCCACCCGGCCCGAGGACCTGATCGTGCCCGAGCAGCAGGTCGCGCTGATCGACGAGGCCGACTCGGTGCTCGTCGACGAGGCCCGCGTGCCGCTCGTGCTCGCCGGTTCGACCAGCGCCGAGGCCGCCGACCCCGTCATCGCGGACCTGGTGAAGCGGCTCCGGCAGAACCTGCACTACGAGATCGACGACGAAGAGCGCAACGTCTTCCTCACCGGCGCCGGCTCCGAGGCCGTCGAGCGCGCGCTCGGCGAGATCGACCTCTACTCGCAGGAGCACGTCACCTCCACGCTGTCGAAGGTGAACGTCGCCTTGCACGCGCAGGTGCTGCTGCACCGCGACGTCGACTACATCGTGCGCGACGGCAAGGTGCATCTGATCAACGACTCCCGCGGCCGCATCGCGAAGCTGCAGCGGTGGCCGGACGGCCTGCAGGCCGCGGTCGAGGCCAAGGAGAACGTCCAGACGACCGAGTCGGGCGAGATCCTCGACTCGATGACGGTCCAGGCGCTGCTCGGGCGGTACCCGACGCGCTGCGGCATGACCGGTACCGCGGTCGCCGTCGCGGAGACCCTGCGCGAGTTCTACGAGCTCGAGGTGCTCGTGATCCCGCCGAACAAGGAGAACATCCGCGAGGACGAGCACTTCCGCCTCTACGCGACGCTGGAGCAGAAGGAAGACGCGATCGTCGAGGAGATCAAGACCGCCCACGAGTCCGGTCGGCCGATCCTCGTCGGCACGCTGGACGTCGCGGAGTCCGAGCGGATCTCCTCCAAGCTGCGCGACGCCGGGCTCGAGTGCGTGGTCCTGAACGCGAAGAACGACGCCGAGGAAGCGTCGATCATCGCCGACGCGGGCTCGTACCAGCGGATCACCGTCTCCACCCAGATGGCCGGTCGCGGTACGGACATCCGTCTCGGCGGCCACGAGGGCGAGGACCACGACCGGATCGCCGAGCTGGGCGGCCTGTACGTGATCGGCACCGGGCGGCACTCGTCGTCGCGCCTGGACGACCAGCTGCGCGGCCGTGCCGGACGTCAGGGCGACCCCGGCGGCTCGGTGTTCTTCTCGTCGATGCAGGACGAGCTGATCACCCAGTACGCGCCGGACGCCGAGGATCCGTCCGATGTGGACTCCGACGGCCGCGTCAACGACAAGGGCCTGATCCACACCTTCGAGCACGCGCAGCGCGTGGCCGAGGGCGTGAACCTGGAGATCCACCGCAACACCTGGCGCTACAACAAGCTGATCGAGCACCAGCGGCAGCTGCTGCTCAAGCACCGCGACGTGGTGCTGCGCACGGACGCGGCGTTCGAGAAGCTCGGTGAGAAGGAAGGCGCGTCGGACGAGGTGGCCGCCGAGGCCGCGCGCAAGATCACGCTCTTCTACCTCGACGACCTGTGGACGCACCACCTGACGTTCCTGTCAGACCTGCGTGAGGGCATCCACCTGCGCGCGCTCGCGCGGCAGAACCCGCTGGACGAGTTCCACCGCGAGGCGATTCCCGCGTTCAACAAGATTGTGCCGGAGTCGTGGGAACAGGCGGGTGACTCCTACGAAGCCGCCAAGATCACGGATGACGGCTTCGACCTCACCGACGCCGGGGTGAAGCGTCCGAGTTCGACCTGGACGTACCTGGTGCACGACAACCCGTTCGGCTCCGGGCTGGAGGAGACCATGAAGGGTCTCGTCAAGATGGTGCGCGGCCAGCGCCGCTGACAGTCACATCTTCCCTGGGACGATGAGATCGTCCGCAGGTCTGGCGGGCCGGGGCAACGCCTCGGCCCGTCTTCCTGTTCTGGACGTGCCCGTGGTCATCTCCTCGGAGAGAGTCCTGATCTCCGCGAGGATGTCCAGGTGCTCCTGCGACGGCGGCGGTCCCACGAAGTTGGACCGGTTGTGCGCCGTCCGTTCCGCGCGCTCGGCTAGTTGCCGGATGCGGCGGAGGAGGTCGTGCTCCCCGTCCGGGAGCAAGAAGTCCGTCTGCTCCATCACCCGTGCAAGCTTTCGCCGTACACGGGTGACCAGTCGATCCCCTAGTCGGCTGATTCCAGTTTCTGGACGAGCCAGTCGTGGAAACCGCCGATGTGATGCTCTGAGGGCACCAGCACCCCGCCGCGCGCGTAGGCGCGTGAGGCCATCGCCGGCTGGCAACGCTCGCATGCTTCGAAGTCCTGCTCGTTCACCCGGTGGAACAGCTCGACCGAGCGAGAGACGTCACGCCCGGTGTTGACCACTTCCTTGGCGTAGAGCCAATCGCACTCGACGACGGTCCGGTCGACCGCCACCGGGTACATGCGGTGCAGGATCACGTGGTCCGGCACGAGGTTGATGAACACCTGCGGTTTGATGGTGATGGCGTAATACTTCCGGTCGCGTTCCTCTTCCAACGACGCAAGTTTTTCGAAGCCCTCGCTGCCGTCGACGGTGAAGCCCTTGATCTCGTCACCGAACTCCGCGCCGTGCCCGACGTAGTACTGCGCCGCGTAGCCGTCGGCGAACTCGGGCAGCACCTCGGTGAGCTCGGGGTGGATCGTCGCGCAGTGGTAGCACTCCATGAAGTTCTCGATGATGAGCTTCCAGTTGGCTTTGACGTCGTAGACGATTCGTTTGCCCACGGACAACTGGTCGATCTCGTAGCCGTCGATGCCCTCGAGCGTGCCGAGACGTTCGGTCACGGCGCTCAAGACGTCGTCCTCGAAGCTCGGCGGGTCCTCGGCGAGGTTCACCCAGGCGTACCCGAGCCACTCGCGCAAATGCACCTTCGTCAGTCCATACGCAACGCGGTCGACGTCTGGCATTGAGGTGAGATTGGGTGCGGCGATCAGGTTGCCGTCCAACGCGTACGTCCAGGCGTGGTAAGGGCACTGGAACGCGCGTTTGACGCTGCCGGCCTCGTCGACGCAGATCCGCGCGCCGCGGTGCCGGCAGACGTTGAGGAACGCGTTGAGGCCGCCTTTGCGGTCTCGGGCGATGAGCACGCTTTCGCGGCCGACCTGCACGGTGCGGAAGTCGCCGGGGCTGGCGAGGTCACCCGACTTGACCGCGCAGAACCACATCTTCTCGAAGATGTTCGCCTGCTCCCGCTCGAAGATCGCGGGATCGGTGTAGTAGCGGCCCTCAAGGGTGGAGATCAGGCTGCCGGTCATCTGAAGCCCTCCGAGGAGACCCCGTCCTTCAGGGCGGGGAAGATTCGGACCCTGGCGGAGCAGGGCAGGAAAACCGTCTCGCCGTCACGGCGACACGACGTCCACAACCCACCCCGTGGGGCACACAGCGATTTGGTAGTTTGTGAACGGTGAACGGGCAGGTGAAGCGGGCATTCAAGTACCGCTTCTATCCGACTGAGGCGCAGGCGGCGGAGCTGGCGCGCACGTTCGGGTGTGTCCGCAAGGTGTACAACCTGGCGTTGCAGGCACGCACGGAGGCGTGGACGCAGCGCGGGGAACGGGTCGGCTACGAGGCCACATCGGCGATGCTGACCCTGTGGAAACGCACCGAGGAACTCGCATTCCTCAGCGACGTATCCGCTGTGCCACTGCAGCAGACGTTGCGGCATCTGCAGACTGGGTTCACGAACTTCTTCGCCAAGCGTGCGCGGTATCCGCGGTTCAAGTCGCGGAAGAAGTCGCGTGCCTGCGCCGAGTACACGCGCTCGGCGTTCCGGTGGCGTGACGGAACGTTGACGCTGGCGAAGATGGCCGAACCGTTGGACGTCCGCTGGTCGCGGCCGCCGCCCGAGGGCGCGGTGCCCTCGACGGTGACCGTGTCGCGCGACGCGACCGGACGCTGGTTCGTGTCGCTGCTGTGCGAAGACGCCAGCGTGACGCCGTTGCCCGCCACCCATGCGGTGGTGGGCATCGATGTAGGCCTCGATCATCTGCTGACCCTGTCGACCGGGGAGAAGATCAGCAACCCCCGCCATGAGCGCCGGGATCGGATGGCGATGGCGAGGGCTCAGCGGGCGTTGTGCCGCAAGCAGAAGGGCAGCAGCAATCGGGCCAAGGCACGTGTCAGGGTGGCTCGTGTGCACGCCCGGATCACCGATCAGCGTGCCGACTCCCTGCACAAGATCACTACTCGACTCGTGCGCGACAACCAAACGCTCGTGATCGAGGACCTCACGGTGTCGAACATGATCGGCAACCGTCGCTTGGCTCGCGGGATCGGCGATGCGGGCTGGCGACAGTTTCGGCAGTTCCTGGAGTACAAAGCGGACTGGTACGGACGGGACGTGATCACCGTTGATCGCTGGTTCCCGTCGTCCAAGCTGTGCTCGGTCTGCGGCGCGCTCGCGACAGCGATGCCGCTCCACATGCGCACCTGGACCTGCCCCTGCGGCACGACCCATGACCGGGACGTGAACGCGGCACGCAACATCCTGGCCGCCGGGCTGGCGGTGACAGTCTGTGGAGCCGATGTAAGACCTCAACGGAACACTCCGGGCGGGCGGTCGGCGACGAAGCAGAAAACCCCGCGGCGCGAGCCGTAGGAATTCCCCTCGCTCATGAGGGGAAGAAGTCAAGCTCCGCCTCTCAAGCGAGCAGGGTCGAAGAGTCCGATCGGGTGCCGCGTGGCCCCGTCGATCGTGAGGCCGGCCAGGATCTCGCCGACGACGGGCACGAACTTGAAGCCGTGCCCGGAGAAGCCGCACGCCACAGTCACGTTGTCGTGTTCGGGGTGTTTCGCGATGACGAAGTGCCCGTCCGCGGTGTTGGTGAACATGCAGGTAGCAGCTCGTTGCAAGGTGCCGGCGATGCCCGGCATCTTCGGTCGCATGAAGTCTTCGATCGCCTGGACCTCGTGGACCCCGACCGTGCGGTCGATGGTCTCCGGCGTGCAGATGTCGCCATTGCCGAAGATCGCGACCTTCACGGCACCGTCCAGCTCGGGGAAGCCGTAGAAGGTGCGGTCGCGTTCCCAGATGTAGACCGGATGGTCCCGGAAGTTCTCCGCCGGGGTGAAGAAGAACTGGACCTGACGTTCGATCTCAAACGGGATTCGCAGGTCCCGCAACAGTTCCGGCGCCCACGGTCCGGGACACACCACGACGCGCTCGGCCTCGTAGGTCGCTCGCGCCGTGGTGACCCTGCCGCCCTCCCAGTGGGTCACCGGCTCCTCGAAGTGCAGCTCGGCGCCGGCCCTGGTGGCCAGGTCGAGGTGAGCCCTCACGGACGCTTCCGGCACGACGAGACCCGCGCCGTCCTCGTAGAGCGCGACTTCGCCGGGGGCCGGGCGCATCGTCGGGAAGCGTTCGCGGATCTGTCGCGCGTTCAGCATTTCGTGTTTGAGGCCGTACCGTTCGGCGCTCTCGCGGCTGCCGGCGATGGTGCGGCTGTCCGGCGTACCGACCAGCACTCCGCCGACGCGGTGGAAGATCTGTTGCCCGCTGTCGCGCTCGATCTGGTCCCACATCTCGTGGGCGCGCAGCAGCAACGGCACGTATGCGGGGTCCTCGAAGTAGGCCTGGCGGGTGATGCGCGACCCGCCGTGGCTCGACCCGTTCGCGTGCGCGGGCGTGAACTTCTCCAGCCCCAGCACCCTCTTGCCGCGCTGGGCGAGCCGGTACGCGGCGGCACTGCCCATGCCGCCGAGCCCGATGACGATGACGTCGTAGGCCGTCCCAGAAGATGTCCCAGAAGACATGTCAGCCTCTGAGTCTCTTCATCTCGGGGTCGAACAACGGCTCCTGCGCCGGGCGAGCCTTCACCTTCCGGCCGAAGTACTCGATCTCCACGTCGCCGACGTCGGCGGGCAGCCACGCGTAGGCGATGTTGAGCCCGGTCGTGTAGCCGTACGCCGCGCTCGTGACGTATCCGACCGGTTCTCCTTGGTGGAACACGGGTTCGCTGCCCATCACGACCTGCTGCGGGTCGTCGATCGTGAGGCAGGTGAGCTTCTTGGTGGACGTACGGCTCTCCAGCGCTGCCTTGCCGACGAACTCCTTGTCCTTGCGCACCGCGAACCCGAGCCCCGCCTCGAACGGGTCGTGCTCGGTCGTCACGTCCGTGCCCCACGACCGGTAGCCCTTCTCCAGCCGCAAGCTGTTGAACGCACCGCGCCCGGCCGCGATGACACCGTGCTTCTGACCGGCCTCCCACAGCGTGTCCCACAGCTTGGGGCCCATGTCCGCGGTGGTGTAGAGCTCCCAGCCGAGTTCGCCCACATAGGACAGTCGCAACGCGGTCACCGGAACGTTCTTGATGAACGCCTTCTGCGCGGTGAAGTAACCCTTCTGCGTGTCCAGCGTGTGCGAGATCTCGTTGAGCAGGTCGCGTGCTTTCGGTCCCCACAAACCGATGCAGCACGTGCCTGCCGTGATGTCCTTGACGTGGACGTCATCCGGCGCGTGCTTGAGCAGCCATTCCAGGTCCAGGTTGCCGTTCGCACCGACCTGGAAGGTGGTCGCGTCGAGGCGCGCGATCGTGAGGTCGCTCCTCACCCCGCCCTGCTCGTCCAGCAGCAGCGTGTAGACCACCGCGCCCGGCTTGCGGTTCAGGTTGTTGGTCGTCATGCGCTGCAGGAACTCCAGCGCACCCGGCCCGCTGACCTCCAGCCGCTTCAACGGTGTCATGTCGAACAGCGCGACCCTCTTGCGCGTCACCAACGCCTCGGCGCCGCAGATCGGTGACCAGTACCGGCTCGCCCACTCGCCCCGTTCCGGCACCTCGGCGACCTCGGGCAGGCTCGCGTTGGCCTCGTACCAGTGCGGCCGCTCCCACCCGGACGCCTCCAGGAAGAACGCGCCGAGCTCCTGCTGCCTGCCGTAGAACGGACTCGTCCGGATCGGCCGCGGACTCTCCATGGGCTGCAACGGATGCAGCAGGTCGTAGACCTCGACGAAGTTCTGGCAACTGCGTTCCAGCACGTAGTCCGGCGCCAGTTGCACCTGCTCGAACCGGTTGAGGTCGCTGGAGTGCAGGTCCAGTTCCGGCTGCCCGTCGACGATCCACTCGGCCATCGCCTTCGCGACACCGGCGGAGTGCGTGATCCACACCGCCTCGGCGACCCAGAAGCCGTGCAGCCGTGGATGTTCGCCCAGCAACGGCATCCCGTCACTGGTGAACGAGAACAGCCCGTTGAACCCGCGATCCACCCCAGCTTCCGCCAGCGCGGGGATCAGCTCGACGGCCGACTCCCACGACTCCTCGAAGTCCTCCTTGGTGAACGGCAGCTCCGACCCGGTGATGCCCCTGGCCGCGATCGGCATGGGCCGATGCCCGTACGCCCCGATGCCCAGCGCCTGGCCGTGCGAGCGGAAGTACAGGTCCGCCTCCTGATGCCGCAGAATCGGTTGCCGCGCAAGCGCTTCCGCACTGACGTTGACGTCACCGGAGAACACGTACTGGTGGGCCATCGGCACGAGCGGGATGCTCAGCCCGACCATCTCCCCCAGCACCGGCCCCCACATCCCGGCACACGACACCACGATGTCGGCCGGGAAGGTGTCCGTCTCGGTGCGCACGCCGGTGACCCGGTCCCCCGCCGTCTCCACCGCGACGACCTTCTGCCCGAACACGAACCGCGCCCCGCGCTCACCAGCCCGCTTCGCCTGAACTTCCGCCGCGACAACGGGTTTCGCGAGGCCGTCGCCCGGAATCAGGAAGCCGCCGAGGATCTGTTCCCGATCCAGCAACGGATGCAGCTCCGCCACCTCGTCCGGTCCGACGAGCCGGCTCTCCACACCCCACGCCGTGGCCCAGCCGTGGCGACGCGTCAGGTCCGCGAGGCGTTCGGGGCTGGTGGCGATCTCCAGGCCACCGATCTGGTCGAAGCAGCCGAGCGCCGTGTACTTCTCGACCGTGTAGCGGGCGAACGAGGTCATGCTGCGGCAGGAGTTCGTCTGGAACACCAGGCCCGGCGCGTGGCTGCTCGACCCGCCGACCGCGAGCCCCTGCGCCTGGTCCAGCACTGTGACGTCGGTGAAGCCGCGCCCGGTGAGCTCGTCGGCCAGCGCGCAACCGACGATCCCCGCCCCCACCAGCACCACGCGAGGCACTTCTCCAGGCATCTGGACACCCTTCGCCGCAGTTGCGCGCAACAGAACTCGTTCCGCTATCTGCAACAAGCTGCGGCCAGTGCGACCCGGTGTCAATACCGCGTTCGGGCGTCCGAGGTGTGGAGCCCGTGCAAACCGGGCATCACGGGAGCTGTGGGCTCAGCGTCGTCCGAGAACGCGGCGTTTGCCGCTGCCCTTCAGCTCGGCCGCCACCCTGCCGTGGTCCATCCACTCCTGATGAGGCGCCTTGGCGTCCTGCCGGATCTTCACGAGCTCGGGGGCGTGGTCCAGCACGCCGGCGTTGGCGAGCAGGTAGCCGTGGTTCTGCAGGACGCACTGCTCTGCCGTGCTGAACCTGTCGAGATCGGTGCGCACACGGGAGATCACCTTGGTCACCAAGTTCTCGCGATATCCCTCCGGATCGGTCGGATAGTGCGCCGCGACGCTGCCGATGCCCCAATAGGCACCCTTGAAGTCGCCGCGGCCGTACCCGGACATGAGCCAGCGCTTGCGCACCGCCTCACCACCATCGCCGGAGATCTCGCTGTAGCGCATCAGCCGCTTGATCAGCCACGTGCGCCCGCGGGCCTGGAACACCGCTCCGCCGTCGGACACCAGCACGGTTTCATGGTCCTGCCAGACCGGTTCGAGCCCCATGTTGTCGTACACGCCGCCATCGCTGAGCGTCACCGCCTCGACCAGGGCATCCCGATCGTCGCCGTCGTACGGTTCCTCGTCCGCGTTCTCGATGAACTCGTGGGCGGACACGCCGACCGGCATCGGGTTGAACACCGGCGGGAAACACCCGGAGGCGGCGACCGCTTTCGCCAGCGGCCACCCCTCGCCAGGGCTCGCGTATCCGGCTCGGGAACTCCCCATGCGCCACGGGGTGTCGCCGGTACCCGAGTCGAAGATCCAGTTCTGGCCGAAGACCATGTCGGTGGCACAAAAGATCATCCGCGGGCGGTTCGGCAGGGAACCCAGCGTCCTGCCGGTCAGCCCGAGCCGTTGCTCGTACGCGGCGGCGAGCGCCTCGACGCCGGTGCTCCGATGCATCCACTTCCACGGCCGCAGTCTCTGCAGGATCGCCCTGGTCCGGATGTTGGCCGACATCAGTTCGAGGAAGGGCTCGGCCACCACCTTGTCCCAGTCCGGGATCGACTCGCCCGGCTCCGGCCAGTCCGCGACGCTGACCCGCAGGTGCGCCGCCAGGATCGATCCCCCGGAGACCGCCGAGATCGTGTCCACTCTGGACAGGACGCCGAGCTCGTTGAGCCGTCGCAGCGCACCCAGGTGGAACAGCGCCGCCCGATAGCCGCCTCCGGAGAGACACAGAGCTATGCCCCGTCGCTCAGCCGGAGGACGGCCGCGGTACTTGCGTTCACGAGCGTTCATGGCGGCACCTCGGGACCTTCTGCGAACAGCCGTACTGGTCCTTCGACTGCTGATGACGCAGAGTTACAGGTCTCACCCGAACGGCGCAGCGAATCAGCCCGCGAAATAGCCGAGCTGGGCCGAGAGATCAGCGGCCGCCGAGGACATCGTCGGCACGATCTGCTGCACCCGCTCGCGTGACAACCGGTACGACGGCCCGGAGGCGCTCATCGCCGCCACCACCTGGCCCCGGTGCCCGCGCACCGGGACGGCCACCGCGTGCAGCCCCAGTTCCAGTTCCTCGAAGCACGCCGCGAACCCCTGCGCCGCGACCTCCTCCAGTTCGGCCAGCAGCGTTCCGGCGTCCACCACGGTGTTCTCGGTGTACGAGTCGAGCGGCAAGGAAACCAAGCGCTTGCGTTCGTCCAGGTCCAGGTGGGCGAGCAGGATCTTGCCGGACGAGGTGGCGTGCAGGGGCGTGCGCTGGCCGATCCAGTTCACGGCCGACACGGCTGCGGAGCCGCGGGCCTGGGTGATGTTGATGGCCACGCCGGCGTCGTGCACGGCGATGTTGACGGTTTCGCCGAAGGAGTCCGCGAGCGTCTGGCACACGGGCTGGCCGAGCTTGGTCAGGTCCATGCGGCCGGTGGCGGCACCGGCCAGCCGGACGACGCCGAAACCGATGGCGTATTTGCCTCTTTCCCCGAGCTGCTCGACCAGGCCACGCGCTTCCAGCACGGAGACGAGTCTGGACACCGTGGACTTGTGCACACCCAGTTCACCTGCGATTTCGGTGATACCGGCCTCGCCTTGGGCCAGTAGTTCGAGCACGCTGATGGCTCTGTCGACGGACTGCACCTGAGCTGCCGAGTCGGAGTTGCTCATCGCGCAACAGTAACCGGCAGGCAAAACAACCTGCTGGCCTCTTGACGGCGGGTCGTTCGAGCCGCACATTGTGTTGCGTCATTCGGAACGCGTGCCGCGTAACGCAACGGAGGCCGACGATGATCCGCGCCTGCGCTCTCATGGACCTGCCCCCGGGAGAGGCGGTGCGCATCGTCGGCCCTCATGCGCCGATCGCCGTGTTCAACGCCGACGGTGTTCTGTATGCCGTCGACGACACGTGCACCCACCAGGACGCCTCGCTGAGCGAGGGATGGCTGGAGGGATGCTTCGTGGAGTGCCCTCTGCACGCCGCGAGCTTCGACCTTCGCACCGGCGAGCCGACTTGTCTGCCCGCCAAAAGACCGGTGAAGACCTATCCCGTCCGCGTGCAGGATGGAGAGGTCTATGTCGATGTCGAAGTGAACGAGGACGTGGCGTGAGGACGATCGCGATCATCGGCGCATCACTGGCCGGCTTGAGGTCGGCGCAGGCACTGCGCCGGCAGGGGTTCGACGGGCGGCTCGTCATCGTGGGCGACGAGGTGCATCTGCCCTATGACCGACCCCCTCTCTCGAAGGACTTCCTCCTCGGCAAGGTCGAGGCGGTGCCGCTCGCGGACCAGGAGGACCTCGACGCGCTCGACGCGGACTGGCGCCTCGGCGTGCAAGCCACCGGGCTGCTCTCTGCTCACGAACTGGCGCTCAGCGACGGCACCACAGTCGCGGCCGACGGCTTCGTCATCGCGACCGGCGGTATACCGCGGACAATCCCGAACACGCACGTCCTGCGCACCCTCGACGACGCCATCAAGCTCCGCGACGCGTTCGTCGACGCACAGCACGTCGGCGTCATCGGCGCGGGCTTCATCGGCGCGGAGATCGCGTCCAGTGCACGCGCGCTCGGCAAAGAGGTCACCGTCATCGAAGCGCTGCCGGCACCGCTCATGCGCGTGCTCGGCGCGGAGATGGGTGCCGCATGTGGACAGCTGCACGCCGACCACGGATCAACGTTGATTACCGGAGTCAATGTTGATTCAGTCAACGTTGATGGCGGAATCAACCTCGCGGACGGCCGTCATGTCAACGCCGACGTCGTCGTCGCGGGCGTGGGCGTGCGTCCGGCGACGGACTGGCTCGCCGGCGGACCGGTCAAGGTCGACAACGGCGTCGTGTGCGACGCGGGCGGCGTGACGAACCTGAAGAACGTCGTGGCCGTCGGCGACGTCGCGAACTGCGCCGGACATCGCGCCGAGCACTGGACGTCCGCGACCGAACAGGCGCAAATCGCCACCCGCAACTTGCTCGCGGGCGAGACCGTCGCAACGCACACCAACGGCGGTTACGTCTGGTCGGATCAGTATGGCGTGCGAATTCAGTTCATCGGGCGAGCGACGAACGACGTTCGCGTCGAAGATGGGTCCATCGAGGACAGGAAGTTCGTCGCGACCTATCGAGACGGTGACCACCCGGACGACATCGTTGGCATTGTGGCAATGAGCAACGCTCGACTTTTCACCCGACTGCGCAGGAACTTGAAGTAGAGACGGTCGTCACGGTTTACCGCCACCGGCGACCGGCTACACCCCAGTGTCCTACGTGGACACACGAAACAGGGAGGCGTGTCGCCGGTGCGGCAGATCATCAACCCCTTCGACCAGAGTGTTCTCACCGAGGTCGAGGACCAAACCCGCGAACAGGCCGTCCAGGCGATCGCGAAAGCGAGAAACGCCTTCGACCACGGCGACTGGCAGCACTCCAGCCCCGAGCACCGCGCCGCCGTGCTGAACCGCGTCGCGGACCTCCTGGAACGCGACAAGGAGGACATCGCCCGCACCGAGACGCTCGACACCGGCAAGACGGTGGTGGAGAGCCGCATCGACGTGGACGACGTCGTCTCCGTGTTCCGCTACTACGGCGGCCTCGCCGGCCTGCTGCACCCGAAGATCGTCCAGGGTGCGCCGCCGGACGTCATCAGCCGCGTCGATTACGAACCCGTCGGCGTCTGCGGCATGATCGCGCCCTGGAACTACCCGCTGCTGCAGGTGTCCTGGAAGATCGCCCCCGCCCTGCTCGCCGGCAACACGCTGGTGGCGAAGCCGAGCGAGATCACCCCGCTCACCACCATCAAGCTGTTCGAGCTGCTGCAGGAAGCAGGCCTGCCCGACGGAGTCGCGAACCTCGTCCTCGGCACGGGCCCGGAAGTCGGCGCGCCGTTGTCCGAACACCCGGACGTCGACCTGATCTCGTTCACCGGCAGCCTCGCGACCGGCCAGCGGATCATGGCGTCCGCGGCCAGGACGGTGAAGAAGGTCGCTCTCGAACTCGGTGGCAAGAACCCGAACATCGTCTTCGCGGACACCGACTTCGACACCGCCGTCGACTACGCGCTCACGGCGGCGTTCTTCCACGCGGGCCAGGTCTGCTCGTCCGGCACCAGGCTGATCGTGCACACGAGCATCTACGACGACTTCGTGAACGAGGTCGCGCGCCGGGCCGACAGGATCAAGCTGGGCAACGGTTTCGACGAGGACACCGAGTCCGGGCCGCTCGTCAGCGCCGAGCACCGCGCCAAGGTCGAGAGCTACGTCGAGATCGCCGAGCAGGAGGGCGCGACCCTCAAGGCCGGTGGCAGGCGTCCGGAAGAAGCCGAGCTGCAGAACGGTTTCTTCTTCCGCCCCACCGTTTACGCCGACTGCACCAGGGACATGAAGCTCGTCCGGGACGAGACGTTCGGCCCGATCATCACCGCCGAACGCTTCGAGACCGAGGAAGAGGCGATCGCGCTCGGCAACGACACCGAGTACGGCCTCGCGGGCGGTGTCTGGAGCCAGGACATCGACAAGGCGCAGCGCGTCGCGAAGAAGCTCCGCCACGGCACGGTCTGGATCAACGAGTTCGGTCCCTACCTGCCGCAGGCCGAATGGGGCGGCTTCAAGCGCTCCGGTGTCGGCCGTGAGCTCGGCACCGCCGGGCTGCACGAGTACACCGAACCCAAGCACGTCTACCAGAACCTCAAGCCCCAGGCCCAGAACTGGTTCGCGCGAAAGGACGACAAGTGACCGCGTACGACTACGTGATCGTCGGCGGCGGAACGGCGGGCTGTGTGCTCGCCGCGAGACTCACCGAAGACGAGAACGTCACGGTCGCGGTCATCGAGGGCGGGCCGTCCGACGTCGGTGACGAGAAGATCCTGGCTCTGCGCAACTGGATCAACCTGCTCGAGACCGAGTACGACTACGACTACCCGACGGTCGAGCAGCCGCGCGGCAACTCGCACATCCGGCACAGCCGCGCGAAGGTGCTCGGCGGGTGTTCCAGCCACAACACGCTGATCTCGTTCAACCCGCTGCCGCAGGACTTCGACGACTGGGGCCATGGCTGGACCTGGGACGCGCTCGGGCCGTACTACGACAAGGTCCAGCTCAACATCATCCCGGTGGAGGAGAAGGACCGGAACCCGATCGCCAAGGACTTCGTCGCCGCCACGCGCAAGGCCGTCGACGTCCCGGAGATCGAGGACTTCAACGCGCGGCCATTCGAGGACGGCGTTGGTTTCTTCTCCATCGCCTACCACCCGGAGAAGAACAACCAGCGGTCGTCGGCCAGCACCGCGTACCTGCACCCGATCCTCGACAGCCGCAAGAACCTGACGCTGCTGCTCAACACCTGGGCCGGCCGGATCGAGTTCGACGGCAACCGCGCGATCGGCGTGCACACCGACAAGGGCTACATCGAGGCCGACAAAGAGGTCCTCCTCTGCGCGGGCGCGATCGACACGCCGCGGCTGATGATGCTCTCGGGCATCGGCGACGCCGAGCACCTCAGCGGCATCGGCATCGAGCCGAAGCACGACCTGCCCGGCGTCGGCGAGAACCTGCTCGACCACCCGGAGTCGGTCATCGTCTGGGAGACCACGAAACCGTTGCCGGAGAACTCGGTGATGGACTCCGACGCCGGTCTGTTCATCCGGCGCGACGAGTCCGACCCTCGGCCGGACCTGATGTTCCACTTCTACCAGATCCCGTTCACCACCAACACGGAACGCCTCGGCTACCCGAAGGTGGAGCACGGGGTCTGCATGACGCCGAACATCCCCAGGCCGCACAGCAAGGGCAGGCTGTGGCTGAAGTCCAGCGACCCGGCGGAGAAGCCGGCGCTCGACTTCGGGTACTTCACCAACCCCGACGGCTACGACGAGCAGACCCTGGTCGACGGCTTCAAGATCGCACGCAAGATCGCCGAGCAGGAACCGCTGAAGTCGTGGCTCAAGCGGGAGGTCGCACCCGGCCCGGACGTCACGAGCGACGAGGCTCTGTCCGAGTACGGCCGCAGGGCGGCCCACACCGTCTACCACCCGGCGGGCACCTGCGCCATCGGGTCCGTTGTGGACGGTGACCTCAAAGTCATCGGACTCGAGGGCCTCCGGGTCGTCGACGCGTCCGTGTTCCCCACCATGCCGACGGTGAACCCCATGGTCACCGTCCTCATGATCGGAGAACGTGCCGCGGACCTGATCAGGGAGGCGTAGTGACCCAAGTCGATTCAACGCCGACAGCCGAGGACCGGCTCAAGGATCTCGGGTACACGTCGGAGTTCAAGCGGGACATGAGTCCCTGGGCGAACTTCTCGCTGGGCTTCACCTACCTCTCCCCCGTGGTCAGCACCTACACGTTGTTCGGCACGGCCCTGATGCTCGGCGGCCCGCCGATGATCTGGAGCTTCGTCGTCGCGGGCGTCGGCCAGTTCCTGGTCGCGCTGATCTTCGGCGAGCTCGTGGCGCAGTACCCGGTCGCGGGCGGCGTGTACCCCTGGGCACGCCGCCTGTGGGGTAAGCGCTGGGCGTGGATGACCGGCTGGGTGTACATGATCGCCCTGCTGGTCACCATCGCGTCCGTCAGCTACGGCGCGGGCCCTTACCTGGCCACGCTTCTCGGCTACACCGCGAA
This sequence comes from Lentzea sp. NPDC054927, assembly GCF_053610285.1. Lineage (NCBI taxonomy): Bacteria > Bacillati > Actinomycetota > Actinomycetes > Pseudonocardiales > Pseudonocardiaceae > Lentzea > Lentzea sp. NPDC054927. The sequence goes on from NZ_JBSGXZ010000023.1 coordinate 32,814, forward strand.
CGTCGGCAACACCGTGCTGTGCGCGGTCGCGATCATCGTGGTGTCCACGCTGATCAACTACGCGGGCACCAAGGTGCTGAGCTGGGCGGCCATCTTCGGGTTCGCCGCGGAGATCGTCGGTGCGCTCGCGGTCGGCATCTGGCTGCTGGTGGACAACCGGATCCACGGTCTGGGCGTGCTCTTCGACAGCTTCGGTGCCGGCGGGTCGGGCAGCTATCTGCCCGCGTTCTTCGCGGCGGGCATCATCGGTCTCTACCAGTACTACGGCTTCGAGGCGTGCGGTGACACCGCGGAAGAGGTCAAGGACCCCGGTCGCGTCATCCCGAAGGCCATGCGCCGCACCATCTACATCGGCGGCGCGGCGGCCACGTTCGCCTGTCTGTCGCTGCTGCTCGCGGTGCCGGACTTCGGCAAGGTCATCAGCGGCGAGGACGCCGACCCGGTCACGAGCATTTTGACCAACGCGTTCGGCCCGGTCGGGTACAAGATCGTGATCGGCGTCGTGCTGATCTCGTTCCTGTCCTGCACGATGTCGCTCCAGGCCGCGGCCAGCAGGCTGACCTACTCCTACGCCCGCGACAAGATGATCTTCGGGCACAGGGCGCTCGCGAAGTTCAACCAGAAGCGCCACATCCCGCCGTACTCGCTGGCACTCGCGGGCATCATCCCGATGATCATCGTGTTCGCGTCCATGCTGTCCTCGGACGCGCTGGCCAAGATCGTGTCGTTCGCGACGCTCGGCATCTACCTGGGATTCCAGATGGTCGTGTTCGCAGCACTGCGAGCGCGGCTCAAGGGCTGGACGCCGTCCGGCGAGTTCACGCTCGGCCGCTGGGGCCTGGTCATCAACGTCCTGGCGCTCGCGTACGGCGTCGCGGCGATGGTCAACATGGTCTGGCCGCGCACCCCGGACGCACCCTGGTACGACAACTACGTCGTCATCCTGAGCGGTGCGCTCGTGGTCGGCATCGGCCTGGTCTACATGCTGATCGCCAAGCCGTTCGGCAACTCCGACGCACCCGCGGGAGATGCTGTTCTGCTAACCCAGCAAGCGAAGTAGGCGCAGGGCGAGCTGCACCTCCAGCACGCGGTCGGGCGACTGCCAGTCGCCGAGCAACGACGTGACTCTGTCGAGCCGTTGCGTGACCGTGTTGACGTGGAGGTGCAGCTCGGCTTTGGCGCGGCTCAGGTTCGCACCGCACCGGAAGTAGATCTCCAGCGTGTGCACCAGTTCCGTGCCGCGTTCGGAGTCGTAGTCGATCACCGGTCCCAGCACCGACCGCACGTAGCCGGACACGTTGGCGCGATCGCCCAGCAGCACCCCGACGAACCCCAGGTCGTCCATCGTCGCGGCGTCCTTCTCGCGCCCCAGCTGCCGCAACGCTCTCAGGCACCGCCGCGCTTCCTCGTACGCCGCCGCGATCGCCACCGGCCCCACGACAGGCCCGCACGCGCCCACCGTCGCGTCCAGCGCCTTCGCGACATCACGAGCAACGTCCGTGGAGGCAGAAGGCAACGCCAGCACGACATCGCGGTCACGCGATCCGGCCAGTCCTCTGTAGACCGATGCGTAATGCGTGGCAGCGGACAGATTTCCATCCGCCACGAGCACCACGTGCGGATCGGAAAGCTCGACGCCGACTCGCCGCGCCCGTGCCACCAGGCCCACCGGATCCCGTCCGTCCAGGATGTCGGTGATCAGCTCGCCGCGAACCTTGTTCTCCGCCTCGGCCACGGTTCGCCGCAGCAGCAACAACAACGCCGTCACGGCCGCCGACCGTTCGAACACCCGCCGGTCCGCGTCCGACAGATCGGGGCGACCGGCCAACGCGATCCCGCCGAGCAGCTCCGAGCCCGCCAGCACCGCGCACACCCACACGTCGTCGATCAGCACGGCCCGCCCGTTGGCCCGCACGACCAGCGACGGCACCGTCTCCAGCACCTCGACCGGTCCGCCGAGCAACTCCCCGACGGCCGCCGCCACCTCGGCCGAGGAACCACCGCGCAGCACCAGGTCCGTGAGCCGGTCGTGCGACTCCTCCGCCCGTTTCATGGCCTCGTTGTGCGACTGGATCGTCGCGAACAACGACGCCGTGTCGATCGCGATCGCCGCGTGGTCGGCCAGTGACGACAGCAGAGCGACTTCCTCCGGCGGGAACTCGCGCGAGGTCCGGTCGGCCGCGTACAGCACGCCGATGACCTTCGAGTCGAGCTTCAGCGGCACGCCCAGGATCGCCACCAGGCCTTCATCCTGCACCGCCGAGTCGATCGGCCGGGTGTGGTTGAACCGGGCGTCCGCGAAGTAGTCGGAGGTCGCGTACGGCCGGGCGGTCTGCGCCACCAGCCCGCCCAGGCCTTCTCCGAGCCCCAGCCGCACCTTCTGGAAGAGCGGCGAGAACGACCCGTCCGTCACCCTCATGTAGGTGCCGGCCGGGTCGTTCATCGACAGGTACGACACGTCGGTGCCGAGCAGCTTTCGGGCCCTGCGCACGATCGAGCGGAGAACCGCGTCCGGGTCGCGCATGCCCGCGAGCTCGGACGCGGTCTCGAACAACGCCGCCAGTTCGGCCTCACGCCGTCGTGTCACACCCCAACCCTGTCACGTTCCTCCAGATCCGCACCACGGGTCTCACGGGCGAATGCGATCGCGACCACGGTGATCACGCACGTGATCAACACGTACACCGCGATGGGGAACGAGGACTTGTACGCCTGCAACAACGCCGTCGCGATCAACGGGGCCAGCGCACCGGCCACGATCGACGCCAGCTGGTAGCCGACCGACGCACCCGAGTACCGCACCCGCGTCCCGAACAGTTCCGAGAAGAACGCCGCCTGCGGCCCGTACATCGCGCCGTGCAGCACCAGGCCGACCGTCGTCGCCAGCGTGATCAGCACCGGGTCCTTCGTGTCGAGCAACGCGAAGAACGCGAAGATCCACGCGGCCATGCCGACCGCACCGACCAGGTAGATCGACCGCCGCCCGAACCTGTCCGAGAGGTGGCCCCACACCGGGATCGTGACCAGGTGCACGGCCGACGCGATCAGCACCGCGTTGAGCCCCACCGACTTCGAGAGTCCGAGCCCGGTCACCACGTAGACCAGGATGAACGCCGTGATCACGTAGTACGACACGTTCTCCGCGAACCGCGCGCCCATCGCGATCAGCACCTCGCGCCAGTTGTGCTTCAGCAGCTCCAGCGCGGGCGCCTTCTCCTCGACCGGCTCCTTCGCCCGCTTCTCCTGGGCAGCCAGGAAGATCGGCGACTCGGACACCGTGAGCCGGATCCACAGCCCGATCACCACGAGCACACCGGAGAGCAGGAACGGGATTCGCCAGCCCCATGCGAGGAAGTCCGCGTCCGACTGCACGGCCGCCAGGATTGCCAGCACACCGGTCGCCAGCAGGTTCCCGCACGGCACACCGGCCTGCGGCCACGACGCCCAGAACCCTCGCCGCTTCGGATCACCGTGCTCCGACACGATGAGCACGGCCCCGCCCCACTCGCCACCGAGCGCGAAACCCTGCACCAGCCGCAACAACGTCAGCAGCACCGGCGCCAGCACGCCCACCGACGCGTACGTCGGCAGCACACCCATCAGCATCGTCGCGCCACCCATCAGCAGCAACGACAACACCAGCAACTTCTTGCGCCCCAACCGGTCGCCGAAGTGGCCGAACACCAGACCACCCAACGGCCGTGCCAGGAAACCGATCGCGTACGTCGTGAACGCGAGCAGCGTGCCGGTCAACGGGTCCGCGGTCGGGAAGAAGAGCTTGTTGAACACCAGAGCGGCTGCCGAGCCGTAGAGGAAGAAGTCGTACCACTCGACAGTTGTCCCGATGAGCGATGCGCCTACCACTTTCTTGATCATCGACAACTCCTCATTGAGCAGTCCAGCCGCCGTCGACGGCCAACGACGTGCCTGTGACAAAACTGTTGTCGCACAACCACAGCACGGCGTCGGCAACCTCGGAAGGCTCGATCAGCCGTTTGATGGCGGTGCGCTGCAGGAAGATCTGCGACGAGACCTCGTCCTCGGAGATCTCGTGAACACGGGCCTGGTCCGCGATCTGCTTCTCCACCAACGGAGTCCGCACGTAACCGGGCGCCACGCAGTTCGAAGTCACGCCATGAGGCGCGCCTTCGAGAGCCGCGACCTTGGAGAACCCCTCCAGGCCGTGCTTCGCGGCGACGTAGGCGGATTTGAACGCGGACGCGCGCATCCCGTGCACGCTGGAGATGTGGATCAGCCGGCCCCAGCCGCGCGAGTACATGTGCGGCAGCACGTGCCGGGACAGCCGGAACGCCGCCCCCAGCATCAGCTCGACCATCGCCGAGAAGCGCTCGGCGGGGAACTCGTGGATGGGCGCGACGTGCTGCACGCCGGCGTTGTTGACCAGGACGTCGATCTCGGCCGGCAAGGCGGCGACCGAACCGGTCAGGTCGAGCACGTGCCCGACACCGCCGAGCTCTTCAGCGAACGACAGGACCTGGGGATCGAGGTCGACCAGATGAACCTTGGCACCCGACGACGCCAGCGCGCGGGCGCAGGCCAGGCCGATGCCGCTCGCAGCTCCGGTGACCAGCGCGGTGTGACCCGTGACACTCGACATGTCCGGAAACGGTAGGCGTCACGTGGCGTGATCGACATGTGGCAGACCCACATAGTGCCTGGTCACAAGGTGGCTTTAGCCAACATTTAGCGTCGCTGAGGCATATCGGGCCAGAAGAACGGGTACAGGGGCGTAAGCTCCCGTCACCTGAACGGGGGAAGATCAGCTAGAGGGGGCAACACCATGTCAACGACGCCTATTTACGACGACCTCCTGCGCGAGCTCGAAGGCATCGCGCAGGAGGCCGGTTTGACCAGCTCGGAGCCCACACCCGAGCCCGTCAAGTCGTAGGAACCGCTACTTCGGAGGGGCGATCAGTTCGGCCGGCACCGGCTCGTCCTTGCTGATCAGGTCGAAGAGCTGTGAGGCCTTCTCCTTGTTCCACTGCACGACCGAGCCCGCACCGGGCACCGTCGGCGTGGAGCCCACCGGCACTGTGCCGCTGGTCGCGTCGCTCATGTTCAGGGCAACGCTGGCCAGATGCCACACGTGGTCGTCGGTGTTCACCGAGACCGACCCGGAAGCCGCGCTCATCAGCGGGACGACGCGGAACGGGTTCGCGAGCGTGGCCGGGCTCTTGACCTTCTCGAACAACGCCGACAGGAACTTGCGCTGGTTCTGCACGCGCTGCAGGTCGGCGGTCGCGAACGCACGGGTCCGCACGAACCCGAGCGCCTTCGGTCCGTCGAGCTCCTGGCAGCCCGCGGGCAGGTCGATGCCGGCCAGCGGGTCCTTGATCGGCTCGTCGATGCAGATGTCCACGCCGCCGACCGCGTCGACCATGTCGGAGAACCCGCCGAAGCCGATCTCCATGTAGTGGTCGATCCGCACGCCGGTGGCGCCCTCGACGGTCTTCACGAGCAGCTGCGGCCCGCCGAACGCGTAGGCCGCGTTGACCTTGTTGCGGCCGTTGCCCTCGATCGCGACGTAGGAGTCACGCGGAATCGACAGCAGCACCGGCTTGGCGGCGCTGTTGTCCGGCAGGTGCAGCATCATGATGGTGTCGGTGCGCCGACCGGCCGCGTCGCCGGTGGCGAGCGCGTCCTTCTGCTCCTGCGTCAGACCCTCGCGGGCGTCCGAACCGACGAGCAGCCAGGTGGTGCCTGGAGTCTCGGCAGGCCGGCCCTCGTACTCGGACAGCGCGTCGATCCGCGTCAACGTCGAGTCGACGTAGAACCCGAATCCGACGGCACCCAGCACGATGACGAGCAGCAACACCAGAATGACGCGTCCAGGACGCCTCTTCTTCTTCATCGGCCGCTGCGGCGGCATGGGACGCCGCGGCTGCTGGTAGCCGTGGTGATACCCAGCGCTCATGTGTCGCCAACCCCGATCGCTTTAGATTCGCTTTGCAACTAGGGACGCGATGCGTCCGTTCAGGTTGCGACGAACCTACCGGGGCGGCAGCACCAGCGCTTCGAAGAGCCGGGTGACCTCGGCCGCCGGGTCGTCGGTGAAACCCGTATGCGCAGGTGAGGTCTGCACGATGGTGCTGCGGGGCGCCGTCAGCCAGCGGAAGCGTTGTCCAACCGTTGTCTTGCTCACCGGACCGGCGTCCTGAGTGCCGTCGCAGGAGTTCGTGAGGTGCTTCAGCGATGTTTCCAGCGTCTCGACGTCCAGTTGCGGGTCCAGCGCACGCAACCGCTCACCGTCCACATAGGTCTTCGCGCACAGGAAGTCCAACGGGGCGCAGTAGACGATGACGCCGACGTTCATGAACTCGCCCCGCTCCTGCCGCGGCACCGCCCGCAGCAGCGCGTACTCAAACACGTGCGGCACGCGCGGCCTCCAGCGAGTCGACCCAGCCGCGGTTGGCGAGGCGGTAGGTGAAGAAGTCCAGGTAGCGCTGCCGCAGCTCGGCCGGATCGCCTTCCAGCCACTCGTCGGGCACCAGTGCCAGCACCTCGCCGAGCAGCTCCGGCGTGATCCGGTCCGCCATCTCCGCGTCCACTTCGGACACCGAAGCCGCGTTCGACAGCATCGCGTGGTCCGAGGCCTCGTACTTGTATTCCTTGGTGGCCGGGCGTTCCTGGCTCCACGAGTAGTGGAAGTACAGCGCCGCGCCGTGGTCGATCAGCCACGGTTCCCGGTGCCACAGCAGCATGTTCGGGTTGCGCCAGCTGCGGTCCACGTTGAGCACCAACGCGTCGAACCACAGCAGCTTCGTCGCGAGCTCGACACCGGGGTCGCGGACGATCGGGTTGAAGTCGAACGAGCCGGGCAGGTAGTCGAAGCCGATGTTGAGGCCGCCGCTGGCCCGCAGCAGTTCCTGGACCTCCTGGTCGGGTTCCGCGCGCGCCAGTTCGGGGTCGAGGTGCACGAGCACGATCTCGGGTATCCGGAAGCCCAGCCGCCGCGCCAGCTCGCCGACGACGATCTCGGCGACGAGCACCTTCACGCCCTGCCCCGCGCCGCGGAACTTCACCACGTACATACCCAGGTCGTCGGCCTCGACCAGCCCCGGCATCGACCCGCCCTCGCGGAACGGCGTCACGTACCGGGTGGCCGTGACCTCCCTCAACGAACTCCCTGCCACATTCACCGGGGCATGATCACACGAAGGCCGCCTGGAAGCCGAGCAGGATTCCGCCCCAGCCGCCCTCACCGCTGACGCCGCCGCGGACCCGCTCGGGCTTGGTGAAGTGCCGCTCGAACGCGCTGTGCACCAGTTCGACGCGGGTGCCGGAACCCTCTGGCGTGAAGGTGATCTCCACTTCAGACGCGCGTGCCGGATCTGGGTCGTAGTCCCAGTCGCCGTTGAGGTGCCAGGCGAGCAACAACCGTGACGGCGGCTCCCACACCTTCACCGAACCCCACTCGCACTCCGCGCCGTCGGTGCCGATCTCGTACCAGCGACCACCCTCGCGCGGTTCGACGACGACGTCCTTCAGGTCCGCCTCGCCGATGTGGTGCGCAGGCGGCCACCACGTCACGAACTTCTCCGTGAACACCTTGAACGCGTGGTCAGCGCCGGCGTTCACCAGCACCGATCTCCTGACTTCAGTCATTCTTCCTCCACCACCGCAGCGAAGTTCGCAAGTGCCTGACCCCAGACGTCGTCGAGGTAGTCGCGCATCGCGGCCACCCCTACGTGGTCGACTGAATACCGTCGACGAGTGCCCACGGCCTCGACGCGGACCAGCCGTGCCTCCTTGAGCACCTTGAGGTGCTGCGACACGGCCGGCCGCGACACGGGCAGCTCGGCGGCGATCTCCCCCACCGCCCGCGACCCGGCCACGAGCAGCGTGAAGATCTCGCGGCGGGTCGGGTCTCCGAGCGCCGCGAACGCCGTTTGGTAAGTCTCCACGAACGGTAAGTCTGAACTTACCTATGACCGGAAGTCAACGCCTCGAAGTACGCGGCCTGGCCTGCCTTGTTCGGGTGGTAGGAGTCGGCGGTCGGACTGACCAGCGCGTTGATCCACGGTTCGTCCGAGCACACGCCGTGGTCCGCAAACGCTTCCCTCACGTCGACGTACCGCGCACCGGCCCGTTCGGCCGCCGCGGCGATCACCCCGGACAGCTCGTCGGCGGCGTCGTTGAGCGCCCCACGTTTGACGACGGACAGCGTGCGGCACTGGTCGTTCGGCGTGAACAGCCGCGGATAGCCCAGGACGACCAGCCGGGCGTTCGGCGACGCCTGCTTGACCGTGGCGTAGGCGGCGTCGAGCCGGCCGGGCAGCTGCGAGTGGATGAAGTCGACCGCCTTGGCGACACGGGAGGAGCAGGCGCCGTCGCCCTTGAGCGTGCAGGTCGTCAGCACGTCGACGAACCCGAGGTCGTTGCCGCCGATGGTGATCGTGACGAACGTGGTGTTGGGGGTGAGGGCCTTGAACTGCGACCTGAGCGACTTCGTGGTCGCCCCGCTGCACGCGACGAACTTGGACGACGGGAAGTCCGCGCTCTGCAACGCCGGATAGGCGTTCGAACTGCGGCGGCACGAGCCGTCCACATAGGAACCGGCGCCCGCACCGGACGCGTAGGAGTCGCCGAGTGCGACGTACTCCGGCGCGATCGGTGCGGGCGCCATCTGCAGAGCTGCTACTTGGACAACTGCGAGTACTCCAGCCATAAGACCCATAGGGCCGGAGTACCACTGTGGACGGTCGACCAGAAGGGCATTAACCCAGTCGTGTGGGCAGCACGCAGACCGGAATCGCGGTCTGCAGCGGCGTCCCGGACGGCGTCAGCTTGCCCGTCGCCCTGTCCACCGCGAACGACGTCACGTTGTTCGAGTTCTGGTTGGCCGCGAACAGGAACGACCCGGACGGGTCGAGGATGATGTGCCGCGGGTACTTGCCCCCGACCGGCGTGTGCCCGACCAGCGACAGCCCGGTGGCGTTGGTCGCGAAGTGCGCGACGCTGTCGTGCCCGCGGTTCGACAGGTAGACGTGCTTGCCGTCGGCGGAGACCAGCACCTCGGCCGGGTAGTTCGTCGGGCTGCCGGACGGCGCGGTCGGCAGCGACTGCCCCGGGGTGAGCCTGCCGTCCGCGTAGGCGCAGGTCACGATCGTCGAGTTCAGCTCGTTCGCCACGTACGCGGTCTTGCCGTCCGGGTGGAACGCGATGTGCCGCGGTCCGGCGCCGCCCTTGAACTTCGCCTGCGACACCTGGGTCAGCTTGCCGCCGATGAACGAGTAGACGAACACCGAGTCGGCGCCGAGGTCGACCGCCGCCGCGTACTTGCCGGCCGGGTCGAACACGATGTGGTGCGCGTGCGGGCCTTCCTGGCGATCTTTGACCGGCCCGGAACCCTTGTGCTGCACCTTCTGCGTGCGCGCGGCGAGGCTGCCGTCCGGGTTCACCGGGAACACGCTGAGCGAGCCCGACGAGTAGTCCGCGGTGATCAGGAACTTCCCGGACGGGTCGAGCGTCAGGTGACACGGGTCCGCACCGCCGGTCGCCTGCTTGTTGACCACCTTGAGGGTGCCCGCGTTGATCGCGGTGACCTCGCCCTTGGTGTTCTCGTTGACCGCGTACAGGAAACGGCCGTCGCGCGACTCGATCACGAAGGACGGGTTGACCACGCCCGCGATCACGCCTGTCGTCTTCAGCTGGCCGTTCGCCGTGTCGTAGGTGCCGATGCCGATGCCTTTGGCGCCACCGCTCCACGTCGTGTAGGCACCGAAGAACACTCTCCGGCTCACAGGTGCCGCTTCCGCGGTTCCTCCGGTCATCAGCAGTCCAGCTCCCACACCCATGGCTCCGAGAAAACGTCGCCGGTCCACACCCACGTCCGCACCTCCGGGATACTCTCGTCGGCGGCGCGACCCACAGTGGCCTAGACCATCGCGGTCAGGCAATAGGTGCAATGAAGATTGCGTCTAGCGCAACGGGTCGGCGGAGATCAGCCGGGCCTTCTCGGCCTCGATGTCGTAGACCGGCGGCGGGAACTTCGGGTCCATCTCGCGCATCGTCTCCAGCAGCAACCGGCTCACGGCCCAGTTCCGGTACCACTTGCGATCAGCGGGAACGGCGTACCAGGGCGTGTCAGCGCAGTTCTTCAACGCCTGGGTGTACGCGTCCTGGTACTTGGACCACTTCGAGCGCACGTCGATGTCGGCCGGGTTGTACTTCCAGTGCTTGCGCGGATCGTCCAAACGGGCAAGCAGCCGTTCCTTCTGCACCTCGGGCGAGATGTGCAGGAAGCACTTGATGACCGTGGTGCCGGAGTCGGCGAGTTCCTGCTCGAACGCGTTGATCTCCTTGTAGCGCCCCCGGATCTCCGCCGCCGTCAGCAGACGCTCCACCTTGGGCACGAGCACGTCCTCGTAGTGGGAACGGTCGAACGCGCCGATGCGGCCCTTCGCGGGCAGCACCTTCTTGATCCGCGTGAGGAAGTGCTGGCGCCGTTCGGCGGGAGTCGGTTTCTTGAACGACGCGATGCTCACGCCCTGCGGGTTCACCAGGCCGACGACGTGACTGACCACACCGCCCTTGCCCGAGGTGTCCATGCCTTGCAGCACGAGCAGCACCGCGCGAGAGTTCTCCGCGTAGAGCGCTTCCTGCAGGTCGTCCAGCTCGGCCCCGGTGGCGGCGAGGTCCTCGGCCGCCTCCTTCTTGGTCTTGGGGCCGATCGGCCGACCGGCCGGGTCGAGGGTGGAGAGATCCACCTCGTCGAGCCGCAGGGCTTCACGAACCGACTTCTTCGCCATCAACAGACCGTAGCGATTCACCGCCGATTCCGCCCACTGTGCAAGGAGTCACCACTGATTGGTGAATCTACGCAACGAACTGAGGCAGTGCGCAACGCTTCACGGTCGAAATCGCTTGTTCCGGACCCTAGCCTTGGAGGATGACCGCCATCGCTGACCACCACACCGCGGGAACCATGAACCTGGCTGGCGCTGACTACATCGCCCTCGACGAGGAATGGAGCACGCACAACTACCACCCCCTGCCGGTGGTCCTCTCGCACGGCGAGGGGTCGTGGGTCACCGACGTCGAAGGCCGCCGCTACCTGGACTTCCTGTCCGGCTACTCGTCGCTGAACTTCGGCCACCGCCACCCCGCCCTGGTGGCCGCCGCCGTCGAGCAGCTCGGCCGCGTCACGCTGACCAGCCGCGCGTTCCACCACGACCAGTTCGGTCTGTTCTGCCGTGAGCTCGCCCAGCTCACCGGCACCGAGATGGTGCTCGCGATGAACTCCGGCGCCGAGGCCGTGGAGTCCGCGATCAAGGTCGCGCGCAAGTGGGCGTACCAGGTCAAGGGCGTGCCGGAGGGCACGGCCGAGATCATCGTGGCCGGCTCGAACTTCCACGGCCGCACCACCACCATCGTGTCGTTCTCGACCGACGAGACCGCGCGCAACGACTTCGGCCCGTTCACGCCGGGCTTCAAGGTGGTCAAGTACGGCGCCCTCGACGAGGTCGAGTCCGCGATCTCGCCGCGCACCGCCGCCATCCTGATCGAGCCGATCCAGGGCGAGGCAGGCGTCGTCGTGCCGCCCGCCGGCTACCTGGCCGGGATCCGCCGTCTCTGCGACGAGCACAACGTCCTGATGATCGCCGACGAGATCCAGTCCGGGCTCGGCCGCACCGGCACGTTGTTCGCTCTCGACCACGAGGGCGTGCGCGCCGACCTCTACACGCTGGGCAAGGCACTCGGCGGCGGCATCCTGCCGGTGTCCGCCGTGGTCGGCTCCAAGGCCGTGCTGGGCGTGCTGAAGCCCGGCGAGCACGGGTCGACGTTCGGCGGCAACCCGCTCGCGTGCGCGGTCGGCCGTGCCGTCGTGCGGCTGCTGGAGACGGGCGAGTTCCAGGAGCGCTCGCGCGAGATGGGCGCCTACCTGCACGCCGAGCTGAACAAGCTGGTCGGTCACGGGGTGGCCGAGGTGCGCGGGCGCGGGCTGTGGGCCGGCGTCGAGATCGCGCCGGGCGGTCCGATCGGCCGGGCGGCCTCCGAGGCGCTGTCCGCACGCGGCGTGCTGTGCAAGGAGACGCACGCGTCGACGCTGCGGGTCGCGCCGCCGTTGGTGATCACCCGCGACGAGATCGACTTGGGCGTTCAGGCGATCGCGGAGGTCGTTCGTCCCGATTTGGGCTGATTTTCACGCCTGGCCAGGTCACAAATGCGGCGGACGAGCCACCTGGTTCGTCCGCCGCAGGCATGATGACTCGTATGGGTGAACCCAGTGAGTAGGCAGAGCCGGGCTGAAGCAGCAGCGGCGCTGGGCACGTGGACTGAGCCGGAAGAGGTCTACGCGCAGGGCCGCGCGTTGCGGTCCTCTGTGGACTTCAAGGCGCACCGCACCGCCTCGCTGGCCGCTGACCGGCCTTCGGTGCTGGAGTTCATGCGGGCCAGCAACTCCGGGCGGCTCGAGTCCCTGATCCCGTTGCGGGTCGGCCGCATGCTCGCCAACCCGTTCGCGTTCTTCCGAGGCGCCGCCGGGCTCCAGGCCGGCGATCTCGCCACCGGGTGCACGACCGGGCTTCACGCTCAGTTGTGCGGTGATGCACACGCAGCGAACTTCGGCCTCTACGGCACGCCCGAGGGCCAGATCGTCATGGACATCAACGACTTCGACGAGACGCTGCCCGGCCCGTGGGAGTGGGACCTCAAGCGGCTCGTCGCCTCGCTGGTGCTCGCCGGCCGCACCGGTGGCGTGTCGGACAAGGGCTGCCGCGACGCCGCGGAGGACGCCGTGCGCGCGTACCGGGGCACGATCCGGCACCTCGCGGAGATCCCGTTCATGGACTCGTGGACCGCGCTGGGCGACGAGTCGACGCTGTCGAAGGTCAAGGCCGACGACCTGCTCAACGACTTCTCCAAGGCCGCCGAGAAGTCGCGCAAGAACACCAGCGCCCGGTTCGCCGCGAAGTGGACCGCGCACGACGGCGAGAAGTGGCGGTTCATCACGAACCCGCCGACGTTCACGGACGTCACCCCGGCCACCGAAGAGGCCGTGATCGCCGCACTGCCGTCCTACGTGGACACTCTGCGCGAGTCGCGGACGAACCTGATCATGCGCTACGGCGTGTCGGACGTGGCGTTCCGCGTCGTCGGCACCGGCAGCGTCGGCCTGCGCAACTACCTGATCCTGTTGCACGGCAACGGCTCCGAGGCGTTGGTTCTGCAGGCCAAGGAAGCCAGGCCGTCCGCACTGCAGCCGTTCCTCGACGTCGAGCCCGCCAAGCACGAGGGCAAGCGCATCGTGCACGGCGCGCGGCTCGTGCAGGCCGAGACGGACATCCTGCTGGGCTGGACGACGATCGAGGGCCGGCCGTTCATCGTGCGGCAGTTCCGCAACCGCAAGGGCGAGATCGACGCGACCACGTTGAAGCGCGACGACCTCGACGACTACGGCCGCTTCGCCGGTGCTCTGCTGGCTCGCGCACACACGCGTTCACTCGATCCCCGCCTGCTCGCCGGGTACTTCCAGAACGGTGGCGGCGACGACCTGGACGAGGCGTTCGCCAAGTACGCGTTCGACTACGCAGACCAGACCGAGGCCGACCACGCCTCGTTGGTCAGCCTCGTCAAGAACGGGAAGCTGCCCGCGGTCGTCGAGGACCGCTGACGCGCCGACGGCCCGCGCACGCCGGGGGTCGCCGGAAACTTCGCTTAGCCTGGGATCATGAAGATCCGCCGCGCCGCCTCGCCCGACGAAGTGCTCGCCGCCGGGCACCTGTTCGACGCGCCTCCCGTGCCCGAGGCGACCGCGCGGTTCCTCGCCCAGGACCACAGCCACCTGCTGATCGCCTACGTCGGCGACCAGCCGGCCGGTTTCGTGTCCGGCGTGGAGACAACACATCCGGACAAAGGCACCGAGATGTTCCTCTACGAGCTGGGCGTGGACGACGCGTTCCTGCGCCGCGGCATCGGCACCGCGCTGGTGGAGGCCTTGAAAGCCCTTGCGACGGAACGGGGTTGCTACGCGATGTGGACCGGCACCGCCGCGGGTGACACGGCGGCGCAGGCCACCTACAAGAAGGCGGGCGGGGCGATCGACGACGGCGCGTTCGTCAGCTGGGAACTTTAGGTCCAGACGGGTTCGTCTACTTCGGACACCTTGCCGTCCGCCCGGAAGTGCAGGAACCGGTCGAACGACTTGGCGAACCACCTGTCGTGCGTGACCGCGACGACCGTGCCCTCGAAGTCGTTCAACGCGTTCTGCAACGCCTCCGCCGACGCGAGGTCGAGGTTGTCCGTCGGCTCGTCGAGCAGCAGCAACGTGGCCCCGGACAGCTCCAGCAGCAGAATCTGGAACCGCGCCTGCTGCCCGCCCGAGAGGTTCTCGAACCGCTGGTCACCCGCCTTGTCGAGCCCATAGCGGCTCAGCACGGACATCGCCGCGCCCCGATCCTTGCCGGAGCGCTGGCCCTCGCCGTGCCAGAGGATGTCCACGAGCGAGCGGCCGAGCCATTCCGGGTGCTGATGCGTCTGCGCGAACAGCCCCGGCACAACGCGCGCGCCGAGCTTCCACGCACCGCTGGTTCGCACTTCGTCCCCGCCCAGCAGCCGCAGGAAGTGGCTCTTGCCCGAGCCGTTGGACCCCAGCACCGCCACCCGGTCGCCGAAGAAGATCTCCTGCGAGAACGGCCTCATCAGCCCGGTCAGCTCCAGCTGCTCGCAGGTGATCGCGCGAATGCCGGTGCGCCCGCCCTTGAGCCGGGGGTTGACCTGCTCGTCCTGCGCGATCTCCGGCGGCGGTCCTGCCTCCTCGAAGCGTTGCAGACGCGCCGCCATGACCCGGTACTTCGGCGCCATCGACTCGTAGTACTTCGCCTGCTGCTGGAGGGTTCTGACGAGCTCCTTGAGGCGCTCGTGCTCCTCGTTCCAGCGGCGATGATCTTCCTTGAGCTTCTCGATGCGCTTCTCGCGGGCGGCGTGCCAGGTGCCGAACGACCCCGGATGCGTCCACGCGGAGTGCGCCTCAACGGTGACGACGTGCGTCGCGGCGTTGGCCAGCAGCTCGCGATCGTGGCTGACGACGAACACGGCCTTGTCGGTGGCCTTCAGACGTTCTTCGAGCCAGCGCTTGCCGGGAACGTCGAGGTAGTTGTCCGGTTCGTCGAGCAGCAGCACCTGTTCGTGGCCGCGCAACAACGTCTCGAGGACCAGCCGTTTCTGCTCGCCGCCCGACAGCGTGCGCACCTCGCGGAACCGTGCCCGGTCGTAGGGCAGGCCGAGTGCGGCGACGGTGACGGTGTCCCAGAGGACCTCGACGTCGTACCCGCCGGCCTCGCCGTAGCTGCTGAGGGCGTTGGCGTAGCGCATCTGGGCGGCTTCGTCGTCGGTGTCCATCAACGCGAGCTCGGCGTCGTCGAGCTCCTTGGTCGCGCGTTGCAGCGCTTCAGGAGCGACGGACAGCAAGAGGTCGCGCACGAGTGACTCGTCCCGGACCGAGCCGATGAACTGCGGCATCACCGCGAGCCCGCCCTGCACGTGCACACTGCCCTGCTTGGGGATGAGCTCGCCGGCCAGGATCCGCTGCAGCGTCGTCTTGCCCACGCCGTTGGCACCCACCAGCGCGACAACAGTGCCACCGCTCACCTTGAACGAGACGTCGCGAAACAACTCCCTGCCGTCCGGCAAGGCGTACGCGAGCCCGTTCGCTTCCAGATAACCCACGCCGCAGATGGTCGAGGTTGTGCCGTTCAGGCGCCAGCGAGTTTCCGGTCACCGAAAGCGGATCGGGTACCTCTGCAGCACCAGCACGCCGGCCGTCACCAGGAGGCACTGAAAGGCGGGGCCGAACGCACCGATCACCATCAGCAGCACCGTGAGGCCACCGAAGACGAGCAGGAGCGCGTAAATCAACCACGGCCGCACCTTGCGGTTCATGGTGCGAGCGAGTCTCGGTTCATCGGCTAACAACCGCTGCTCGATCTCCTCGAGCGAGCGGCGTTCGGCTTCACTCAGCATGGGTGCCTCCGGAAGACGTCGGGACGTCATCATTCCCGCTCGTCACCCAGTGGATACTCGAACGCCGCCTGAGTCAAACTCGGACTTGGCCATTCAGTCATACTCCCGCGCATGCCTGGGGGATATTCCAAGAAGCTCGCGCTCAGACTCGACGCTCAGCAGTACGCCGCGTACGAGGGCACGCCACCCACCCGCCCCGAGTGGACGACGGTCCGCGCCGCTCTGGTCGCGTTGTCCGCGGTGCTGGTGCTGATCGTGTCGGGACTCGCTCTGCTGGGCGGATGGCTCGTGGTGCGGGACTTCCCGTCGTTCTTCTCGATCGTCGCGGGGATCCCGGTGCTGCTGGTCGCGTGGGCGCTGCGGCCCCGGCTCTGGAGTGCGGAGGACGTGTGGCATGAGCTGCACCGCGACGACGCACCGGTGTTGTTCGCGCTGCTCGACCGGATCGCGACGGCCGCAGGCACGCGGATGCCGGACCGGGTGGCGCTGGACGCCGACTTCAACGCGTCCGCGGGGACCCACGGGTGGCTCCGGAAGCGGACGCTGACGATCGGCCTGCCGTTGTTCGGGGTGCTCACTCCCCAGCAGCGGGTGGCGGTGCTGGGACACGAGTTCGGGCACTTCGTGAACGGCGACCCGGCGCGCGGCCTGCTCACCCAGCCCGCGGTGCGCACACCGTTGATCCTGGCAGACCTGGTGCGGCCGTCGGAGACGTTCGTCAGCGACAACCTGTGGGGCCAGCTCGCCGAGCGGGCGATGTGGCCGTTCCAGATGTTGCTGCAGCGGTTGTTCCTGCTGATCGGCACCGGTGTCATCGCGGTCGCGGCGCGCGACCACCAGCGGGCGGAGTACTGCGCCGACGCCCTCGCCGTCCGGCTGGCGGGCACGGCGGCGGCCGAGGCGTCGATGATCGACCTCGCGTCCGCCGAGCAACTGATGGGCTCGATCGCGGCCGTCGAACGCGGCACCCAGGCGAACGTCGAAACGGCCCGCCGCAACCATCCCGGTGCGGCGCGGTGGCGGGAAGCCGCGGACGCGTGGCGGGCATCGGCGGACGTCGGCGACGTGCTGGACAGGTCGGTGACGGAGAAGGCGTCGCTGTGGCACGACCACCCGCCGGCAGGACTGCGCGCCCGGATCGTGAAGTCGTGGCCGTACACCGATCCGTCGGTCGTCCTCAGCGACGCCGACTCGGCGAGGATCGACGCCGAGCTGCACCGCTTCTACGCCCGTGCGGGCCGGGACATCGCCTGGTCAGCGGCTTAGCGCCACCAGTCGGGAGACCGCTCGCAGGTACTTCTTGCGGTACCCGCCGCGCAGCATCTCCTCGGTGAACAGGTCCGACAGCGGCTGCCCCGACACGGCCACCGGGATGTCGCGGTCGTAGAGCCGGTCGCCGAACGCCACGAGCCGCAGCGCCACCGACTGGTCCGGCGCGGGCTTGACGTCCTTGAGGTGCACGGCCGACACACCGTCGACGAGCCTGCCGTACTTCGACGGGTGGATGCGGGCGAGCGCTTTGCACAGCTCGTCGAAGTCGTCGATGGTCGAGCCCTGGGTGTTCGCGGCCTTGGTCAGCAGTTCGGAGTCGGACATCGGCGGCGGGGCATCGGGCAGGCCGCGGTGGCGGTAGTCCGGGCCGTCGACGCGCACGACGTCGAACTTCGAGGACATCGACTGGATCTCGCGCAGGAAGTCGGCCGCGGCGAACCGGCCCTCGCCGAGCTTGTCCGGCAGCGTGTTCGAGGTGGCGGCGACGAACACCCCCGCCGCGATCAGTTCCTTGATCAGCCGCGTGACCAGCATGGTGTCGCCGGGGTCGTCGAGCTCGAACTCGTCGATGGCGAGCAGCTTGTGGGCGCTCAGCCGTTTGACGGCCTCGGGGAAGGTCAGCACGCCGACGAGGTTGGTCAGCTCGACGAACGTGCCGTACGCCTTGGGACCGGGGACCGCGTGCCACAGCGAGGCGAGCAGGTGGGTCTTGCCGACGCCGAAGCCGCCGTCGAGGTAGAGGCCGAGCTTTCCCTCGTCGTCGGTGCGAGACCCGAACAGCGACCACTTCTTCGGCTTCACGCTGACCCGCGCGGCGAACAGGCGGCCGGCCTCGACCGCGGCGGCCTGGCTGGGCTCGTCCGGGTTGGGGAGGTAGCTGTCGAAGCTGACGTGGTCGAACCTCGGTGGCGGCACCAGGTTCTCGATCAGTTCGTCAGCCCCGATCTGGGGATCCCGGTCGGACAGGCGCATGCCCGCAGCCTATCGGCGTGATGGGATGTGTTCGTGCAGATGTTGTGGCCCTCACCGGGCGTTGAGATGACCGACACAGCCCTCGAGTCGCTCTACGCCTATCCACCGGACCGGACGTGGGTGACCGCGAACTTCGTGTCCAGCGTGGACGGTGCGGTGTCGGTCGACGGACGGTCCTCCGGGCTGGGTTCGCCCGCCGACAAGCAGATCTACTCGCTCGGCCGCGAGCTGTCCGACGTCGTCATGGTCGGTGCGGGCACCGTGCTGATCGAGGGCTACCGGGGCGCGCGCCGGGAACGGCCGTTGCCGATCGCCGTGGTGACCGCACGCGGAACGCTCACGCCGGACCTGCCGCTGTTCACCGACACCTCGGTGCCGCCGATCGTGATCACCTGCGCGTCCGCCCAGCTGCCGCCGCTGCCCGCCGAGGTGATCATCGCCGGGGAGGACGAGGTCGACCTGGGGGTGGCCGTCGCGGAGCTCGCGGCGCGGGGCCTGCACAAGATCAACCTGGAGGGCGGGCCGCGACTGTTCGGGACGATGATCGCCGACGGCCTGGTCGACGCGCTGAACCTGACGGTGTCGCCGCTGCTGACGGTGGGCGACTCCTCGCGGATCGCGCACGGCACGGTGATCCCGCCCGTGGATCTGACGCTGACCTCGGTCCTGCGGGCGGACGACGTGCTGTTGCTGCGGTATCAGCGGCGAAATTCCAGCTGAAGAGGCAGTATGGCGCGCGTGGACCTACCGCTGACGCCACCGTTGCAGCCCATGCTCGCTACCGCGGTCGACGGTATACCGGATACCGCCGACCTGTTGTTCGAGCCGAAGTGGGACGGTTTCCGCTGCGTGGTGTTCCGCGCGGGCGACGAGGTCCTCCTGCAGTCCCGCAGCGGCAAGCCCCTCAACCGCTACTTCCCCGAGGTCGTCGCCTCGATGCTGGAGGTGCTGCCCGAGCGCGTGGTCGTCGACGGCGAACTGGTCGTGGCCAAGAACGAGGAGCTGGACTTCGACGCGCTGTCCGAACGCATCCACCCGGCGGCCTCACGCGTGACGATGCTGTCCGAGTCGACACCGGCCACGTTCGTCGCGTTCGACCTCCTGGCCCTGGGCTCCGAGGTCCTGCTGGAGTCGCCGACGGTCGCCCGCCGCGAGGCCCTGCTGAAACTGCCGGACCTGAACATCACACCGGCCACCACCTCGGTGGAAACGGCCCGCGAGTGGTTCACGCTCTTCGAAGGCGCCGGTCTGGACGGCGTGATGGGCAAACTCCAAGACGGCCCGTACACCCCTGGCAAGCGCTCGATGATCAAGGTGAAGCACGCCCGCACCGCCGACGTGGTGCTGGCCGGCCTGCGCTGGCACAAGGACACCGAACCGGGCACCGCCGTCGGCTCGCTGCTGCTGGGCGTCTACGACTCGAACGACCTGCTGCACCACATCGGCGTCTGCGGCTCGTTCAAGGCCGCCGAACGCCGCTCGCTGGCGGAGGAGCTGGCGCCGCTGATCACCGAGTCCGACTCGCACCCGTGGGCCAACCCTCAGCCAGGCCAACGGATTCCCGGCGAGATCAACCGGTGGCGCGGCAAGCAGGCCGAGTACGTGGCGCTGCGCCCCGAGCGAGTCCTGGAGATCCACTACACCCAGACCGAGGGCGAACAACCCGTGCGGCTGCGGCACAACGGCCAGTTCGCCCGGTGGCGCCCGGACCGCGAGCCCCTGTCGTGCCGCTACGACCAGCTGGAGATCCCGGCCCGCTACGACGTGGCGTCGGTGCTGAAGGGCGAACTCCGCGCCCGCTGACCACCAGCTACACGTCGGGCCGCGCCGTCCGCGTGCTCCCGACCGAGGCGATCACGACACAACACACGGCGACCCACTGCGCCGGCTTGAGCTGCTCCCCCAGCAACAGCAGGCCCGCCACCGCGGCCACCGCCGGTTCCATCGACATCAGGATCCCGAACACCCGCGGCGGCATGCGGCGCAGCGCCTCGAGCTCCAGCGAGTACGGGATCACCGACGACATCAGCGCGACCGCGACGGCCGCCGCGAGCACGACCGGGTCGAGCATCGCGGTGCCCGCCGACGAGATGCCGAACGGCAGCGCGATCGCGGAGCCCACGACCATCGCGAGCGCCAGGCCCTTGCCGTCGTTCGACCTGCTGCCGAGCTTCGCCGCCAGCAGGATGTAGCCCGCCCAGCACGCGCCCGCGGCCAGCGCGAACAGCACGCCCGTCCACAACAGACCGCCCTGCACGCGCGTCAGCAGCACCACGCCGGTACCCGCGAGCAGCACCCACACGCCGTCGAGCCAGCGCCGTGAGCCCGCGACCGCCACCGCCAGCGGGCCGAGGAACTCGATCGTCACCGCCGCGCCGAGCGGGATGCGTTCGAGTGCCGCGTAGAAGCAGAGGTTCATCGCGCCGAGAACCACGCCGTAGCTCACGACGATGACGAGTGTGCGGCGGTCCATCCGCAGCGACGGGCGCCAGATCGCGACCAGCACGATCGCGGCGACGACCAGTCGCAACGTCACGGTGCCCGCCGAGCCCGCGACGGTGAACAGCTGCTTCGCGAGGGCCGCGCCCACCTGCACGCTGACGATGCCGAGCAGCACCAGCGCCGTCGGCGGGATGCCTCCCATCAGCCGGGCGACGGGCAGCCGATCAGCGTGAGCCATGGGCCCATCCTGACTCACGCTTTTCCCACCGGGCATCCGAATAAGAGGAAGGTGGAGCCCGTGAAGACCTCTCAGGCACCACCGCTTCGTGTCATGCGCGTGATCAGCCGGGTGAACGTCGCCGTCTACCGGCTCACCGGAGGACGCGTCATGAGCACGCTCAACGGCTGCCCGATCTGCCTGGTCACCATGACCGGCGCCAGGTCGGGAAAGCGGATCACCCTCCCGTTGATGTGCACGCAGGACGGCGACGACGTGGTCCTGGTGGCGTCGATGGGCGGCGCGCCGAAGAACCCGCCCTGGTACTACAACCTCAAGGCGCATCCCGAGATCGAGATCCAGCTCGGATCCCACCGGCGGGCGATGCGCGCGGCCGAGGCGGACGACGAGCAACGGGCACGGCTGTGGCCGCTGGCGGTGCGGGCCTACCCGCCGTTCGAGGAGTACCAGGAGCGCACGACGCGGCGGATCCCGATCTTCGTCTGCACCCCCGCCTGACTCACTGGATTCTCACCTCGTGCATGCGACGCTCGTGGTCCGGAGTGTGAACGAGAGTGAGGAATTCTGTGCGTCGCGCTGCCTTGGCCCTACTGGCAGTGAGCGTGCTGACGGCGTGCAGCGCGGGTCCCTCGAACAGGCCGGTGATCGCGGTCAAGGGCGAGGAGAACCAGCCCGTCGACCAGAGCACGCTCGCGGGGCCACAGCCCGTGCCACCGCTGAGCGAGTACAAGACGGACTCGCTCGCGTGGACGGCGTGCAACGAGCAGATGAAGGACCGCCTCGGTGCCGACGCACCCCAGGGCGACCAGAAGTACGAGTGCTCGCGCATGACCGTCGTGCTCGACCCGCCGGGACGTCCCGGCCGCGGCACCCTCGGCATCGCGTTGATGCGCGTCGGCACCGGCAAGAGCGCGCTGGTCGTCGTGAACGACCCCGGCGGCGAGCCCGGCACGATGAAGGCCGCGCGGCTCGCGGCGACGTTGCCCAAGGAGATCCTCAGCACGTACACGATCATCGGCATGGACCGTCGCGGCACGGGCCGTTCGGACGGCATGTCGTGCGTGCCGCAGGCAACGCGGGCACAGCTCGTCGAGTACGACCCCGCCGAGACCGAGCAGTCGAACCTCGTGGTCGCCGCGGGTGAGGCGTCGCAGGAATGCGTGCTCGACCTCGAAGGCAGGCTCACCGCGTTCGACTCGTGGCGCGCGGCCGCCGACCTCGAACGACTCCGCGACTACCTGGGCACCGATCGCCTCAACGCCATCGGCCTGGGCGAGGGCTCACGCGTCATCACGACCTACGCCCAGCGCTACCCGAGCCGCATCGGCCGCACGGTCCTCGACGGCGCCCCGGACCCGACGCTCGACCAGGTCGGCGTCCTCGAATCCCGTGCGGTGGCGGCCGAAGCGACGTTCGCCGCGTTCGCCACCGACTGCAAGACCCGCGGCTGCGCCCTGACGAACCCGCGCGAGGACGTCCAAGCCCTTCTGACCCAGCTGCGCACCACGCGAGTCCGCGGCGAGTACGTGGACCTGACGCCCGGTTCCGCGCTGAACGCGATCCTCGCCGGCCTGGCGGACCGTTCGCGCTGGCCACAGCTCACCGACGCGCTGGTGAAGGCGCGCGCTGGCGACGGCAGCGGCCTGTTCGCCCTGCTCGACCCGCTCGTGAACGACCTCGACGAGAACCCGCCGCGCTTCGACGCCGGCCTGGTGGTCGGCTGCAACGACACCGCCACCCGCATCCCGCCGGACCGTGTGAAGGCGCTGACCGCGGACTGGCAGGGCAAGCACCAGCTGTTCGGCGCGCTGTTCGCCCGCCAGTTGCTGCACTGCAACCCGTTCCCGCCGCCCAAGGCCGAGAAGGTCGACGCACTGAAGAGCGCGCCGCCCATCGTCGTGCTCAGCACGGCCAACGACCCCTACACCCCCGCGCCCGGCACCGAACACACGGCGCAGCGGCTGCCGGGGTCGGCGTTGATCGGATGGCAGGGCAGTGGGCACGGAGCCCTGGGTTTGTCCGGGTGCGCGACCACAGCGGTGCGCGACTACCTGATCGACGCGAAGGTGCCGTCGAACGGCACCGTCTGCCCGCCCTGATCTGATCCGCCACATGGCTGATCGGAGACCGCGGTCCCCGACACCGGGCCAGGAACTCCGTAGCCTCGACGAGCATGGACGGTGAGCACACCAACCAGCTCTACGGCGGTGCGAGCAACGTTGTGCAGATCCGGGACGTCCAGGGTGATCTGTACGTGCGTCAGCCCGAACCGTCCATCCGTCCCGTGATACCGCACCAGCTTCCGGCTGACATCCGGCAGTTCAGCGGCCGGGAGAACGAGCTTCGGCAACTCGACGCACTGCGCGTCGAGAAGTCCGCCGCACCATCCGCGGTCGTCATCTGCGCGATCGCCGGTACCGCAGGTGTCGGCAAGACCGCCTTGGCTGTGCGGTGGGCGCACCGTGCCCGCACACACTTCCCCGACGGCCAGCTGTACGTGGACCTGCTCGGGTACTCGCCCGACGCGCCGGTCACCGCGGCCCAGGCCCTCGAGGGCTTTCTGCACGCCCTCGGCGTGTCCGGCGACGCGGTTCCACCGCGGCTCGACGATCAGGCCGCCCTGTACCGGTCGCTCTTGGACGGACGCCGAATGCTGGTCGTGCTCGACAACGCCAGCACCCCGGAACAGGTGCGTCCACTCGTCCCCGGCTCCAGCAGCTGCTTCGCCCTCATCACCAGCCGCAGTGGCCTGGCCGGCCTGATCGCCCGCAACGGCGCTCAGCGACTTACCCTGGACCTGTTGTCCCACAACGAATCCCTCAGTCTGCTCGGCGACCTCGTCGGCGACGGCCGGGTCGCGGCCGAACCGCACGCCGCCACGATCCTGGTCGACCAGTGCGGCAGGCTGCCGCTGGCGCTGCGAGTGGCGGGCGAACGAGCGGCGTCCGAGCCCGACCTTCCCCTGAGCGAACTCGTCGTCGAACTGCAGGACGAACGCAGTCGTCTGGACGTGCTGTCCAGTGATGACGAACAGGATGCGAGCACCGCGGTACGCGCGGTCTTCTCGTGGTCGTACCGCGGTCTTTCTCCTCACAGTGCGAGGCTGTTCCGGTTGCTCGGCCTGCACCCCGGCCCCGACTTCAGCGCACCGGTGGCCGCTGCGCTCGCCGGTGTCGCCCTGCCGCAAGCGAAACGGCTCCTGCAGACGCTCGCCGCGGCACACCTCATCCAGGCGAACGGTCCAGGCAGGTACCGGTTCCACGACGTGCTTCGCCTCTACTCGGCCGAACTGGCCGAGTCGGAAGAGCCGGCCGAGTCCCGTCTCGAGGCGGCTCGCCGCATGCTCGGCTGGTACCTCCACGCCGCCGGCGCCGCTGACCACCTCCTGCTGCCGCTGTTCACGGCACCCATGGTCGAACTGCCGGAAATGCCGGCCGCTCCCCCACCCTTCACCTCACGTCGCGAAGCCCTGGCGTGGTGCGAGACCGAAGGGGCCAACCTCGCGGCGGCGGCCCGCTACGCGGCCCAGCTCGGCGAGCACTCACTGGCCGCGAAGTTCCCTCGAGTGCTGTGGAGCTACTACGACCTGCGTAAACCGTGGACCGACTGGATCGCCACCTACGAGCTCGGACTGTCGTCCGCCCGGTTCCTGGGCGATGACAGGAGCCACGCCTGGATCGTCAGGTCGCTCGGCGTGGCGTACTACGACCTCCAGCGCTTCGACAAGGCCGCTGCGCTCTTCGAGGAATCATTGACGATTCGCCGGAACATCGGCGACCTCGCCAGTACTCCCGGCAGCCTCGACATGCTCGGCTCCACCTACCGCAAGCAGGGGAACGTCGACGCCGCGCTCGAATGCCACCGCGAGGCACTCGCGATCCGGCTCGAAGGCGGCAACAAGCGTGGTATAGCCGTCACGCTGAACCGGCTGGGTTCCACCTATCGTGACCTCGGACGCTTCGACGAGTCACTCGATCACCTGAACAGATCGCTCGCGCTCAGGCGGGAGATCGGCGATCTGCACGGACAGGGTTTCGCTCTCCACAGCATCGGAGCCACCTACGAGCAACTCGGCCAGCTGAACGAGGCCATGGAGGCCTACCGGCAGTCGCTGGTCGTCCGCACGGAAATCGGCGACAGGCGCGGGGAGGCCGAGATCCTCTACTGCCTCGGGAGCATTCAGCTCCGCAGAGGTCAGGCCGACCAGGCGCGCCAGGCGTGGACGGAAGCTCTGGCGATCCTCAGTGATCTCGGCGCGCCTCAAGCCTCAGATGTGCGCCGGCAACTGGAAGCACTCGCGTAGCGGCCGAGCATGATGCTGGGGAGCCTTCCGCGTGACCACGACGCGGAAGGCTCCCCAGCCGAATCTTGGTGTCAGCAGCTCGAACAGCAGCCGCAGCCGGGACCCGTGCACCCGGAACAGCACCCACACGTACCCATCAGGGCCTCCCCGTCCTCCAAGCCGGACCTGCGCGGGACCTCCGCGCATCCCACGGTCCGCCCCGGCACCAGCCCTGGGAACCCCTCTCACCCGAACGCGTACGGACAACTACCGGGGAGTCGCAGCGCGTGACGCCGCTATGCGCCCAGGTCGTCCAAAGCCTTCTGCGCTGCCTCCAGTTCGGCCCGCAATTGCTCCACCCGAGCCAGTTGCTGAGCACGCGCCGCGTTCAGAACGCCCTCGACGATCTCGGCGACCTCGGGCGTCAGCAGCTTCGAGGCCTGCGACACCGAAGCAGGTGACACCGGGGTCGGGCGGACCGCCCTTCTGGTGCCCTGCAACACCTCCACGGTCCACTCGCCGTCGCCCGTCGACACCAGGGTCACCGTGACCTCGGGTGTCGCGCCCTTCGACGACGGCTTGCGCGCGGGTTTCGCGGCGGCAACGGGCTCGGCCGCGGGGGCGGCCGCGGGTTTCGGCTTGGGGGCCGCGGGTTTCACCGGCGCCTCCGGGACGTAGGGGTGAATGATCTCAGTCTCGCGCGGCGGCTCCGGTGGCGCAGGAGGTGGGGTCGCCGGCTTCTTGCGCGGCGGGGGTTTCTCCAGCGTCAGCTCGGCCGGGGAGAAGGACATCTCGTCCTTCGAGCCCGTGGGCCGGACCTGGATGAAATCGCCCTCTTCCGGGTCGGTGAACGCCAGCAGCTTCGCCGACCTCCCCGCCTCCATGCCCACCGCGGCCGCCGTGAACCACACCAGCGGCTGGGTGCCTCCATCCAGCTGCGAGCGCAGGCTGTCGACGTCGTCCGCCGACAGCCCGCTCTTCTTCGCCATCGCGCTGCCTCCCCAACCGTTCGAACACCTGTGCCCCAGCATGCCCTACACCCCTGACAATTCTGAGCACCGGGTCGGCAGCAAGATCACTAAGGGTTCCCGTTGGTCCCGCAGATGTAACCCGCGTTGATGCAGTTGCGGACCCGTCGTTCCAGCTCGGCGGGGTCCCAGGCGTTCATGAAGTCACCGTGGAACGTGTAGCCGGGCGCGCTTGTCACATTGGCTCCGCCGACCGTGCCGCCCAATGACAACCCGGCGCCGTTCACCGGATAGGTGATCAGCAGCTCCAGCCGCGGCACCACCACAGGATGCGACGACGGGCAGACCAGCCCCACCGCGAACGTCATGTGGTCACGATGGTTCGCCGAGTCGAGATCCCTGCCGTTCCAACAGGTCGGGAAGTCCAGATAGGTCTCGACCTTGGTGCCTGCCGGGCAGACCAGGAAGTCGCGGCTCGACGGCGACTGCGTCGTGCACGACCACCGCGCCGCGGGGTTCTCCGCGGGCGACGCGGCCTTGGAATTCCCCACCACGTAACGCAACCCCTGCGGATGCGCGACCGCCCGCGTGCGGTCGTGAATGCCCTGGTAGTAGATCGTCACGCTGTCCGGTGCGACGGGCTGACCGTTCTTGTACAGCGTCGGCACCCAGTACGCCGACTTGTCCGAGATCGGATCGCAGTTCGTCGTCCCGGCCCGCAACGACGTCAGCGTCGAGAACGCGTTCGTCGTCCGGTTGCCGAAGAACTCGTGCATGTGGGAGACACCCGACTGGTTCTGAAACACGATCGGGTCATTCTGCCCGCGATGACTGGACGCACAGGTGACCCGGAACTCGGACCCCGGGATCGCCTGTTGCTCGACCATCGCCCGCGCCTGCTCAGCGCTGTAGACGTGACTGTGCCCCGCGTGCGACACCGCCGGCCGCTGTCCCACCACGAGCCCTGCCGCCACGAGCGACATCGCCACCGCCGCGATGCCGATCGCTCCTCGAATCCGCACGTGCATTGAAACTCCTCTCGCACCACAGTGTGTGAGAGCGCTCTCATGACAGGTACGGTAAACCCGGTTGCCTGTGCATGTCCACGTGAGGGTTGCTCAGTCTTCTTCTTCGGCGCGCAGCCGGTACTCACATCCGTACTCGACCGCGTACGACAGGTCGTAGACGTGCACGATCTTGGGCCCGCCGTGCAGGTGCACGTGGGTGACGGTCCGCTTCGGGTCCTCCGGCGCTGACGGCAGCGAGTCGACCCGGCCGTCGAGGGGACCGCCGACGTACCGCACAACATAGGCCTGGGACATCGCGACCTCCTCTCGTATCCGTCTCATTCTACGAGGTCGGCCGCTGGATCCGTTCCCGATACAGCCAGTTGGCTCACATCCCGAACCACCAGACGGCGCGCTCATCGCCTCCATGCCAGGAGCCTCACCCGACCACCGCAGAACACAACCGGATTAACCCCTACGGCCGTTTCGATCGCATCATGCTCTGTATCAGCGTTGTCACATGCTGTGGCATCTGCTCACTCAGGCAACCCGTGACCAGCTGCTCGGGAACTGCGCCGTGTACCAGAAGTTCCTGGAGCACCACTCCGACGTTTCGTTCAGAAGCGCACAAACCGACTGGCGTGTGACCCATTGGAACGATCACACAGTGGTTCGTTCCAACGGCGATGCGGTGATCAACCTTCAGATCCGCGTGCGGGCCGCTGCGCAAGGGGCCAGATACTTCCAGATAGTGCTGGGCTCCGGTCGAGATGACCTGGAATGGCAGGAGATGAGGTACGTCCGGGCAGCGGTCGAGGTACGAGGCGGCGATTCCCGGTGGTACAGCACCACCCGATGGCTCCCGAACGACAAGCTCCAGATAGGAATCCATTGCTTCGCCGCACATCTTCAGATGGGAGAAGAACTACGGCTCTGCTACACGGTGAGCTGGCCTGGCAGGGACCAGGTCCTGATGTCGGGCGAGCCCGACGCTTTCACGTACTACTGGAACTACCCGGTCCCCTACCTGCGCTACCTGGTGGAACTTCCCGAGGGAAGCCGAGTTCACCCTGAGCTGGTGTCGTTGAACCCGGTCGACGACAACTATTCCTTCAGCATCAAGAAATCCGCGGTCGAGCTCATCGTCCACGAGATAGCCGCTCGCCGCAGAGTCGGCATGAGGCTGCAGCTGCTTCAGGCGTTGTAGGCGACGAACGACACGTGCCCGGACTTCCAGGACAGAAGCAACTCGCGGACGGGCTCCATCTCCACGCCCTCACCAGAGTAGAGCCGCATCCGCTCGCCGAACGCCAGGCGTCCGGCCGGACTCGGCGCCGCTGGAACGGGCACCCGGAAGTGGTCGAGCAACCGAACCGGCAACTGCCACGGAACGTTCGCTTCGAAGGCAGCGGTCCCGAGCACGGCGATGAGCCCGGCGAACCCGTCCAGCCCGAACCCGAACGTCTTGACCAGGTGTGCCACCGCAACCCGGTCGAACTCGGCGATGATCGCCGGCAGCGCCGATCGCGGGAGAGGCAGCACCGCACGCCAGCTGGGCGCGAGCACCTTCAACGCGGGATTGGGCGCCCTGCCGTCACCGATCGCCTTGACCACGGGCCCGGCCACGTACTCCACCGGCTCCCCCGGCAACAGGGCGTACACCAGCGACGCCACCCCGTGCCGGGCCACGAACGCACCGGGCTTCATGAGGCTGTGCCGCGCTTCCCCCAGGTCAGCCTCGTAAGCGGCCGCAGGCACTCGTACGACCATTCCGGCGCCCTGCCGCAGGTCTGTCCGAGCGGCACGCTGGGACGCGGTGCGTGCCAGGATCGCTCGAGCCACGGTGGCGGTGCCGGTGCGTTTGACGAACCGAACGGCCCGCAGCGAGGAGTACAGGAACCGGTCACCGGTTCTGCCGAGCAGCCCGAAAGCGTGCTCCAGCAAGGCTTCCGCCGTGCTCCGGCGAATGTTGTTGTGTTCGAGGAACGTCACGCAGAACGTGACGACCGCGAGCTCCGCTCCGACATCCGGCCGGCGCCGCACATCCTCCAGGAACAAGCGAACGCACGCGTCGCCGCCATCAGCCCGGTTGACGTCGTACATCTGCAACGCGATCTGCGGCACGACCGAGCTCTTGCCGGACGTGATCATGGGCAGCAGATACCCGGCGATCTGTTCCGAGCTCTCACAGGTCCGGAGGACGTAGCAAGCGGTGTAGTACTCCATGAACGTGCGGTGGGTGAAGCCGAACCGCCGCTCGCCGTCCAGCGAGGTGTCGACCTGGGTGAGCACCCAAGCCCGCTCCGCGCAGTAGTCCAGGAAGTCCCGCGCCTGCTGGTGGTACGACCGCGCGCCCTCCTCCTCCCGCTCGCGCAGATGAGCGACCACGAGCCGCAGGAGTGTCGTCTCGCCCTCGTCGCCCTGCCCGCCAAGGGTGAAGAAGAAATGTTGCGCCAGTTCCTGCACCAGGAACTTCGCGAGCTTCACCGATGACCTGATGACCGACGGCACCTGGCTCACGGAGTCCCAGCGCACCAGCATGAGCTCGGAACACTCGCGGTAGACGTCGGCGGTGTTCTCCGGGATGTAGCCCTCACTTTGGTACAGCATGCAGAGCAGGGAAAGCATCAACGGATTCGACCGCAGGTCCAGCACGTGGGCGCTGTCGCGCAGAAACGCCGCCGCACGCGACTCACCTCCGTCCACAACCCCGTGCACCAACGAGAACCACATGCGGGCGTAGTACTCGACCTGGTCGCTGTCGAAGTCGGGAAGCCAGTGCACGGGGAACTTGACGGCGTCGAGCATCGCGACCGGGTAGCTCTCCTCCCGGCACGTCACCACGATGTGCGCCAACGGAAAACGTGCGGCGAAGGCCTCGATCGCCACCACCGACGCACGCCTCGAATGGATGTCACCGACCTCGTCCAGCCCGTCGAACACCACGAGCCCGGCGCCCGTGTCGAGGAGGTCGGCGATGTGCTGCCGGGGCACCACCCGCTGCGTCAGCGGCCGCAACTCACGCGCGATGATCGTGACGAAGTCGTCCACGATCTCCTGGTGGCGTTTGAGCTGCACGAGCAACGGCACCCGCGCACCCTCCGCCGCCGCACGATGGATCAGACGCCGGATGAACGTGCTCTTGCCCGCACCGGGATTGCCCACGAGGACGAACCGCCGGTCGGTCATGCTGTCCTCGCTCGTCAGCGTGCCGAGGTCGCCCCTGGCGTCCTTCCTGCACACGTTGCGCGGCACGTAGATCCGCTCGGTCGGGAAGCGGAAGTCCGCCTTCGAATGCGGCATCACCATGCGTTCATACGCCTGGCCCATCGCCGCGCGGACAACCTCGCCGGTCCTGGCCGACTCGGTGCGCCTGCCCAGATCGACGGCCAGCGCGAGCCGCTCTGCGATGGGACGTTCCGGCCCGGTCACCGCGATCACGATCTTGTCCTGCGGATCGACGGCATGGGTGCGGGCCGGCGCGTTGAGCTCGATCAAGTCCCACAGCGAGGACGCGAAGGCCCGTGCTTCCTCACTGTCGTTCCCCACCGCGCGAACCAGTTCGAGCTGGAATGCCTGAGCGAGTTCCGCGCGTTCCTGAGCGTGGTGGAACTCGCCCGACTCGGTGTTCTCCAGCTGGCACAGCAGTTCGAACAAACTCGCGCAGTCGGGTCCGCGCAGGTAGCCCTCGACGCGGTGCAGTTGTGGCTCCGCGATCGGCGTGGGCGACTCGTGCACCCAGGCGACGGCGGTCTGCGCCATCGCGGCCACCACCGTCGAGATCCCCGTCACCTCTGGTGAATCGGTGCCAAACGGTCGGCCGTTACTCCTGCTTGCGGGCGCGCGACGGCTGCACGCGCATCGGCTCGCCCGGCATCTTCGGGTAGTCCGGCGGGTACGGCATCTCGCCGCGCGGGTCGGCGGCGTACCACTCCAGCAGCTTCTCGATGCCGAACGCCTCGAAGTCCAGGCCGGCGTGCAGATTTCGGCGCTCCTCCAGGTACTTCGGCACGGTCAGCACGTCGAAGTCGTCCGGATCCACAGTGGACAGTTCGTCCCAGGTGACCGGCGTGGAGACGGTGGCGCGCGGGGTGCCGCGGACCGACCAGGCCGAGGCGATCGTGCGGTCGCGGGCGGCCTGGTTGAAGTCGATGAAGACGCGCTCGCCGCGTTCTTCCTTCCACCACGCCGAAGTCGCCAGGGAAGGGGCCCGCTTTTCCACCTCGCGGGCCAGGGCGATCACGGCGTGGCGCACGTCGATGAAGTCCCACGAAGGCCGGATCCGGACCGCGACGTGGATGCCGCGGCCGCCGGAAGTCTTCGGGTAGCCCGTCAGACCGGCGTCGGCCAGCACCTCGCGCAGCACGAGAGCGACGCGGGCCGCGTCCGAGAAGTCGGTGCCCGGCTGCGGGTCCAGGTCGATGCGCAGTTCGTCGGGGTGGTCGACGTCGGTACGCCGCACCGGCCACGGGTGGAAGTCGAACGTGCCGAGGTTCGCGGCCCAGACGATGACGGCTTCCGAGGTCGGGCAGATCTCGTCGGCGGGCCGGCCGGACGGGAACTTGACCTGCACGGTCTCGACGTACGAGGGGGCACCCTTGGGCACGCGCTTCTGGTAGAACGCCTCGCCCTCGACGCCGTCGACGTAGCGCTTCAGGACCACCGGGCGGTCGCGCAGCACCTCCAGGAGCGCGGGGGCCACGGTGCGGTAGTACTCGACCACCTGCCCCTTGGTGATGCCCCGCGCGGGGAAGTACGGCTTGTCCGGGTTGGACACCCGCACCAGCTGGTCACCGACCTCTAGCTCGATCGCCTTCGCCTTCGCAGCAGCCACGCCAAGACACTAGAGGCCGCGCACGAACGCCGCGAGCGCCAGCTCGAAGCTGTCGCGGTCGAGTTCGCGCGCGACGCCCGGCAGCAGGTGGGCCCGGTCCAGGTGCGGGTAGCGGCCGGAGTAGTCGGCGGGGTCGGCGGAGAAGCCGCTCGAGAACGAGCTCAGCGCCGAACCGAACACGATGTACATGAGGCCCGCGGCGATCATCGTGGCTTCCCTGCGCGACCAGCCGGCGTCGACCAACGCGCCGTGCAGGATGTCCAGCCGTTTCAGCGACTCGTCACGACCAGCCGGGCCGTACGCCAGGAACGGGACGATGTTCGGGTGCGACGAGAGCGCCGCGCGGTACGAGCGCGCGCACCGGATCAAGCCCTCCCGCCAGTCGACGGTGAATCCGGAGACGTCGACTGTAGACAGGATGGAGGATGCGACGTCGTTGAGCAGCTGGTCCTTGGTGCGGACGTGCCCGTACAGCGACGCCGCCTGCACGCCCAGCGAGGCGGCGAGCTTGCGCATGGACAGGCCGTCGAGGCCGTCGCGGTCGATGATCTCCAGAGCCACCGACCTGATGCGGTCGGGGCTCAGCAGAGGGGTGCTCGGCCGGGGCATGTGAGTTAACCTAACACTGTTCGGTTAATCGGGAGGCCGCACCAGTCGGGAGTTCTGGGTTGGACTTGACGCTTTCGGACGAACACCGGCAGCTCAAGGAGCTGGCGCACCGCTTCACGGAGGAGCGGATCGTCCCCCACGCCACGCGCTGGGACCGTGAGGAAGCGATCGACAAAGAGCTGGTCCCGGCGCTCGGCGAGGTCGGGTTCCTCGGGCTCGGCATCGACGAGCGCTACGGCGGCTCCGGCGGCGACAACCTCGCCTACTGCCTGGTGCTCGAAGAGGTCGCGCGCGGCGATTCAGCGGTGCGGGGCATCATCTCGGTGTCGCTGGGGCTGGTCGCGAAGTCGATCGCGAAGCACGGCACCGAGGAGCAGAAACAACGCTGGCTGCCGGGCCTCACCGCGGGCACCCAAGTCGGCTGTTTCGCGCTCACCGAACCCGGCACCGGGTCAGATGCCGGCAGCCTCGTCACCAAAGCCACCAGAACGGACAACGGCTACCGCATCAACGGCCGCAAGGTCTTCATCACCAACGGCACGTGGGCGGACGTCGCGCTGGTGTTCGCCCGGACCGGAGGACCGGGGCCTAAGGGCATCAGCGCCTTCCTGGTCCCCACCTGCACCGCGGGCTTCGCCGCCACCGAGATCAAGGGCAAGCTCGGCATGCGCGGCCAGGCCACCGCCGAGATCACCCTCGACGACGTCGAGGTGCCCGCGGACGCCCTGCTCAGCAACGAAGGCGAAGGCTTCAAGCTCGCGATGGGCGCGCTCGACAAGGGCCGCATGTCCGTCGCGGCGGGCTGCGTCGGTGCCGCACGAGGCGCGTTCGAGGCCGCACTCCAGTACGCGAAGGAACGGGAGCAGTTCGGCAAGCCCATCGCGGGCTTCCAGCTCGTCCAGGAACTCCTCGCCGACATGGCCGTGGAGACCGACGCCGCCCGGCTCCTCACCTGGCGCGTCGCCGACCTCGCTGACCGCGGGCAGCCGTTCAGCACCGAAGCGAGCATGGCCAAGCTCTACGCCAGCGAGGCCGCGGTCAAGGTCGCCAACAGCGCCATCCAGGTCTTCGGCGGCTACGGCTACATAGACGAGTACCCCGTGGGCAAGTTCCTGCGGGACGCCCGAGTCACCACCCTCTACGAGGGCACCAGTCAGATCCAGAAACTGCTCATCGGCCGTGCGCTGACGGGCATCAACGCGTTCGTCTAAGGGGCAGAAAATGGACTTCACGCTCGACGAAGAACAGAAGGAGATCCGCGACTGGGTGCGGACCTTCGTGCGCAAGGAGATCATCCCGCTCGAGCCCGAGGTGCTCCGCCGCGAGCGCGCCGGCCAGCCGGGCCTGCCGAAGGACGAGCTGAAAGCCCTGCAGGACAAGGCGAAGCAGGCCGGGTTCTTCGGTGTGCTGACGCCGCAGGAGTACGGCGGCATGGGGCTCGGCGGGATGATGACCGCGCTCATCGAGGCCGAGCTCGGGCGCAGCTTCGTCCCGTTCCGGTTCGGCGGGTACGCGGACAACATCCTGTTCCACGGCAACGAGGAGCAGAAGCAGCGCTACCTGCTGCCGACCATCTCCGGCGAACGCGTGTCGTGCTTCGCGATCACCGAACCCGGCGCCGGCAGTGACGCCAAGGCCATCCGCACGACCGCCGTCAAGGACGGGAACGAGTGGGTGATCAACGGCGAGAAGACGTTCATCACGCAGGGCAACGAGGCCGACTTCGTGATGGTGTTCGCGATCACCGACAAGGAGAAGGGCGCCGACGGCGGCGTCACCTGCTTCCTGGTCGACCGCGACATGGGCTGGAAGTCCGAGCCCATCCCGACCATGGGCCAGTGGGGCCCGGCGGCGCTCGTGTTCGACAACGTGCGGGTGCCGGAGGAGAACATCCTCGGCGAGCTCGGCAAGGGCTTCAACCTGGCGATGCAGTGGATCGGCCAGGGCCGGTACCTGCTGCCCGCCCGCGCGCTCGGCAGCGTCGAGCGGCTGGTCGAGATGGCGATCGAGCAGGCCAAGAACCGCGTCACGTTCGGCCAGCCCATCGCCGAGTACCAGGCCATCCAGTGGATGATCGCCGACTCCGCGGTCGAGATCGAGGCGCTGCGCTGGCTCGTGCTGCACGCCGCGTGGCTCGTCGACCAGAAGAAGGACTCGCGGCAGGCACAGTCGATCGCGAAGCTCTACGGCGGCATCAAGGCCAACGAGATCGTGGACCGCGTGCTGCAGATCCACGGCGGCATGGGCTACACCCGTGAGCTGCCGATCGAGCGCTGGTACCGCGAGCTGCGGCTGCTGCGGATCTACGAGGGCACCGACGAGATCCAGCGCCGCACGATCGCCCGCAACCTGCTCAAGGGGCACGCGAACGTCCGCGGCACGCTCGGTTAGCCCTTATCTTGGGGAAATGCTGCGACACGACATCCTCGGCGTCGTCGAACGACAGGTCCGCACCTGGTCGGCCGGCGACGCCGGGGTGTTCGGGTCGGCCGTCGGGGCCTACTCCCCCGCGTTCGCCATCCCGCTGTTGCAGCAGGGCGGCCCGCAGCTGGGGCTGACCGGCGCCGACATGACGCAGGTGCTGCACGCCGAACAGTCGTTGTGGCTGCACCGCAGGCTTCCGTCACACGGCTCGGCGGTCGTCACCAAGACCGTGACCGACATCTACGACAAACGCTCGGGCGCTCTCGTCGTCAGCACCTGGGAGTCGGAGTACGCGAGAACGCGGTCGTCGTGCTTCATCAAGGGCGAAGGCGGTTTCGGCGGCGAACGCGGCGAGACCCGCATGTTCGAGGTGCCGGCGGACGAACCAGCCGTGAGCTACTTCCAGACGTCCGCCGACCAAGCGCTGCGCTATCGCGAGACCGGTGACGTCAACCCGATGCATTACGACCCGGAATTCGCCGCCAGAGCCGGATTCGACCGGCCGATCCTGCACGGCCTGTGCACGCTCGGAATCACCGTGCGCGGCAAGGACTTCACCGAGCTGCACGCCCGGTTCACCGCACCCGCGTTCCCCGGTGACGAGCTCCGGATCGAGCACTGGCCGACTGGCGAGTTCCGCACGTTCGCCGGCGACAGACAGGTGCTCATCGGATCGGTTCGGTTTTCCGAAGTGGACAGCCGCGGAAAGCCTGCACGATCGCAATCATGAGCACAGCCCTGGCGACCGTGGACATCGGGATCGAACCGGTGCGGGTCGCGGTCGAGTCCCGTGACCTGATCAGCGCCGCCGGCGTGGCACACCTGCTGAAGAACTCCCCACGAGTGCAGGTCGTGCAAGACCGTACCGACGCACATGTGCTACTCGCCGTCGTCAACGAACTCTGCACACAACAAGCCGCACGGCTGCGCGCCACCGGTTCGGGCAGGATCGTGGTGATCGCGGCACGGGTGCACGACCTCACACCGTCGATCGCAGCCCAGGCCGGACTCGCGACCCCGGTGCGGCGCGCGGACGTCAATGCCGAACGCCTGATCAGACTGCTCGTCGGCGGGCAACCGGTGCAGGACCGGGCGTCGGTGCTGACCGACCGCGATCTGCAGCTGCTGAAGCTGCTGGCCGACGGTGCGACGATCGCGGAGGTCGCCGCGCGGCTGTTCTGCTCGGAGCGGACCGTGAAGTACGCGCTGCACCAGCTGCTGGAACGGTTCGGGCTGCGCAACCGGGTGCACGCGGTGGCGTGGGCGATCCGGTCCGGCCTGCTGTGAGTCAAGCAGCTTCGGAGCCGTAGTACTGGTCCCACGTGATGGCGCCCTGCAGCACGTCGTGGACGTCGTGCTCGGGCATCGCCGGCACGATCGGGGTGCGCTGGGGCTGGTCGTCACTGCGGCCGGACATCGTGAGCTCCCGTCGTTTCGTTGCTGTTGTTGGCAAAGAACGTCGGGACGGCCGCACGAGGTTCACATCCGTATGGGTGACAACGAATCTCAAATGGCGGGTCTCAACTGGGACCGAAAACCGAAGACAGCTGCACGCGCCTGTTGATGCCGACCTTGCGGTACACGCGAGTCAGATGCAGCTCGACAGCGCGCTGGGTGACGTTGAACCGCGTCGCGATCACCCGGTTCGTCTCCCCCTCCAGCGCCAACCGCACGATGCGCGCCTCATGTGGCGTCAGCTTTCCCCACGCCGCCCCGCGCACCGGCCGATACGGCTCCTCCAGCGCGGCCCTGGCCTCGTCGAGCAGTTCGGGCACCCCGGCTCGTTCGGCGTCGGCCAGCGCGGCCCGCGGCGCACCTAGGGCGAGGTGCATGCGCGCTCGGTGATGCAGCAACAACGTGCACACCCACGCGGGCGGCAACGTGCCCGTGTAACCAAGGCGTACCAACATCTCCCGCGCCTCGCCCGCACGACCGCTGTCCACACAGGACGCTACGAACGCCGCGGCCCCCAACGCCACGCAACCTCGCGCCGGTGACGACCGGGCGAGATCACGCATGAGCCGGAACACCGCCGCGTGGTCACCGTTCGCCCGGTGCGCCCACATCTCCAGCGCCACCAGCCAGTCGTTCTCCGCGCCGACGAGCCGGATTCGCAACCGTGGCGCGAAGTCCAGCACCGCGACGGATTCGGCGAGCACCAGCCCGAGTCCGGCGAGCACGAGCGCCGGCAACAATCGCGGCCCGCTCTCCGGGAGATCGCGGAGCGCCTGCTCAGGATCCGCGGGAACGTCAGGAGAACTTCCCAGAGCGTCCAGGACGTCCTCGTCGCACTGCCAGTCCAGCGCCACCACATCGAGCCAGTCCAACGCATCACCGTCGACAGAAAGTCGTTGCCGGGCAAGCTCATCGGCCCGTGGCGCGATCCCGCACCGCACGTGGAGATCCGCCATCCCGATCGCCACCTGCGCCGCCGTCGGCCCGTCCATCGGTTCCCGCAGAGCCGCTCGCAGGCACTTCTCCGCACGGGCCGGACGTCCAGCGGCCCGGTGCAACCGCGCCGCGCTGTGCAACAGCGGAGCGACCCATTGCGCACCAACGGGTTCCGCGCACGCCACGATGTGGTCAGCAACAGCGGCGGGTGGGTCGCACCGCCGATGCATGACGTCTGAAGCCTTGCGGTGCAAGTGCTCCCGTGCCTCGGGCTCCATCTCGTGCCGGATCGCGTGACCCAGTGCCGGCGACTGGATCCGCATGGGATCGGCGACGGCCAGCCGTGCGTCGACGAGCCGTTCGAACGCGGCGAGCGTCTGGTACGAGCCCGTTCCGACGACCTCGCACAGCAGGTCCAGAGGTGCGTCTCCCAGCACGGCGAGCGCGCGGGCGACCATCGCCGCGTCGGCGTCCAGCACCTGCCAGTGCCGCCGCACGGCACGCAGCAGCCGTGGCAACCGCAACCCGGCAAGCGTGTCGCACGACGAAAGGTCCGGCACGAGGTCCAGCACATCGCTGACCACACCGGGGGCGCCGCCGCTGAAGTGCAGGCACAACGCGGTCAGCTCCGGCGACTCGACGTCGAACCGGCGCCGGATCAGCTCGGCCACCGACTCCGCGTCGACAGGCCGCAACGGCACCCGCACGGCGTCCACCGCAAGGTCCAAGGCGTCCGGATCGACGTCACCGCCGAGCACCACGACGCCGGGGAATCGCGACAACCGCTCGGTCTCCTCCGCACAGAGCTGCTCGACGTCGTCCACCACGAGCACCGTGTGCCGGTCGACCTCCGCCAACGCCCGCAGCCCGCGCACCGGCCGCAACCCGCTCCGCACCGCGATCGACGACGCGACGGCCAGCAGCGCGCTCTTGCCCATCCCAGTCGCGCCGTAGACCACGCACGACCGCGCACCGCCAAGCGCGTCTGTCAAGACCGCGATCTCCCGCTCACGGCCCACGAGAAGGCCGCCCGCCTGGCGCACGACGGTGTCGACGAGGCCGGGGCGAAGTGGGGCAACCATGCCATCCAGCAAATCGCGGGCGACCGGGAAGGACCATGCAGAAGCACCGGCAGAAGTTCCGCAGGTCTGCCCGTTCGCACACCTGAACCAGAACTGTTCGACCGATCAATTGGTAATGGCAACACCGAAACCTTGAACCAATTCGGCACCCGTTGCGTGAGAACTGAAGTACACAGACGAACACTTCAGGGAGTTCCGATGCGGGTCGCGTCACGCACCGTCTTCGACTTCGTCCGGCCGAGCGGCACGACCGCGCCGGTGGAGACCGAACTGATCTACCAGGCGGACGACCCGTTCGCGGTGACGATGAAGTTCCACTCGGGCGGCGCGGTGGCCACCTGGGTCATGGGCCGGGATCTGCTCGCCGAGGGCATGACCAAGGCGTCCGGCGAGGGCGACGTGCGGTTGAGCCCGCACGGCCGTGCACTGGTGCTGGAACTGGTCTCCGACCAGCACGTGACGGTGTTCCGGCTGACGAGAGGCACGCTGCGGAAGTTCCTCGACGCCACCTATCGGCTCGTGCCGCCCGGTACCGAAGTTTTCGACGCCGACGCGTTTCTCAGCACGGTCCTACGCTGACACGTTGATTCCAAGTGCGTCGGCAACCTCGTGCTGCAGTTTGGTCATGCCGGGTGATTCGTAGCGTTCGCTCTCGGCCAATGCGCGCACGCGATGCCGGATCGCCGCGTCGCGGTCGTCCACGCGGTCGCAGAGCCCGGCGAGCTCCATCAGCACCGCCACCTTGACCTCCGGGTCGGCAAGCGACTCCACCGCCATGGTCAGCTGGTCGCGCGCCTCGGCGAACCGGCCCGCCGAGAGCAGCGTCCGGCCACGGGTGAGCCGGGCCATCGACCGCAGGTTCGCCGATCCCCGCCCGGTCAGCGCCTCCGCCTCCGCCACCGCGTCGAGCGCGGCGTCGTGGTCTCCCGCCGCCACGAGAGCGTCTGCCAGCCGAAGAACCAGCTGTGCGGCGTTCTCCAACGCAACGCCGCGTTCGGCACCACGCAGCGTGCGTTCCTCCGCGACACACCGCCGGTGTGTCTCGACGGCATCGGCGTAGCGACCCAGCCGTTGCAGCAGAACTCCGCTGTACGACAACGCGAGCACCACGTTCATCGGCCGGCCGGCCTCCCGGAACAGCTCGGCGGCGCGCCTGGCATGGGCCACGCCCTCCCCGTGGTCGCCGGTGCGGGTCACGATTCCCGCGCAGTAGTAGTGCGCCCACGCCGTCTCGGCCAGCGAGCCGCACTCCTGCGCGGCCCGCAAGGCCTCCTCGTGCCACCTCATGGCCAGCGGGATGTTCGTGTGGCGGGCCATGTAGACCCAGCACACGAAGTTGAGCTGCTGGGCCTGCTGCTCCCGCTCGCCGAGTTCGCGCGCCGCGGTCACACCGCCGGTGTAGACCTCCTGCCACAGGTCGCCCGTTCCGCGGTGATCGGAGTACCAGT
The DNA here is from genome assembly GCF_053610285.1 of Lentzea sp. NPDC054927. Lineage (NCBI taxonomy): Bacteria > Bacillati > Actinomycetota > Actinomycetes > Pseudonocardiales > Pseudonocardiaceae > Lentzea > Lentzea sp. NPDC054927. Next base: position 72,767 of record NZ_JBSGXZ010000023.1, read on the forward strand.
GCATCGACCGCGCCAGCCCCAGCACCTGCTCGTGGGCACCGTCGTCAACAGCCTCGCGGAACGCGCCACGCCAGTTCGCGAGCTCTGCGGACAGCCAGCGGTCCGCGCTCATCAGGTCGGACGCGCCGTTGTCGTCCGGGAAGAACGCCGACGCGCACCGCATGGCGGTGGTCAGCAGCCAATCGCGCGTGCGCAAGCGGTGTGTGTCGAGGTCGGGCTCCTCGCTGTGCATGCGTTCGCGCGCGTAGTCACGAATCAGGTCGTGAAACGAGTACCGGCCGGGGACGTCCGGACGGAGGAGGCTCGCGTCGACGAGTTCCTCCAGCAACGTCTCCGCCTCGTCGGCCGGAACGTCCGCGGCGACGGCGGCGAGCGCGACGGACGTGTCCGGGCCGTGGATGAGCGCGAGCCTGCGGAAGATCGCCGCGGTTCCGGGGGCGAGCAGGCGGTAGGACAGCTCGAACGCCGTGCGGACCTGGACGTCTCCGGTCGCGAGCACGTCGAGGCGTTCGCGTTCGTCGGAGAGCTGGCAGGCGAGGTGGCGCAACGACCACGCGGTGCGACCGGCCAACCGGTGGCCCGCGATGGCGAGCGCCAGCGGGACGCCGCCGCACAGCCCCGCGACCAGGTCGGCCGACCGCAGATCCGCCTGGATCCGGTCGGCACCGGCGGTCGCGGCGAGCAGTGCGACGGCGCCGTCGTGCCGCAACGGGCCGAGGTCGAGGCGGTGCCGGGAGTCCAGGCCCGCCAGCACGTTGCGGCTGGTCACCAGGACGAGCGAACCGGGGCTCGCGGCGAGCAGCGGCCGCACTTGGGCCTCGTTCGCGGCGTTGTCGAGCACCAGCAGCACGGTCCGTTCGCGCAGCATCGACCGGTAGAGGCGGACGCGGTCACGCGGATCGGACGGCATCCGGGCGTCCGGGACGCCGAACGCCCGCAGCAGCCGCGCGATCGCCCGTTCCGCGGACAGCGGGGTGGCGTCCATGCCGCGCAGGTCGAGGTGGAGGCTGCCGTCGGTGAACTGCCCCGCGAACCGGTGCGCCGCGTCCACCGCGAGAGAGGTCTTGCCCACGCCCGGAGGTCCGTGCACGACGACGACGTCCAGCACCGACGACGCCGTCGCACGGCTGATGCACTCGGCGAGTTCCTGCTGTTCCGGCTCTCGGCCGACCAGGGTCTCGGCAGGCGGTGGCGCGCAGTCGGTGCGTTCGGGACGGGGTTGCGCCGCCTCCGACGACCTGGCGAGCGCGACGAACTCGTCGGCCTCGGCACCGTCCAGGCCGAGCCCCGTCACCAGCAGGTCGACTGTATGCACTTGAGGTGTGTGCACCCGGCCGCGTTCGAGGTCGCTCAGCGTGCGCACGCCCAGACCGGTGTGCGCGGCGAGATCCTCCTGGGTGAGTGCCGCCCGGCGCCGGTAGAAGCGCAGGAACTCGCTGAAGGTGGTCGCGCGCACCTGATCACCCTCGCAGATGATGGTGGAACGCGCTCACACGAGACTGTTGGCGAACGTCCTGACCAGGCCGTGGATCGAGTAACCGTGGTCGTCGGCGTCGAGCAGGCTGACGTCGGCGAGATCCTCCAGCGCCCGCTGCGCCTCGGCGACACCGATGCCCGCGAGTTCGGCGGCGAGCTCAGCGGTGACGCGGGTGCCGGTGAGCAGCCCGAGCCGGCGGAACACCAGCCGCGCGGTCTCCGGCAGGTGCGCCAGCGACACCTCGAACGCGCCGCGCACGTCGAGATCGCCCGCGGTGAGCGCGGCCAGGCGGCGTTCCTCGATCTGCTCCACCAGGTGCCGCAGCGGCCAGCGCGGCCTGCTGGCGAGTCGGTTGCCGGCGATCCGCAACGCGAGCGGCGACATCCCGCACAGCCGGACGAGCTCGTGCGCGGTGGGCAGATCGGCGTCGACGCGGTGCTGCCCGACGATCGACGCGAGCAACTCGACGGCCGCCTCTTCGGTGAGCCCGCCGAGCCTGATCCGGGTGGGGGCGGCGAGCCTGCGCCGGGACGTCACGATCGTCAGGCAGCCCGGTTCGTCTGCCGCGAGCGTGCGCACCTCCTCCTCCGCGCTCGCACCGTCGAGCACGAGCAGAAGGCGCTTCCCCGTGAGCAACGACAAGTACAGCCTTCTCTGGCCGTTCGCGTCCTCCGGCATGTGCGCGGTGGGGACGCCGAGGTCCTTCAACAACCGTTCGAGCGGAGCGTCGCCGTCGAGTTCGATGAGCAGCTGTCCGTCCGGGAAACGGCCCTCCAGCAGATGGGCGGCCTTCACGGCGAGGCTCGTCTTGCCCGTGCCCGCCGCACCGTGGACGACCACGAGCCGGTCGTGCGTGGTGGCGATCGTGTCGAGTTCCGCGTCCCTGCCGACGAGGTCCGCGACGTACAGCGGCAGCGACCAGACCGGGTTCCGCGGCGCGACCCGGCCGGTGCGGGCGAGCCGGCGCAACTCCTCGCGGCCGCGGTCGTCGAGGCCGAGCGCGTCGGCCAGGGCCTCGGTGGTACGGCGCTGGGGCGAACGGGCCCGGCCGCGTTCCATGTCGCTGATGGCGCGGACGCTGACCCCGGACCGCTCGCTGAGCTCCTCCTGGCTGAGCCCGACGTGCTTGCGGTGGTGCAGGAGCCTCGCCCCGAACGTCAGACCACCGCCGAAATCCATATAACTGAAGTTAGTGCTTCAAACTCGTCAACATCTGCGCACACACCCGAGAGAGGTGTCGCCGCATCACGATCGAGGCCCTGGCCGCGTCGCCGTCCTCGATCGCCTTGACGAGTTCGTCGTGGTCGTCCATCGACGCGTGCTGGTGCGGCGGGTCGTCCTCGAGCGCACTGCGGAGAAGAACAACTCGCTGCTGCACAAGCCGTACCTGCTCGGCGATCCGTGCGCTGCGTGCGGCGTCGAGCAATGTTTGGTGGAACGCGAGGTCCAGTCGGTAGGGGAACGGCTGCCCCGCCTTGTAGTTGCGCCGGCTCTCCGCGCACACCTCGTGCAACCGCACCAGGTCGACGTCGGTCCGGCGGGACGCCGCCAGCTCCGCGGCGGCGCATTCGAGGGCGGTGCGCAGCTCGAACAGCGCCTTGACCTCGTCCGGGTTGGCATCGGGCACGAACGCGCCGCGGTGCGGGACCAGCGTCAGCAGCCCCTCGGAGGCCAGGTGCCGGATCGCCTCGCGCAACGGACCGCGGCTGATGCCGAGCTTCTGCGCCACCTCGACCTCGTTGACCCGGGAGCCTGGAGGGATTTCCCCAGTGAGCACCTGCTCGCGCAAGACGTCGACGGCCTGTCCGGCCAGACTCAGATGCAGCGGGGTCGGAGGTGTCACTTTCGTCTCCTGATCTGGACGGCACCGGCCGTCTCCTGGTTACACTAGCCACGTTGTCAACTGTCGACAGTTGGCAGTTTGGCCAGCTGACGGGCACTTCAGGCGCGGGAGGGACGACATGGGACACGAGGTTGTGGCAGAGGTCTGGCGGGGCGACTTCCTGGAGTCGGTGCACCACGGCACCGTCGTCGCCACCGACGCGTCGGGCACCCCCACCCTGTCCATCGGCCGCCCCGGCGACGTCGCGTTCCCGCGCTCGTCGAACAAGCCGCTCCAGGCCCTCGCGATGCTGCGCAGCGGCCTCGACCTCGACGGCGAGCTGCTCGCCCTGGCCTGCGCCTCGCACTCGGGCGAGGACTTCCACGTCGCCGGCGCGCTGCGGATCCTGGCCTCCGCCGGTCTGACCGAGGACGCGCTGCAGTGCACCCCGGACCTCCCGATCGGCGAGCAGGCCCGCGCGCAGCACCTGGCCCGCGGGCTCGGCCCCGCCCCGAAGTACATGAACTGCTCCGGCAAGCACGCCGCCATGCTCGCCACCTGCGTCGCCAACGGCTGGTCCACCGGCGACTACCTGGACCCGACGCACCCGCTGCAGGTCGCCACGCGCCGGACGATCGAGGACGTGGCCGGCGAGCCCGTCGCCCAGGTCGGCGTCGACGGCTGCGGTGCCCCGATCTTCGCGATCAGCCTCACCGGGCTCGCTCGGGCGTTCGGCCGGCTGGCCGCCGCTCCCGAAGGCACCCTCGAGCACCGCGTGGCCGCCGCGATGAACAAGCACGCGGAGTGGGTCGGCGGTACCGGGCGTGACGTCACCGTGTTGATGGACGCCCTGCCCGGCGTCATCGCCAAGGACGGCGCGGAAGGCGTCTACGCGGTCGGCCTGCCCAGCGGCGAGGGCGTCGCGCTGAAGATCGCCGACGGCTCTTCGCGGGCTCGCGCGGTCGTCGTCGTCGCGGTGCTCAAGCGCCTCGGGGTGGACGTCAGCCTGGTCGAGGACCTCGCCACGGTGCCGGTTCTCGGTCACGGACGCGCGGTCGGCGCCGTCAAGCCCGCACTAGCCCTGGCCGGTTGATCCCGGGCACTAGTGGTGCGGCGCAGAACGTTGCCGGGTGAATTCGCGGTCAGACGGGTGCATCGTGGTGCCGCCCTCGCATCCTCATACTGGACGTATGGGGGTGCGGGGGCGGTACCGCGAGGTGCCCTGCTGAGCGTGAATGCACTCGCCAAGGTTCTGTGCCGCACCACTAGGCTGGTGGTTATGGGCGATTCGAAGGACGAGGGTGAGAAGTTCCAGGAGGAACTGATCGGCCTCGACCCACACGACCCCGAGACGAAGGCGTTCGCCGAGCATCTCGACAAGATGAAGCGGCAGCGCCCCGGCTACACCGTCGAGGGGTACCTGGAAGGTGTGCAGGACTTCGCCGACTCGGCGAACCGCACGAGCGGGCACCAGCGGATGGTGGCCGTCATCGTCGTCGGGCTCATCCTGCTCGGCGTGCTCCTGACGATCTGGTTCGCGCTCGGCGACATCCTCGCCATCATCTTCTGAACCCCGTTTCAGGCCAACACCTTCTGATCCAAACGAGAACGACTCCTTAACGGGCCCTTACGGCGCCGTCCGCCACACCGCCGCCGGGAAGCCCTGCGGCGGTGCTCGCGTTATAAAGGGACATGGAACCTGTTGTCGGCGCCACCCCCAAAGTCGTGCGTTCGGAAGAGGAATGGCGCGCCCAGCTGAACCCCGCCGAGTTCGCGGTGCTGCGCCAGGCAGGCACCGAGCGTCCGTGGACGGGCGAGTACACCGAGACCAAGACCGAGGGCCTCTACGAGTGTCGTGCGTGCGGAGCCGAACTGTTCCGCAGCGACACCAAGTTCGACTCGCACTGCGGCTGGCCGTCTTTCTTCTCGCCACTGGCCGGAGATTCGGTGATCCTGCGGGAGGACCGGGCGCTCGGGATGAAGCGCGTGGAGGTGCTCTGCGCCACATGCCACAGCCACCTGGGGCATGTTTTCGAAGGTGAGGGGTACCCCACTCCGACGGACCAGCGCTACTGCATCAACTCCGTCTCCTTGAAACTCGTTCCGTCCGAATAGGAGACTGAGCTCAGTCCGGCCGCAGCGGCCAGGACCGACCTGGGAGGCACCATGAACTTCTTCGGTACCGACGGTGAAGGCTCCGGCGGAGTCGACGGCGGCTCGTCGAGCTAGCCACGAACAGTGAGCCACAGCCACGAATCAGTGACAGAAACCGGACAACCCTAAGGCTTAGTCAACAAGCCTTGTGAGCATGTGGCCCGGACCACACCATGGACGCTACCGAAGCAACTTCGGGGCAGTCAGGGGGTGGGTCGCATGCAGAGGCCTTGGGGATTGTCCGGACCTGAGTTCCTTCAGCTGTACTGGATCGGACTGGCACTCGCCGTGCTGGTCGCGATCGTCGTTCGGGTACGCGTACGGGCGGGTCACAGCAACCAGCCCGTGCGCTCCCTGGACATGGACGAGCTCGCATATCTTGCGGGAGGTCCACGGCGCGTGGTCGAAACGGCCATCGCACGGCTGCTCACAGCGGGTGAGCTTCGCACTTCACGGCGTGGCACCGTTCAGGCCACGTCCACCACGCAGTCACTCAACTCGGTGGACCGCGCCGTCATCACCGACGCCCAGCGCTACACCAACCGCACGGTCAACCTGATGATCCCGGCCCTCACCGGGGACGGTGCCGTCACGGCGATCGGCCGGCGGCTCGAGGACATGGGGCTGGTGGTCAACCCTGACGTCGCGAAAAGCGCGCTGCGCAAGGGATCCGTCCTGTTGTGGGTGCTGCTCGCGATCGGTGTCGTCCGCTGGGTCAACGGCATCGCGATCGGCGCGAACATCGGCTGGCTGACGTTGCAGCTCGTCATCACCGGGGCGCTGATCTTCGTCCTCACGCGACGTGGCAAGCACGTGCGCACGAGCAAGGGCAACAGCGTGCTGGACGCCGCCCGCACCACGAACACCCGCAGTGCGGCGACGTCCGACGAGGCCCTGTACGCGGGCGCGGCGGGGCTGGTTCTCTTCGGCGGCCTGGCCGTCTACCCGGATCTGGCGGTGCGCAGCTCACTGCTCGCCTCCTCCGGCAGCGGGAGCTACGGCGGCAGCTCCACCGGCTACACCGGGGACGGCGGCAGCGTCAGCTCGTGTTCGAGCGGAAGCAGCTGCGGCGGGGGCGGCGGCTGTGGTGGTGGGTGCGGCGGCGGAGGCGGCTGACCCGTTGATCGGTTCTTTTCAGGTAACAACAGGAACCCGGGGGTAGATCTCACGTCGAAGAAGCACTGGCACCAGTGAGGGGAGTGCTGATGTCCACATCTTCGACACCGCATCAGACGGTCTGGTCAGCGGAGGAGATCGGGTTCCTGGCAGGGGGACCGGGCAGGGCGGCGGAAGCCGTGCTCGCCCGGCTGATGGACGGCGGTCTCGTGCGCGTCTCCCGCGAGGGACTCGTGACCGCCGTCCACCAGAACACCTACGGCGCGATGACAGCGGTCGAGGCGTATGTCCTCGCCGGACTGCACGGCGCCGCCCGCCCGATCAATCAGGTCGTGCAGGTGGCGATGCGCAGCAACGAGATGGCCGCACTGCACCAAAGTCTCATCGCTCGCTCGATGGTGCGCCGAGCGAACGGCAACGGCCGGAACGGGTTGCGGTTCCTGATGTTCCTGCTGGCCGTCGCCACCGTGCCGGCCGCGTTCGTGTTCGACGCGAGGCTGTTCGTGCTGACGGTCGCACTGGTGGTCCTCATCGTGCTCACGCGCAGCAGAGGCCGGCTGACCAAGCACGGCAAGACAGTGCTGCAGTTCGCGTACAGGAATCCGCGCAGTGGTGCGGACCAGGTGGCGTTGTTCGGCCTGCGTCAGGGCAAGCGCCACACGACACGGTCCACTTCGCACGGTGGCGGGTGTGGAAGCAGTTGCAGCACCTCGTACGACTGGAGTCATCACAACTGCGGTGGCTCGTCGTCGAGCTGTTCCAGCATCAGCAGTTCAAGCAGTTGTTCGAGCAGCAGTAGCAGTTGCAGCAGCAGTAGTTCGAGTTGCAGCAGTTCCAGCAGCAGCAGCTGCAGCAGTTCGAGCAGTTGAGGGGGAATCCATGGTCACACCGACGACAACACAAGGGACCCAGCTGTCCCCCGAGCAGATCGGCTACCTGAGCGCAGGACCGGGCAGGGCCGCCGAGACGGCACTGGCGAGGCTGCTCGACGCCGGACTGGTCCGGGTGTCACGCGACGGCCGGGTGTCCGCCGTGCACCAGTACGGCCACCACAGGAACACGCCTGTCGAGGCGCGCATGCATAAGAGCGTGCAGACGCCGGTGTCGTTCAACAAGGTCGTGAAGACCGCCGCATACAGCAACGAAATGCAGGCGCTGCACCGGCAACTGCTCAGCGACAACCTCATGCGCAAGGCCCGCAGGCGCGCCGAGGCGTGGTGGGTCTTCTTCGGGGCCGCCGGGCTGATGACCGTGCTCGGTTTCCTGCTGCCGGGATTCTTCATCGGTGCCGTCGGCTTTCTCGCGATCGGCTTCTGGGCGCGGGGCAGCAGCCCGGTCACCCGAGCGGGCAAGGCCGTGCTGAAGAACGTGACCGCGAGCGACCGGGTGCTCGCCGTGGCGTTGTACGGCTTCGCCGGCAACGTGGCGAGCCAGAAGGTCGGCGACCTCTTCGAGCTGTCCCAGAGCGTGGTCAAGATGATCCCGTTGAAGCGGAAGAAGAAGTCCGGTTCGCGCGGTGGCGGCGGATGCGGCGCCGCGGGATCGAGCTGCGGCAGCGGGTGTGGCAGCAGCAGCTGTGGTAGCAGTAGCAGCAGTTGTTCGTCGAGCAGCGGCAGCAGCTGCTCGTCGGGTGGCAGCAGCTGTGGCGGCGGTGGCGGAGGAGGCAGCTGATGGCGGGGATCACGGACCTGGGTGTCGGCATCGGCTGGCGCCCGGAGATCGACCTGACCGTGGAACGGCTGCCCGGCGTGGACTTCGTCGAGGTCGTCGCCGAGAACCTCCACATCGGACACCTGCCCGAGTCGGTGACGCTGCTGCTGGAACGCGGCATCCCGGTGCTCCCCCACGCCGTGTCGCTGTCGCTGGGCGGCGCGGACCAGGTCGACCTCGACCGGGTCCGGCACCTGGGTGAGGTCGCGGAGGCGGTCGGCGCGCCGATGGTGAGCGACCACGTGTGCTTCGTCCGGGCGGGCGGGCTCGACTCCGGCCACCTGATGCCGGTGCCGCGCACCAAGGACGCCCTCGACGTGCTCGTCGAGAACGTCAAGCTCGCGCAGCGGAACCTGCCCGTGCCGCTCGCGCTGGAGAACGTCGCCGCGCTGCTGGAGTGGCCGGACGGCGAACTGTCCGAGGGCCAGTTCCTCGCCGAACTCGTCGAGCGCACGGACTGCTGGCTGCTCGTGGACGTCGCGAACCTGTACGCGAACGCCTGCAACATCGGCACGGACCCGGAGCGCTTCCTCGACGAGATCCCGTTGGAGCGCCTGGCCTACGTGCACGTGGCCGGCGGCGAAGAGCACGGCGACATCTACCACGACACGCACGCCCACGCGGTGCTGCCGGAAGTGCTCGGCGTTCTCGACGAACTGTGCTCACGCGTCAAGCCACCCGGCGTTCTGCTGGAGCGCGACGACAACTACCCGTCCGACACCGAAATCGCGTCCGAACTGGCCGCGATCCGCGCGGTCGTGGACAAGCACCGTGGCTGAAATGATCGGCGGAAATGAGCATTCGGCCGCACGCGAAAGGCTTGCCGCCCAGCAGGCCGAGCTGTTGAATGCTTTGCTCGCAAAAGGACCTGTTCCGGCGGGATTCGACGAACAACGTCTCAACGTCGAACGGCGTGCGTTGCTGTCGAAACGGCGCAGCATCGTGCGGATGCTCGGCCCTGCGGTCGCCGACGAGCTCGGCGACCGGTTTCGACCGCTGTTCGACGCCTACGCCGTCGAACACCCACGTCGTGCGGGGTCTCGCGCGCGTGAGGATGCCGCCGCGTTCGCCGAATGGTGTCGCGCGTCAGGCGAACTGTCGGTGAATCGCAAGACTCGCTGGAAGTTCTGGCAATCGAACTGACGGGCGAACTTTTCCCCACCAAGAATCCCCCGTTCAGCCCTGTGTGACCCCCGCCACCATCGATACGTTCAAAAGGGTTGGGGGACCTTTTTCGCATTGCTTCACTTTGTCGCGGAAGGCCTTCCGGCCTGCGCGGACCACAGCGCGCAGAAATTCGAACCATGAGGGGATTCGAATGCGCGGAAAATCCAAAGTGCTGGGCGCCGCCTTCACGGCGCTCGCACTGACAGCGGCACCGGCGGTCGCCACCGCCGCACCACCGGCGAGCACACCGCAGAAGACGATCGACGAGGTCACGCTCGTCACCGGCGACAAGGTCCTCCTGGGGCAGGGACAGCACGTCGTCGCGATTCAGCCCGGCGCGGGACGCCAGGGCATGACGTTCAAGACGCACCGCGGTACCGACGGGCACACGACGGTCGTTCCCAAGGACGCGTTCGGGCCCCTGGCGGCGGGCCGGCTCGACCGCAGACTCTTCGACGTCACCACGTTGCTGGAGTTCGGCTACCGCGACCGGATGCCGTTGATCGTGGACGGTCACGCCAGACTCGCGGCGCGGTCCTCCGACGACTGGAGCGCTCTCAAGGCGGAGGCGGCCTCCGGTGACAAGGTCTGGCTCGACGGCATGCGCAAGCCGAGCCTCGACCGCAGCGTCGCCCAGATCGGCGCACCGGCCGCCCACCAGCGCGGCATCACCGGCAAGGGGATCAAGGTCGCCATCGTCGACACCGGCGTCGACGAGAACCACCCCGACCTCAAGGGCCAGCAGGTCGCGGAGAAGAACTTCACGACCGACCCCGACAACACCGACAACGTCGGCCACGGCACCCACGTCGGCTCCACGGTCGCGAGCCACGACGCGAAGTACGGCGGCGTCGCGCCCGGCGCGCAGCTGATCGACGCCAAGGTCTGCGTCGAGTTCGGCTGCCAGGAGTCGTGGATCCTCGACGGCATGCGCTGGGCCGCCGAACAGGGTGCCCAGGTCGTCAACATGAGCCTCGGCGGTGGCGACACCCCCGAGATCGACCCGCTCGAGCAGGCGGTCAACGACCTGACGGCCCAGTACGGCACGTTGTTCGTCATCGCCGCCGGCAACTCGGGTTCGACGGGCTCCGTCAGCTCGCCCAGCACCGCGGAGGCCGCGCTGTCGGTCGGTGCCGTGGACCGCGACGACTCGCTCGCGCCGTTCTCCAGCAAAGGCCCTCGCGCTGGAGACAGCGGGCTCAAGCCGGAGGTGACCGCACCGGGCGTCGGCATCGTCGCGGCGGCAGCGGGCACGAACGGCGACCACTTCGCGGCGAGCGGCACGTCCATGGCGACGCCGCACGTGGCGGGTGCCGCGGCCCTGTTGCGCCAGCAGCACCCGGAGTGGACGCCCGCGCAGCTCAAGTCGGCGCTGGCCACCACGGCCAAGCCGACCGCGGGCGTCAGCGCGTTCGACCAGGGCGCCGGCCGCATCGACGTGGCCAACGCGATCAACCAGGTGCTGACCGCCGACGTCGTCGCGGTGAACCTCGGCCGGCACGAGTGGCCGCACGGTGACGACAAGCCGGAGACCAGGTCGATCACCTACTCCAACCCGACCGACGCGGCGATCACGCTCGACGTCGCGCTGAAGTCCACCGCGCCGCAGGGCATGTTCTCGCTGAGCGCCTCGAAGGTCACGGTTCCGGCCAAGGGCACCGCGGCCGTCAAGGTCACCGGTGACACCCGCATCGGCACCCAGGACGCCGCGTACAGCGGCGAGGTCGTGGCCACGTCCGGTACGCACACCGTCCGCACGCTCGTCGGCATCGACCGCGAGGTGGAGAGCTACACCCTCACCATCGACCTGACCACCAAGGACGGGCAGGACCCCGAGAGCGCCCTGACGTTCATCGACGGCCTGGACAGCAGGGGGTTCAAGGCGATCTTCGGCGCCGGTGACCAGAAGATCCGCATGCCGAAGGGCGTCTACTCGGTCGAGTCGACCTTCAGCTCGCCGCAGGGCCTCGACATGGTGCTCCAGCCGACCGTGAAGCTGACCGGTGACCTGACGATCAAGCAGGACGCCCGGCTGGCGCAGCCGCTGTCGGTGAAGGCACCGGAACCCACCGGCAACTTCGTGGTCGGTGAGCTCTCGTACCGGCGCACGTACGGCCAGCAGATCGTGCAGGCCGGGCTGATCTCGTTCGGTGGTTTCGACGGCATCTCGGCGGCCCAGGTCGGCGGACCGCTCTCGCCGAAGGAACTGTCGTCGCTGGCGACGCTGCACGCGAACTCGGCAGCTGACGCCAACGTCTACTACCGGCTGTCCTACCCGGTCGGCGGCAGCCTGCCGAACGGCCTGACGCGTGCGCCGGAGAAGAAGGACCTGGCTCGCGTCGAGGCCACCATCGGCGGCCTCAAGCCGGACAGCCTGGCGACCAAGGGCGAGTTCCCGACGTCGGTGCACGGCCTGAGCGGCGGCTCCGCGCTCTACCCCGTACCGGTGGGCAGCAAGGCGATCGACTACGTGACGACCGAGGACCTGCGCTGGCAGTCGATCGTGAGCATCACCCACGCGAACGGCGGCCGGGAGCAGACCATCTCCGGACTCCGCACGTACGAGGCCGGCAAGACGTACCAGGAGCGGGAGAACCAGCCGGTCTTCTCGCCGGCGTTGCCCGAGTCCCCGTACCCGTACGCCCAGCGGTCCGGCACGCAGCTGTTCGCCAGCGTTCCGATGCTGAGCGACGCGAACAACGGCCAGGGCGGCTCCACTGTGGACAGCATCCGGGTGGCGCTGGAGCGCAACGGCGTGTTGATCGGTGAAGGCACCAGCGGCAGTTTCCAGAACGTGCCGCTGCCGGAGGCCGACTTCCGTCTCACGGCGGACCTCGACCGGAGCTCGCAGTTCGAGTTCAGCAGCAAGGTGTCCGCGGCGTGGACGTTCAAGTCCAAGGGCGCGCCGAACGTGGTCAGCACCATTCCGCTGAACGTCGTGCGGTTCACGCCCAAGCTCGACGACAACGGCGCGGTGCCCGCGGGCACGTTGCAGCGCATCGGGTTGCTCACGCAGTCGACGGGCGACACGGGCAAGGTGCGCGTCACCGGCGTGCAGTACTCGCACGACGACGGCAAGTCGTGGCGCAACGCGGGTGTGGTCGGCAACAGCGCGTTGGTCTACCACCCGGCGGGCGCCAAGTGGACCTCGTTGAAGGCCACCGCGAAGGACGCCAAGGGCAACACGGTCGAGGTGACCGTGATCCACGCCTACAAGGTGAGCTAGTGCACTGACGGAAAAGGGCCGCCCTGAAATCTCCGGGGCGGCCCTTTTCTCGTTGTCACGGCAGGTTGGTGACCAGCTCGGCCGCCGGGATGCGGGTGCCCGTGTAGAACGGGATCTCCTCACGCACGTGCAGTCGCGCCTCAGTGCCACGCAGGTGACGCATCAGGTCGACGATCCGGTGCAGCTCGTCCGCCTCGAACGCGAGCAGCCACTCGTAGTCGCCCAGCGCGAACGACGCGACGGTGTTCGCGCGCACGTCCGGGAAGTCGCGGGCTTCCTTGCCGTGGTCCGCCAGCATCTTGCGGCGGTCCTCCTCCGGCAGCAGGTACCACTCGTAGGACCGCACGAACGGGTAGACGCACACGTACTTGCGCGCCTCTTCACCCGCGAGGAACGCGGGGATGTGGCTGCGGTTGAACTCCGCCGGGCGGTGCAGGGCGACCTGCGACCAGACCGGCGTGGAGACCTTGCCCAGCGGCGTGCGGCGGAAGCCGGTGTAGGCGGCCTGCACCTGCTCGATCTCCTCGGCGTGCCACCAGATCATGAAGTCCGCGTCGGCCCGCAGACCGGCCAGGTCGTAGACACCGCGGACGATGACGCCCTTGCCCTCCAACGCGTCCAGGTAGTTCTGGGTCTCGGAGGCGGCAGCCGTTCGGTCCTCCGGCAGCTTCCCCGGTTCGACCCGGAACACAGACCACATCGTGTAGCGGATGGTGTCGTTGAGTTCGTTGTAGTTCAGGCGCGCCATAGGTCCATCTTGGCACGGGCCGCTCAACGGCGAACGCGGCCCAGCAGGTGTGCTGCGACACGGGCGGCGGCCGCGTCGGCGGTGGCGATGCACGCGGGCACACCGACGCCGTGCAGCGCGGCGCCCGCGACGGCGATGCCCGGCACGTGCCCGATGCCCCGCTCGATGGTGTCGACCAGGTCGACGTGGCCGACGCCGTACTGCGGCAGCCCGCCGCCCCAGCGCTGCACCACGTAGTCGATCGGTTCCGCCCTGATCCCGGTCAGCTCGTGCAGGTCGTTGCGCACGGCTTTGACGAGGTCGGCGTCGCTGCGCTGCAGGAGCGCCGTCTCGCCGTGCCGCCCGACCGAACCGCGCAGCACGACCGGTTCGCCGTAGTGGGACCACTTGCGGCTGGAGAACGTGAACGCCTTGGCGGTGAACGGGGTGATGCGGTCGCTGTACCGCTCCCCCTCCGCGATCAGGATGCCGGAGCGGTCCGGCAGCTCGGTGCCCGGCGGCAGCGCGAGCGCGACCACGGCCATCGATGCGACCTCGATCTTGCTGTAGGCGGCGGACACCTGCGGCGCGATCTCGTGCAGCAGCTTGCGCGCCGACGGAGCCGGGACCGCGAGCACGATGCCGTCGCAGTCCAGGTACTCCGGCGTCGCGGCCGAGCCGATCTCCAACCGCCAGCCGTCGCCCAGCCACGAGAGCACGCGCACCGGCAGGCCCAGGCGGACTTCCGGCTTCGCGACCTCGGCGAGCCGGTCGACCAGCGACTGAACACCGTTGCTGAGGCTGGCGAAGACGGGCGCACGTGCGGCGCGGGGCTGTGGCGGCGCGGGCATCATCATCGCGGCGGCCGCGAGCAGCGAGCCGACGCCCTTGTCCAGCAGCGACGCGATCTGCGGCATCGTGGCGCGCAGGCCCAGCTCGTCCGCGCGGCCCGCGTAAACACCACCCAGCAACGGACTGACCAGCCGGTCGGCGACCTCGGGACCGAACCGGTCCTTCGTGAGCGCGCCGACGGCGACGTCGCCGCCCCTGAGCTCGATCGGCGGCAGCGTCGGTTCCATCTCGACCCGCAACGCGCCCTCGGACGACAGCATGTGCCGCACGGTCTCGACGCTCGCCGGGACACCCATGAACGTGTGCGCCGGCAGCTGGTGCGTGCGCCCGGCCGCGTGGACCGATGCTTTCGCACCGGTCGGATGCACGACGTGATCGGCGAGCCCGACCTCGTTGATCAACTCCTGCGCCTCGGGTTTGCGGTGCAGGAAGGCCTCGGTGCCGACGTCGAACCGCACGCCCGCGAGCTCGGTGGTGCGCAGCTTGCCGCCGAGGCGGTCGGACTGCTCGATCACCGTGATCCTGGCCTGGGGACCGAGCAGCATCCGCAACCTGTGCGCGGCGGCCAGGCCGGAGATGCCTCCTCCGACAACTGCGACGTGCGGCACTCTTCCGTGCATTACAAGCTGTGGATCAGTTCGACGGTCCGGGTGATGATCTCCGGATCGGTGTCGGGGAGCACGCCGTGGCCCAGGTTGAAGATGTGGCCCGCGGCCGCCTTGCCCTCGGCGTGGATGCGGCGCACCTCGCGTTCGACGGCCTCGAAGCCCGCGAAGAACAACGCCGGGTCGAGGTTGCCCTGCACGACCGGCTTCGGCAGCTCGGGGTTCGCCTGCTGGAGACGCTGCACGGCGACGTCGAGCGGGATCCGCCAGTCGACGCCGACGACGTCCGCTCCGGCCTCGCGCATCGCGGGCAGCAGCTCACCGGTGCCGACGCCGAAGTGGATGCGCGGCACGGTGCTGATCGTCTCGAGGACGCGGGTGGAGTGCGGCAGGACGAACTCGCGGTAGTCGCGCTCGGACAGCGCGCCCGCCCACGAGTCGAACAGCTGGACCGCCTGCACACCGGCGTCGAGCTGCGCGTGCAGGAACGCCGCGGTGACGTCCGCGATCTTGGCGAGCAGCGCGTGCCACAGCTCGGGGTTGCCGTGCATGAGCGCCTTGGTGCGCTCGTGGTTCTTGCTCGGCCCGCCCTCGACCAGGTAGGAGGCGAGCGTGAACGGCGCGCCGGCGAACCCGATCAGGGCGACCTCGGCGGGCAGTTCCTTGAGCAGCAGCCCGATCGCGTCCGCGACCGGCTGGACCTGCTCGGCGTGCAGCTCGGGGAGCCGTCGCACGTCTTCGAGCGTCCTGACCGGGTTCACGACCACGGGACCGGTGCCCGCGACGATGTCCAGGTCGACACCGGCGGCCTTGAGCGGCACCACGATGTCGGAGAACAGGATCGCGCCGTCGACGCCGTGCCGCCGGACGGGCTGCATGGTGATCTCGCAGACCATCTCCGGGTCCATGCAGGCGTCGAGCATCGCGGTGCCCTGGCGAAGTGCCCGGTACTCGGGCAACGACCGTCCCGCCTGCCGCATGAACCAGACAGGGGTGTGCGACGGGGTGCCGCCACTTGCGGCCACGAGGAGAGGAACTTGTGCGCTCATATCGCTTTCATGGTCCCACGTCTCGGCGTGCCGCCATCACTCGGTCGGTTTGCGAGGCATACAGTCAGTTGCGTGACCGAGCCGGAAATCTTCCGCCGGGCGGTGGGGACGCTCAAGTCGGTTCGCCACAGGCCCGAGATCGAACTCACCGAGGTTCGCCCACCGCAGCGGCTCGCGCCGTGGGCGTACGCGCTGACGGCTGAGGTCACCGGCCCGTCGGACGAGCTGTCGACCGGGAGGCTCGTGCTGCTGCACGACCCGGACGGCGACGAGGCGTGGGGCGGTGTCCTGCGTGTTGTCGCGTACGTGCGCGTCGAACTGGACCACGAGCTGGCGTCCGATCCACTGCTGCCCGAGGTCGGGTGGTCGTGGCTGACGGAGGCCCTCGAACAGTCCGGTGCCGGGTTCACCGCACTGGGCGGCACGGTCACCCAGACGTCCTCGGCACGGTTCGGCGACATCGCGGGACCCGCTCGCACCGACGACCTGGAGCTGCGCGCCTCGTGGACCGCGCTCGACGGAGAACTCGCCGAGCACGGCACCGCGTTCTACGAGCTGATGGCGACAGCCGTGGGACTGCCGCCGGTCGGCGTCACTCTCTTCGGGCAGCGTTGATACAGCCAGGGCTGTTTCAGACGGGCTGATCAGCGTCGCGCAGGACACGCAGGATGTTCGCGCCCGCGAGCTTCGTGCAGTCGTCCTCTGACCAGCCCTTGTCGAGCAGTGCGCCGATGAGGTTCGGATAGGTCGAGACGTCCTCTAGTCCTTGCGGAAGCGATTTCACGCCGTCGTAGTCGCCGCCGAGACCCATGTGGTCGATGCCGACGACCTCACGCGCGTGTTCGAGATGCGCGACGACGTCGTCGAGGGTCGCGCTGGGCTTCGGGTTGTCCACCGACCACTTCTCGCTGAACGTCTTGCGCTCCCCCATGTCGGCGTGGCTCGCGCCGGCGGCGGTCATCGCGTCACGAAGGGCTGCGTCCCATTCAGCGACACGGGGTGAGACGAAGTCCGGGACGAATGTGATCATGGCCACACCGCCGTTGGACCTCAGCTTGACCAGAACGTCGTCCGGGATGTTGCGCGGGTGGTCCGCGACGTGGCGGCAGGACGAGTGGCTGAAGATCACAGGCTTGACGCTCGTGTCGAGCGCGGCGTGCATCGTGCTGGGCGCGACGTGGCTCAGGTCGACGAGCATGCCGATCCGGTTCATCTCGCGCACGACGTC
This sequence comes from Lentzea sp. NPDC054927, assembly GCF_053610285.1. Lineage (NCBI taxonomy): Bacteria > Bacillati > Actinomycetota > Actinomycetes > Pseudonocardiales > Pseudonocardiaceae > Lentzea > Lentzea sp. NPDC054927. Next base: position 89,900 of record NZ_JBSGXZ010000023.1, read on the forward strand.
GCGGCCGAACTCGGTCAGCCCGCCGTGTTCTGGCTGGTCAGTGGCGCTGTCGGCCCACGGCGTGTTGTCGTTGTGGGTGAGCGTCATGTACCGGACGCCCAGACGCCGCAGCGCTCGCAGCACCCCGAGTGAAGAGTTGATGGAATGTCCGCCCTCGGCACCCAGGAGGGAGGCGACACGCCCGGACGCGAAAACTTTTTCAGCCTCGGCGGCGGTCGTGGCGATGCCCAGGTGTTCGGAGTAACGCTCCGCCAGTTCGTAGACCAGTTCGACCTGCTCCAGCACGGCGGTCACGGCGCCGTCTCCCGCCAGCCGGCCGGGAATCCAGACGGACCAGAACTGCATCCCCAAGCCGCCCTCGCGCATTTTCACGATGTCCGTGTGCAGGCTGGGATGACGTTCCGTGAGATCGATCTTGGCGGCGGTCGTGTAGACGTCCTCGCCCGTTCCATCACCGAACTCGCGCAGAGCCCACGGCAAGTCGTTGTGGCCGTCGACGAGGGGCACACGCTGCAGCAACGCACGGGCTCGCTCGTGACCGGTAGAGCTCTGCACAACCAACTCCTAGATGTCGTTCTGAGAGGGACGCGTGTTACTCCCCCTATCTAGTTGTCATCCGATCGTGTGACACATGAGGCCATCTGTCACAACTCAATAGGGATAGATACCCGATTGATCGTCCCGTAGACCCGCATGGGCGGCTACGCTGCCCCAGACGACACCACTTTCGGTCGATCAGTGGCGCGGCTGATTGGACGAAAGTCTCCGGTGCCGGTCGGGGGGCACGACCGACTCCAGGGAGGTAGTGACGTGGCTGCCGTCGGCTTAGGTCAGGCCGTTCGTACCACGCCAGCCGGCTCGTTGCCGGCGAACATGGTCCCGCACCCGCGGGAAGAGCTTTTTTCAGTGCTGGTGGTCGACGACCACCCACTGCTGAGGGAGGCGATATCAGCCCGGCTCACCCAAATGGGAGCCGGCACAGTTCATGAGGCCGCTTCGGTGGCGGAGGCTCGGGCGCGGGCACTCGCTACCGGACCATGCGACCTCGCGATCCTCGATCTGGGCCTGCCGGATGGCACCGGCATCGACCTGGTCACGGAACTCCGTGCTCAGGGCTGGCCCCGCATCGTGGTCCTCGCATCCTCCGACGACCCCTACGCGGTCAGGTCGGCCTTCCAGGCGGGCGCCCAGGCGTACCTCCTGAAGTCCGCCTCTCCGATGGTGGTCACCGACGGGGTGCGCAGGGTTCTCGATGGTGGCGTTTACGCAGATCCGAGCGTGGCACCAGTACTCGCAGCGGGTACTCGGGTGCCGGGCACGGACAACACGCCGCGGGAACTCTCCGCGCGTGAGGTCGAGGTGCTCCAGCTGGTCGCCGATGGCCAGAGCAACAAGGAAATCGGCGAGGCTCTGAGCTTGTCCGCGTTGACGGTGAAGTCTCACCTGTCGCGGATCGGCCGGAAGCTGGGCACCGGGGATCGCGCTCAGATGGTCGCGCTGGCAATGCGTGCCGGCGTGATCCGTTAGATACCGGTTTGAAGCACTGAACCGGCCGAGAACACCTGTGAGTGGTGCGATCGTCGTAGGGTCATCCGCTGTGGATGTACCCGCCGACGAGCCAACCGCACCAACCGGACCAGATCCGGTACCGCTGACGGAACCTGCTGATGGGGTCCCGCCCGTGGTCGCCGATCCTGCTGCGCTCCGGCGAGCCGCTGACGCGCTCGCCGGGGCGAAGGGCCCGGTCGCGGTGGACACCGAGCGAGCCTCGGGCTACCGCTACTCACAGCGTGCCTATCTGGTGCAACTGCGCCGGGAAGGCGCCGGCACATGGTTGGTCGACCCGATCGCCCTAGGCGGACGGCTCGACCCACTGGTGCAGGCGTTGGACGGCACTGAGTGGGTGTTGCACGCGGCGTCTCAGGACCTGCCGTGCCTCGCCGAACTCGGGCTGCGACCCGGCGCGCTGTTCGACACCGAGCTGGCGGGCAGGCTGGCTGGGTTCGAACGCGTGGCATTGGGCACGCTGGTCGAGCGGCTGCTCGGCTTTCGGCTGGAGAAGGGGCACGGCGCGGCCGACTGGTCGCGCCGCCCCCTTCCTGCCGACTGGCTGACGTACGCCGCTCTGGACGTGGAGCTGCTCGTGCAGCTGCGCGACGTTCTCGAAACCGAGCTGGAGCGCCAGGGCAAACTCGCCTGGGCGCTCGAGGAGTTCGAGGCGGTACGGACGGCGCCGTTGCCGCGCCCCCGTACCGACCCCTGGCGGCGCACGTCGGGTATCCACCGCGTGCGCAACCAGCGGCAACTCGCCCTGGTCCGCTCCCTCTGGGAAGCCCGCGACACAGTGGCCCGCGATCGCGACATCGCCCCCGGCCGAGTCCTCCCGGACTCCGCGCTGATGGAGGCGGCCGCCCGCAACCCGGCGTCCGAAGCCGAACTGCTGGCTCTCCCGGTCTTCCGCGGCCGAGCTCAGCGCCGCATGTCCGGCGTCTGGATGAACGCCCTGCGCAAGGGCGCCGCCCTGACCAAGTCGGAGCTCCCGGAACCCGCGGGCCAGCACGACGGCCCACCCCCGCCCAACCGCTGGGCGGACAAGGACCCGGACGCCGCTGCCCGCCTGGCCGCGGCCCGCACGGCACTGGCGACCATCGCCGAGGCCAACACCCTGCCGGTGGAGAACCTCCTGCTGCCCGACCTGGTGCGCCGCACCTGCTGGCAGCCGCCGGCGGACCTCTCCCCCGAATCCGTGGCCACCGTGCTGCGCGACGGCGGGGCCCGCTCCTGGCAGATCGAGCTCACCCTCGAAGCCATGGCCAAGGCCCTGTCCGCCACCGCGCCGGCACCTCCGCCAGCACCCTCACCCACCACCTGATATCCGATATATCAGTTCACCCTCCGGCACACCGGTGGGCTACTCGTCGCTGACCTGGCCCTTAGCAATGAGTCTTTTGACATCGTCCGCAAAAGACTCATTGCCAAGGGCCGGTAGCGGTGGATCCGGTCAGGCCCGGCAGCTGATCTCCATGCCGTCCTCGACCGGGAACGCGACGCTGACGTAGCCGTTCGCCGGGTCGCGCACGTAGGCGAGGTAGCCGGCCATCGACTCCTGGTCGATGTCGTCGGCGACGACCAGCGCGCCGGGTGCGAGCCGGGGTTCGAGGTCGCGCAGCACCGGCAGGCAGAGGTCCTTCCAGCCGTCGAGCAGGACGAGCCCGATCGGGCCGGCCAGCCCGGCGAGCGAGCGACGGGCATCACCGGGCAGGATCGTCGCGACACCACCGAGACCCGCCTCGTCGAGGTTCTTCCGCGCGGTGGCGACCTTCGCCGCGGACATCTCGGTCCCGTACACGTGCCCCTTGCCGTTGTCGGCGACGGCCGCCGCCAGGTAGAGCGTCGAGATGCCGAACGACGTGCCGAACTCGACGACGGTGTCCGGCCGGCTGGACCGCACCAGTCCGTAGAGGAGCTCGCCACCACTGGCGGAGATCGGCATGTAGACATCGGCCAGCGCGTCGGCGCGTTCCTGCGCGCTGACCGAGCGCACGTCGTCCCACGGCGTGTCGAAGGTGTCGTCCGACGCGGCGGCGCCGAACAGCCGGTCGAGGAGTGAGCGAACCCGCGGTTCGTGCAAGGTGATGGTCATGGCGGCCAGAGTAGACGCAACGTTGCGTCTAGACTAGCCCGAGCTAAGGTACGGCTCCTGGAGGTGGCGATGGAGAGCAGCACCGCGCATCGCGGAAACCGGCACGGACGCAGCGAGGAAGCGCGGCAGGCCGTGCTGGAGGCGGCCGACGACCTGCTCGCCGAACGCGGTTTCGCCGGGGTGACGATCGAGGGCATCGCCGCACGGGCCGGCGTCGCGAAGCAGACGATCTACCGCTGGTGGCCGTCCAAGGTCGACGTGCTGCTGGAGGCGTTCACCGAGGACATGGCCCAGCACCTCACGCCGGAAGACCACGGCGACCTCGGCACCGATCTGCGCACCCACCTGGCGCGGCTCGCCGAGTTCCTCACCCAGTCCGATCCCGGCGCGGTGTTCCGCGCACTGACGGGCCAGGCCCAGCACGACCCGCAACTCGCGACCCGGCTGCGCGACGACCACCTCAGCGCCCAGCGAGACCGCGACCGCGTCCCACTGCTACGCGCGATCGAGCGCGGCGAACTGCCCGGCGACCTCGACGTGGACGTCGCACTCGACCACCTCGTCGGCCCCGTCCACTACCGCGCCCTGGTCACCGGCGCACCCGTGCCGCGCGCGTTCACCGACGACCTCGTCGCCGCCTTCCTGCACCGCCACCAACTGCATGATCAGCACTGACCGGCTGGACCTGCTGCCGCTCCAGGTCGAGCACGCCGAGGAGATGGCCGGCGTGCTGGCGGACCCGGCGCTGCACACCTTCATCGGCGGTGCCCCGTACTCCCCCGGCGCCCTCCTCGCCCGATACCGGCGACTGGCCACAGGCTCCCCCGACCCGGCCGAACGCTGGCTCAACTGGGTGATCCACCTCCGCGACGAAGGCCGTCTCGTCGGCACCGTCCAGGCGACGATCGCCGACCAGGTCGCCGAGATCGCGTGGGTGGTCGGCACGCCGTGGCAGGGGCGCGGCATCGCAGGCGAGGCCGCCCGAGGTCTCGTCGGCTGGCTCGCGACCGAACCGGTGCACACCGTCGTCGCCCACGTCCATCCCGACCACCACGCGTCCGCCGCCGTCGCCACGTCCGCCGGGCTCGCCGCTACCGACGTGCGGCAGGACGGCGAGGTCCGCTGGCAACGACTCCTGCGACTTTGACAGTTGCCGTTGCGAAATACCTGGGCCTCTTGACGGACATATGCCCTCCGAGGAGCAGTCCGTCCCGAGGAGAGGCCTCCGTTGAAACGAAATCTCCCCCTCGCTGTGGTCAGCCTCGCGCTGGCCACCGCGCTCTCCGGCGCCACCCCCGCCGCCGCGACCACGGCCGACACCACTCGGCCGACCACCCGATCCGGACAATCCGAACAGGCTGGGCACTGGATCACCCTGATCACCGGTGACCAGGTCCGCACCGGCGACAAGGGCAGGCCGGTCGAGTTCAAGCCCGCACCGGGTCGTGAGCACATCATGGTGTCCACCAGAGAGGACGGCGCGCACTTCTACGCCATCCCCGCCGACGTGGAAGCGATGATCACCGAGGGCAGGCTCGACCGGCGCCTGTTCGACCTCGCCCTGCTCAGCCGCCCCGAGTACACCAAGCGCAAGGGCCTCGGCCTGCTCGTGTCCGCAGGATCCGGTATGCAGAATGCGCGCTCGTTCAACCGCATCGGCGTCGACGCCGTCACGGTGACCGCCCAGGACGCCGCGAATGTGTGGAAGTCGCTGGCGACCAGCCGCACCGCGAAGACATCCATCTGGCTGGATGCTGTGTACAAAGCGGAACTCGACCGCAGCACCGCCCAGATCGGCGCACCGCAGGCGTGGCAGCAAGGTTTCGACGGCAAGGGCGTGAAGATCGCCGTGCTGGACACCGGCGTCGACAACACCCACCCCGACCTCGCCACCCAGGAGATCGCGGAGAAGAACTTCACCGACTCCCCCGACAACCAGGACCGCGTCGGCCACGGCACGCACGTCGCGTCCATCGCCGCCGGCACCGGCGCGAAGTCGGGCGGGAAGTTCAAGGGCGTGGCGCCGGGAGCGCGCATCCTCGACGGCAAGGTGCTCGGCGACGACGGATCGGGCTACGAGTCCGGGATCCTCGCGGGCATCGAGTGGGCCGTCGAGCAGCAGGCGGACGTCGTCAACATGAGCCTCGGCGGCGAGGACGGCCCGTTGCTGGACCCGATGGAGATCCTGATCAACAGGCTCTCCCGGGAGACCGGCACGCTGTTCGTCATCGCGTCGGGCAACTTCGGCCCGAACACCGTCGGCTCGCCCGGCAGCGCGGATGCCGCGCTCACCGTCGGCGCCGTGGACCGCGACGACAAGCTCGCGAGCTTCTCGAGCACCGGTCCGCGCAACGGCGACGGCGCGATCAAGCCGGACATCACCGCCCCCGGCGTCGGCATCGGCGCGGCGGCGGCAGGCAGGCTCGGGGAGACCCAGCCGAGGCCGGCCGACGGCTACATCTCGCTCAGCGGCACCTCGATGGCCACCCCGCACGTCACGGGCGCGGCGGCGATCCTCGCCCAGGTGCACCCGGACTGGAACGGCGACCAGATCAAGTCCGCGCTGATGGCGAGCGCGAAACCGGGCGCGCACAACCCGTTCGAGCAGGGCGCGGGCCGCACGGACGTCGCCAAGGCGATCAAGCAGACCGTGTCGTCCGGCTCGATCTCCTTCGGCACGGCGCTGTGGCCGCACCACGACGACGTCGCGATCAAGCGGGATGTCCTCTACCGCAACGAAAGCGACCAGCCGGTCACGCTCGACCTCGCACTGGGCACCACGGCACCGCAAGGGTTCTTCACGCTCGGGACCACCAAGCTGACCGTCCCCGCGCACGGCACCGCGAGCACCACGCTCACCGCCGACACCAAGCTCGGCGGCGACGGTTCCGGCACGTTCAGCGCGTACATCAACGCGAGCGGCGGCGGCCAATCTGTTGTCACCCCTGCGGCTGTGACCCGCGAACCCGAGCGGTACAGCGTCACGGTCAAGGCGATCGGCCGTGACGGCAAGCCCGCCGCGGACTGGCGCACGGAACTGCAGGGCGTCACCGGCGAAGCGAAGGGCAACTACGTCGGCCTCGGCACCGGCCTGGAGACCCTGCGCGTCGCCAAGGGTCGTTACCTGCTGACCGGCCGCCAGTGGGTCGGCCCCGAGCAGGCGAACCCGAACTACAACTGGTTCAACGGCACCAACATCGAGATCACCGGCGACATGACGATCACGCTGGACGCCCGTCAGGCCAAGCCCGTCGACATCACGCTGCCGGGCAACCCGACCGAGCGGCACTCGTACATCAGGGTCGGCCACAAGGTGCCGTCGATGGAGTACGGCTTCGGCCTGCTGGGCCTGCCGCTCACCGTCCTCAACACCGCGCACGTCGGCCCGGAGGGCAAGTCCGGTGAGATGAACGAACTGGTCGTCGCGTCCTACACCGGCGCCGACCAGAACGAGTTCCACGTCGTCGACCAGTCCACGACGCTCACCAAGTTCTGGACCGGCAACCGCAAGCACCTGAAGGCCAAGGACCTCGTGACCGTCGAGGCCTCGGCCGGCACCACCGCCGCGGGACGCACGGGCTTCCTGCACGCCGAAGCCGCCGTCGGTGAGAACCCGGTGTTCGGCGTCGCCTTCGGATACGCCCTGCCGCACACCCGGAAGCTGCACCTGTACTCGCCTACGCACACCTGGGGATTCCGCTTCGAGCAGGACAACGGCGACACGACCCAGGCGTACTGGCAAGGCGCGGAAGAACAGTTCAAACCGGGACGCACCTACCGGAAGACGTTCAACACCGGCGTTTTCGGTCCCGCGCTGACGAACGAACGCCGCGTCGGCCTGTACCGCGACGGTGACATCCTGTTCGGCAGCCTGCCGTTCTTCACCGACGGCCAAGGCCGCCCCGGCGGTTCGACGGTGGACTCGGGATCGACGGTGCTGAAGCAGAACGGCAAGGTGATCGACTCGACCGACCGGCCGCTGGACCTGGAGACGTTCTTCTCCATGCCCGAGGCACCCGGCCGGTACGAGCTGACCACCACGGCGAACCGTTCTGGCGTCGCGGCGATCAGCACGTCGATCACCACGACGTGGGGCTTCGACTCGGCCAGGACCGACGGCGTGGCGCAGATTCCGTTGTCGATGGTCCGGTTCACGCCGGAGATCGCCCTCGACGGAACCCTGCCCGCGCACCGGTTCCAGCGGATTCCGCTGACGCTGCAAGGCAAAGCCAGGTCGCTGACCACGCAGGTGTCCTACGACAGGGGCGCTACCTGGCAGCAGGCGTGGGTCGTCGGCGACTCGATGTTCGTCGTCAACCCGGCCAAGGGCGGCAGCGTGTCGTTGCGGGCCACGATGGTGGGCAAGGGCGGTGACTCGGTCACCCAGACCGTGCTCAACGCCTACCTGACGAAGTAGCGCGACGGGCCCGGCTCCGGCCGGGCCCGTTCTCGTTTCAGCGCTTCGGGAACGCCTCGTCGTAGACCGCTCGCAGCTCCGGCTCGTCGAGACCGCTGTAGCCGCACCCCATCACCTGCGCGTCGGACGCCGCCACCAAGTACTTCCGGCCGACCTCGGGCTCGAACCCCGCCAGCACCGGTGCCGCGGTGGTGTTCCGAACCTCCACAAGATCAGCCTCGCCGATCCAGGCCCGGTGCACCTGCAGCGTCACGACGTTGCCCTCGATCCGCAGCACGGTGGCCTCGAACGCCATCTGCGCGCTCTCCGCGAGAACCGCGGCTTCCGGTTTGCGGCAACGAACTTCGGGATCCGCCGGGGTCTCCGTCAGCACCGCGACCGTGGTCTTGCGCCCCTCCGACGAACTGGGGCTGACCGGCGGCGGGATCACCGGCGACGTGCCGGCGCTGGGCTGCGGCCGCGCGGTGACCGTCGGCCGTCCGCCACTGCCGTCCGGCGCACCGGAACCCGTCGCGAGACCAGGCAGGGTCGACGGCGGCAGCGCGACGGTCGGGCCCGTCTTCTGCTCGGAACCACCGTTCGCCAGCACGAGAACTCCGGCGACCACCGCGATCGCGGCCGCCGCGCCGACCAACACCGGCAACCTCCGCGCCGTCGCAAACCTTGGTGTGGAAGGGAAATCGAGCTTGGCACCGGCCACCAGCCGCTGCGCTTCCTCCTCCGGCAACGGACGCAACGACGCCGCCGGATCGGCGCGGCGCATCCTCTCGCGCAGGTCGTCCCCGCTCATGGCCGCTCTCCTTCCTCGTCCAGCATCGCCTTCATCTTCTTGCGGGCGCGGTGCAACCGGATGCTGACCGCGTTGGCGCTCATCCCGACGACCTGGGCGATCTCGGCCGGACCCAGCTCCTCCCACGCCCAGAGCCGCACCAGCTCGGCGTCCGCTGAGGACAAGCGGGCGAGCGCACCGGCCAGCGCCGGATCCGGGTCGTCGCGCGCCGGGGCGTGTTCGGGCGGTCTGGCCAGCTGCCAGATCCGCACGAGCAGCCGGTCCTGTCTGCGGCGCGTGCGCTCGGCGTTGGCGAGACAGTTGCGCGCCACGGCGTAAGCCCAGGCCAGCGGTTCGGCCGGCATCTCGTCACGGCGCCGCCAGGCGACCAGCAGCGTCTCGGACAGCACGTCGTCAGCGGTCGCCGAATCGGTCCGCCGGGCCAGGTACCGGCGCAGCGGCTCGATCAGCTCCTGCGCGACGGCCTCGAAGCCCGTCTGGCGCGGTTCCACGTCCACCTGCTCCACCTCGGGACATGTCCGGCAGGACGCCCGGTCTTTCAGTTCAGGACGACAGGTCGGCGGGTCCGTCGCCGATCACGTCGCGCGACACCTGGACGTGCGCGAGCCGCCGGACCGCCTTGAGCACGGTGTCGCCGATGAGGGTGCCGATGATCATCGCCTCGATGACGTCGTCACGGGACCTCTGCCTCGCGATGTAGTCGACGTCGGCCTGAGCGATGATCTTCAGCCCCTCCAGGTACGGGTCGAGCAGGTCGCGGAAGTGGTCGTGGCCGACCGAGCGGGCCGCGGACAGGGCGGCCGCGAGCATGTGGGTCACGTTGCTCTCGGTGACGTCGGCGCACTCGGCCTCACCCTGCCGCGCGAAGAAGGCCTGGACGTCCTCGACCGCGAGCGGGTCGAGCTCGGCCGTGCCCGGCTGGCTGATCGCCTCCTGCACGGCGCCGAGCTTCTTGTGCAACGACTCGCGGGTGTCGATGGCGGCGAGGACCTCGCGCACCGACGCGATGGAGAGGCCACCGACGTCCACAAGAGCACGGACGAGCCGGAGCCGGCGCAGGTGCTCGTCGTCGTAGTGGGCCTGGTTCGGGCTGGTCAGCACGCCGGCGGGCAGCAGTCCCTCGCGCAGGTAGTACTTGATCGTCGGCACGGGAACGCCGCTTCTCTTCGAAAGCTCGCCAACACGCATATGGATAGTGTAGCTTCCGGATAGTAGAGAGTGCCGCTATCCATTCAGGGGGTATAGAGATGCTTCGCACGTGGCACCGGCCATTAGTCGTCTTCGGCGGGCTGATGGTGGTCCTGATCCCGATCGCGCTCCTCGGGCTCCTGATCGACGACCGGACGCTGGTCAACTCGCCGATCTGGCTCAAGCCGTTCAAGTTCGCCGTGTCGCTGGCGCTCTACGCGTTCACGCTGGCGTGGCTGCTCACGTACCTGAAGAGGTTCCAGCGCCTCGGCTGGTGGACCGGCACCGTGCTGGCGACGGCCGGAACGATGGAGATGGTCGTCATCGTCGGCCAGGTCCTGCGCGGCAAGCGCAGTCACTTCAACTTCGAGACGCCGCTCGACGGGGCGTTGTTCTCGATCATGGGCGCGACGATCGTCGTGCTGTGGGTCACCCACGCGATCGTCGCGATCATGCTGTGGCGCACGAAGATCGAGAACCAGGCCCTGTCGTGGGCGATCCGGCTCGGGCTCGTCATCTCGTTCCTCGGACTCGGCGTCGGGTTCCTGATGACGCAGCCGAAGCCCGGCCAGGCCCTCGACGGCGGCACCCTCGGCTCGCACACGATCGGCGCGGCCGACGGCGGCGCGTACATGGCGATCACCGGGTGGAGCACCGAACACGGCGACCTGCGGGTCGGGCACTTCGTGGGCATGCACGCCCTGCAGGTGTTGCCCCTGCTCATCGCGCTGCTCGGCAGTCGCGCCACCACGAAGCTCGCCTGGGTCCTGAGCGGCTCGTTCCTGGGGATCTTCCTGCTCGTGACCTGGCAGGCGCTGCGCGGTCAGTCCCTGGTCCAGCCCGATGGCACGACACTGCTCGCGCTCGCCGGGATCGTCGTCGCGACCGCACTGGGTGTGGTGTGGGCGCGCGAACCGAAGAAGGAGCTCGTGCACGCATGACCGACACCCTGTTCGACCTGACGTTCCTGCTGATCGCGCCGTTCTGGCTGCTCATGATCTTCGCGCCGAAGTGGTCGTGGACCAGGAAGATCGCCGAGTCGTACCTGATCGTCCTGCCGCCTGTCGTGATCTACATCGTGCTGATGATCCCGGTGCTGCCGGAGCTGATTCCGCTGGTCACGCGTCCCGAACTGGGCCCGCTGGCCGAGTTCATGAGCACGCCCACCGGTGCGGCACTGGTGTGGGCGCACATGATCGCGTGGGACCTGTTCGTCGGGCGCTGGATGTACCTGGAAGGCCGCCGTCTCGACGTCCACCCGCTGGTGATGGCACCCGTTCTGGTGATCACGATCCTGCTGGCGCCGGTCGGGTTGCCGCTGTTCCTGATCGTGCGCAAGGTGTGTGACACAACGAACAGGGGTGCCACTGTGGTTACTCACCAGTAACTAGGGTTAGAGTTGGCGTTACCGACCGGTAGGGATGTCGCGCACCCCCTGCCGGAGTGGACAGAGTTGTCACCACAAGTGGAGGAGACGCCGTGGCCGCACCAGCAGCGCCGGCACGCGTTCGGAACGTGGTCTTCGTCGACGGTGTCCGTACGCCGTTCGGCAAGGCCGGTCCCAAGGGCATTTTCGCCGAGACACGTGCCGACGACCTCATCGTGAAGGTCATCCGTGAGCTGCTGCGCAGGCATCCCGAGCTGCCGCCGGAGCGCGTCGACGAGGTCGCCATCGCGGCGACCACGCAGATCGGCGACCAGGGCCTCACGCTCGGTCGCACGGCGGCGTTGCTCGCGGGCCTGCCGAAGTCGGTCCCCGGTTACTCGATCGACCGCATGTGCGCGGGCGCGATGACCGCCGTGACCACCGCCGCGAGCGGCATCGCGTTCGGCGCGTACGACATCGCCATCGCCGGCGGCGTCGAGCACATGGGCCGCCACCCGATGGGCGAGGGCGTCGACCCGAACCCGCGCTTCCTGTCGGACAAGATCGTCGACACCAGCGCGCTCGTGATGGGCCAGACCGCGGAGAACCTGCACGACCGGTTCCCGCACATCACCAAGGACCGCACCGACGCGTACGCGGCCGCTTCGCAGGCCAAGTACGCCGACGCGATCAAGAACGGCAAGATCGGGCCGGAGCTCGTGCCCGTCGCGACCCGCTCCGCGGAGAACGGCTGGGGCCTCGCGACGGCGGACGAGCCGCCGCGTCCGGGCACCACGGTCGACGACCTGGCGAAGCTCAAGACGCCGTTCCGCCCGCACGGCCGGATCACCGCGGGCAACGCGGCCGGTCTGAACGACGGCGCGACCGGCTGCATCCTCGCCGAGGAGGAGACCGCGCGCGAGCTCGGCCTGCCCGTCGGCATGCGGATGGTCGGCTACTCGTTCCTGGGTGTCGAGCCCGAGGTCATGGGCATCGGCCCGGTGCCCGCCACCGAGAAGGCCCTCCAGCGCGCCGGTCTGTCCATTGAGGACATCGGCCTGTTCGAGGTCAACGAGGCGTTCGCCATCCAGGTGCTCGCGTTCCTCGACCACTTCGGCATCGCCGACGACGACCCCCGCGTGAACCAGTGGGGCGGCGCGATCGCGACCGGCCACCCGCTGGCGTCTTCGGGTGTGCGCCTCATGACGCAGCTGTCGCGTCAGTTCGCCGAGCGTCCGGACGTGCGCTACGGCCTCACCACCATGTGCATCGGCATCGGCATGGGCGGGACCGTCATCTGGGAGAACCCGAACTGGAGTGGCAAGTGACCATCACCGCTGAGGAAGCAAAGGCGATCTTCCCCGACGAGGTCGTCACGGTTGCCAAGACGCGTCTGATCTCCGTGCCTGGCTTGGACAAGCCGGTCGCGTTCATCACGATCGACAACGGCCTGGACCACACCCGTCCGTCGACGTTCGGCCCGCAGTCGCTGGTGTCGCTCGGTGCTGCGTTCGACGAGGCCTACGCGGCCTCGCCCGCCGCCATCGCGGTGACCGGCAAGCCGTTCATCTTCGCCGTCGGCGCGGACCTGTCCGCCGTCGAGCAGGCGACGGACCGCTCGCAGGGCCTCACGATCGGCAAGCTGGGCCACGAGGTCTTCAAGAAGTTCACCGACTCGGACATCCCGACCTTCGCCTTCGTCAACGGCGCGGTCATGGGTGGCGGGCTCGAGCTCGCGCTGTCGTGCCACTACCGCACGCTGGCGTCGAACGCGGCCGCGATCGCGCTGCCCGAGGTGTTCCTGGGCCTGTTCCCCGGCTGGGGCGGCACGCAGCTGCTGCCGAACCTGATCGGCGCCGACGACGCCGTGACGGTGATCTTCGAGAACGCGTTGAACCAGAACAAGATGCTCAAGCCGGCCGACGCGCTGAAGCTGGGCATCACGGACGTGCTGTTCGACTCCGCCGACTACCTGGAGCAGTCGCTGCTGTGGCTGTCCGGTGTCGTGCGCGGTGAGATCACCGTGCCGCGCAAGGAGATCGACCGCGGCGAGGCGTGGGACGCCGCCGTCGCGCGCGCCAAGGCGATCGTCGCCGGCAAGACGAAGGGTGCCGCTCCCGGTGCGGAGAAGGCGTTGGCGCTGCTGGAACTGGCGCGCGAGAACGACCTGGACAAGGGCTACGCCGCCGAGACCGAGGGCCTCGCGGACCTCGTGATGAGCGACGAGCTGCGCGCGGGCCTGTACTCGTTCAACCTGGTGCAGAAGCGCGCGAAGCGCCCGGCCGGTGCGCCCGACAAGTCGTTGGCGCGCAAGGTCACCAAGGTCGGCGTCGTCGGTGCGGGCCTGATGGCCTCGCAGATGGCGCTGCTGTTCATCCGCCGCCTGCACGTGCCGGTCGTGCTGACCGACATCGACCAGGCGCGCGTGGACAAGGGCGTCGGCTACGTCCACAGCGAGATCGACAAGCTGGCGGGCAAGAAGCGCATCTCGCCGGACGAGGCCAACCGCCTCAAGGCGCTGGTGTCCGGTTCGCTGGACAAGTCCGCGTTCTCCGACGCCGACTTCGTGATCGAGGCCGTGTTCGAGGACCTCGCCGTGAAGCAGCAGGTGTTCGCCGAGGTCGAGGAGCACGTCTCCCCCGAGGCCATCCTCGCCACGAACACCTCGTCGCTGTCCATCACGGACATGGCGTCGAAGCTCAAGCACCCCGAGCGGGTCGTCGGCTTCCACTTCTTCAACCCGGTCGCGGTCATGCCGCTGCTGGAGATCGTGCGCGCCGAGCAGACCGACGACGCCACGCTCGCCACGGCGTTCTCGATCGGCAAGCAGCTCAAGAAGTCCTCGGTGCTCGTGAAGGACGCGCCCGCGTTCGTCGTGAACCGCCTGCTGACCCGCTTCATGGGCGAGGTCATCAAGTCGGTCGACGAGGGCACCTCCTTCGAGGTCGCCGACAAGGCCACCGAGCCGCTCGGCCTGCCGATGTCGCCGATGATCCTGCTGCAGCTGGTCGGTTCCGCCGTCGCGCTGCACGTGTCGGAGACGATGCACGGCGCGTTCCCCGACCGCTTCTCGGTATCGGAGAACATGAAGAAGTTCGTCGCCGCCGGCAAGGGCGCTGTCTGGCAGTGGGACTCCACCGGTGCGCAGAGTGTCGACCCCGAGGTCCAGGCGCTGTGGGAGTTCGGCTCCTCGCCCCTGACCGGTGAAGAGGTCAAGACGCGCGCGCTGGAGGCGTTGGCCGAGGAGATCCGGATCATGCTCGACGAGGGCGTGGTCGCGGAGGCGCAGGACATCGACCTGTGCATGATCCTGGGCGCCGGGTGGCCGTTCTGGCTGGGCGGCATCACGCCGTACCTGGACCGCACCGGCATCTCGGAGAAGGTGACGGGCAAGCGTTTCCTGGCGCCTGGTGTGGCGTCCGTGCCCGCCTAGGTCGCACATGGCAAAGCCCCGGCTCTCTCGACGGAGCCGGGGCTTTCCTGTGTTCTCAGGCCTGGTAGATCAGCTTTTCCGGGGCTGGCCGCTGATCCACGCCTTGGCGAGCTTGCCGGCGGCCGCGCGGAAGACCCCGTCGGTGTTGCCGTCATCGGGCAGAATCGTCTCCGCCTGCTTGTCCAGCACGAGGTAGCGCACCGTGCCGCCGTCGGTGTGGAACCGGTAGCGGACCGCGGTCTGCGTCTCCTCTTCCTTGTGCAGGTACACGAGCATGGCCATCCGGTACTACCTCCACGGCTTGCTGAAGTCTTCGTTGCCCCGTTGCCGCCCGGCGCAGTGAAGCCGCGGCTGCCGTCCACCCGCGGCACGTCGCTGACGTTGCGCGCGACGTCACCGACGTCGTCCGATCCCCTGATCGACGGGTAGGCGTCGTCCGACCATCGCTCGGTCCGCTCGTAGGACTTCAGCGAGCCGTCGTTCTTGGGCCGGGCACCACCGGTCTGGCCGGGTACGGGCGCCTCGTCTCCCCTGCGGGCCGGCTTCTTGAGGTCGTCCATCACCTTGCGGACGCGTTTGAAGATGTCGCCGATCTTCGCGCCCCACCCGGCGACCGCGGAGGCGGCCTGCGCGGCGACCACCGGAGCCGCGAGTCCCGCCGTGAACGCCAGCTCGCCCGCCTACACGATCAGCCGCCCGACCAGATCCGCCACCAGGTCGCGGACGAACTCCCGCACGACCCCCACGACGGTCCCCGCCATCTCGACGGCCGACCCGAACCCGTCGGCCGCACTGGACGCGCCCTTGAGCACGTCGGCGGTCTTGGCCGCGGCCGCCCGGTACGCGTCGCCGGCGGCACCCTGCCAGCCCGCGGTGTCCGCGGCGACGTCCCGGGTGTAGTCGTCGTGGACGTCACCCACGACCTTCGCGACGTTGTGCCACGTCCTGCCGTGCGCGCCGACCAGATCCGCGTTGCCCGCGAGCCAGTCCAGCGCGTCCGACAACGGCTTCACGTGCTCGATCAGCCAGGACGCTCCGGCCGAGGCCAGCGACCCCAGCGGGTCGACGTAGATGCTGAGCCCCTCGAGCGCGACCCCTGCGACACCGAGCCCGATGTCGACCCAGTTGCCGCTTTCGATGCCGGCCTTGAGATCCGCCGCGGAGTCCGCGATGCCGATCCCGGTGTGCCAGGTGGTGCTGTCTTCTTCCGGGGCGATCAGCGGGTTGGTCACCGCAGGCCCCCCGAACCTCACCGCGTTGTCGTCGTCGCGGCGTTCGTATTCGTCCGCGGTGTGCCGGATGTTGGTCGCGATCTCGGTGACGCCGTTGTTGCCCGCGGCGAGCGCGTCGTAGGCCTCCTGCTCGATGCCCCTGATCAACGGCGGCAGGAAGGCGCAGATCTTGCCGTACGCGGCGTCGTCCATGCTCACGTACCGCGCGGCGTACAGGGCCTGGCCGAGTCGTTCCGCGAGCCCGTCGAGCTTGCTCGCGTGCGACCGCAGTTCAGTGGGCAGAACATCGAAGCCACCCACCGGTCACCACCCCGGCCTGATGTACGAGTCGTCACCGACCGCGGCCGTCGTCGCCTCCCGGACCTGCTGGGCGATACGCGACTGGGCGGTCCTGACACACCCCATGACCAGCGGTCCGAGCTCGCTCGGCGGCACGTTGGCCGCACGGTCACCGAACCGGATGTCGACCGGCTTGCCGGTGGCGTCGACCGTCACCGCGACGGCGCCGTTCTGGCTGGTCTCCGTCACCTGGATCCGGTCGACCTGGGATTTCAGCTCCTGCAAGCGGTCCGCGCGTTGCCGCAGACCCTCCACCCACTGGTCGACACCTCGTTCGACCTGTGCGGGGTCGCCGTCGAACAGCGTGTCCCATCGAGGCTCTGGCATGTCGTCCCCCCCGCGTTCGGTCATAGCGGGCGGTGGATCGGTTCGCCATCGAATCGGTTCACACGGTCGGGGTTACTGGCCGTCGATCTCCGGCTGGTACTGCTCCGCGCTGCCGTCCTTGCGGATGAAGTAGGCGTCGATGTTCGTGGCCCGCAGCGTCACCTCGGAGCCCGCCACCAGGTCCCGGTAGCGCAGCAGGTCCGGCAGGCCGATCGCGACGATGTCGAACGGGTGCTTCTGACGCAGCATCAACGACCTGCGCAACGCCTCGCTGAACGCCCGGCGCGGTGAGTCGTCGTCCTCGGGGACCTCCACCAGCGCGCCTTCGAGCTGACGTTCGAGTGCGGCCCGCACGTGGTCTGCCGTGCCCCAGGCCGCGATCTCCGTGAGAGTCATGTGTCCCGTATCGCCATCTGAGCCGGGATCATTAGCCGTCTCGATGTCTCGATCCGGTCATCTTCGCGCCGGACGCCGCTACCGGCCCTTCCTCATCAGGTTCGTCGCCCGCTCACCCTCAGCGACCGTCAGCGGGCCGGTGCCCTCCTGGTCGACGACGCCCAGCGCGGCGGCGAGCTCACGTCCGTGCAGGTCGACGGCGGCTTCCGCAAGCGAGGACAGGTCGGTGATCGCGGACCGGGCGCGCGCCCAGCCGGTCAGGCCGGCCGCGACGGCCATCAGCGCTGCGGGCCACCACAAGATCCCGAGCAGCAGGTACGGCACGGCCCAGGTACCGGTGGCCACCGCCGCGGCGAAAGCGGCATGCGCGTTGCCGAGCTCGGTTCGCGTGGTCTCCGGCAGGAGCAGCCAGAGTCGTGGCCATCCGAACGTCAGGTCGAGTCCGCTGCGGTGCAACGCGACCGATTCGACGGCGTGCACGCGGTCACCCATCCAGGTGGGCCTGCCCGGCTCGGCCATGGCCATCCGGTTCACCCGGTCCGCGGCGGCGTCGATGCGGTCGTGGTCCGCCTGTGCGCGCGGTTCCCGGCTGTCCTCCTCGAGCCGCCGGCGTTTCGCCACTAGCCGGTGCCACCGCGCGCGACGGCGGCGGACCAGCGGGGCCGCGAGCCAGTGCGGCCACTGGCCGAGCCACAGCCGCCTGGTCAGGCCGGCGAGGGCCTGGACGACGAAGCCGACCCCCGCGGCGGCGGCGAGGAACGCCACCACACCGAGCACCAGCACACCGGCGGGGAGCTTCGTCAACGTGGTGGTCGCGGCGTTGACGCGCTGAACCAGCAGCGCGTGGTCCCACGCCCTCGAGTGCCCGAGGACGACCGCGGGCCAGGCGGCCGCGATGAAGAACGCGCCCGGCAACGCGAGCAGGCTGAGCCATCGCTGGGCCAGCACCTTGGCCAGCTCCTGGAAGAAACCGCCCATCGTGGCTACACCGGTCGCATGGGGTGGCCGGTCACCCGGCACCGCGGCAGGGCGCCTGCCGGCGGCGGCACCTCGGTCCGGTCACAGGCACCGTCCGGACAGCTGAACCGCTCTTCACTCGCGCGACCGGGGCCCATCCCCGGCAGCCCCGCGCCCAGCGCGCGCAACGTCGTGTCGGTGTCGGCACCGAGCAGCCGGCTGAGCAGGCCGAGCACAGGCCGCCGGTCTCTGGCCTCGGCCAGAATCCGGTCCAGCAACTGCTCTCGGTCGGCCGAGTGCCGCCGCGCTTCTTCGCGCAGCGCGTCGACTTCACCGCACAGGCTTGTCAAAGCCGCCCGTTCAACATCCACACCAGCGATACTGTCAGATTGTGGTTCCGGGATCCGACCAAGCGCTCTCACTGTCCGACACAGGGCTCACGCTCTGGACCCGCGCGCAACAGACCGGGCAACTGGACGACGTGGACCTGGCCATCGGCATCGCGCGCAGGGCACTGGCCGCCGGAGGTACCGGGCATCCCGATCACGCGACCTTCCTGGGCAACCTGGGCACCTACTTCCAGACGAGGTTCGGTCTCAGCGGCCAGGTAGCCGACCTGGACCAGGCGATCAGCTGGCTGGATCAGAGCGTGAGAGTCCCCGGCGGACCGAATCACGCGCTGTTCCAGGGCAACATCGGCGCGGCGTACCTGGCGCGGTTCGAGATGACCGGGCAGGTGGTGGACCTCGACCGGGCCGCAGAGCGCCTTCGCGCGGCACTGGCCGCAGGGTCCGGCGGCCCGCACACCAGCACGTTCCTCGGCAACTTGGGCGTGGCGAGCTGGACCCGGTTCGGGCACACCGGCGACCCGGCTGACCTCGGTCACGCCATCGAGGCCCTGCGGCAGGCGGTCGCCACGGGTGACGCGGACCCCAACCGCGTGCTGTTCCTCGGCAACCTGGGCGCGGCCTTCCACTCCCGGTTCGAACGCACCGGCGATCTCGCCGACCTCGAACTGGCCATCGACGCCGCGCAGCGGGCTATCGCGGAGGGCGCGGACAACCCGCACGTGGCGTTGTTCATGAGCACGGCGGGGACGGCCTGCCTCTCCCGGTACGAACGCACCGGCCTGCTCACCGACCTCGACCAGGCGATCGAGCACCTCGAACGGTCGATGGTCACCAACCCGGACCAGCTCACCGGCCTCGCGGCACGCTGGTCCAACCTCGGCCAGGCCCGCCTGTCGAGGTTCGAGCGCATCGGGCTGCTGACCGACCTCGACCGGGCCATCGAGGCGGGAGAGCGGGCGGTCGCCCTCGCCGGTGACTCTCCCCGGACCGCGACCTGGCTCACCAACCTCGGCATCAGCTACCAGGCGAGATTCGACCGCACCGGCCGGCCCGCCGACCTCGACCTGGCCGTCAGCCTCAAGGAACGGGCCGTCGCCGCGACCCCGGACGGACACCCCGAACTGGCGATCCGGCTGACCGGTCTCTCCAGCGCGTACAGCCTGCGGCACGAACGCACCGGCGACCTCGCCGACGCCGATCGAGCGGTCGAGACCGGCCGGCGGGCGGTGGCCGCCGCGCCGGACGGCCACCCCGTGCTGGCCACGGCCGCAGCGAATCTCGGGCTGGCCCACCACTTCCGGTTCGACCGCACCGGTGAGCTGAGCGACATCGAGCAAGCTGTCGTGCACAAGGAATGGGCGGTTGCACTCACCCCCGCCGACCACCCGGAGCGCGGACTGACGCTGTCCAGCCTGGGGCTCGCCTACCAGGCCCGGCACCTGCGCACCGGCCGTCTCGCCGACCTCGACCTCGCTGTCGAGAACGGACGGTCGGCCGTCGCGGCCACGCCTGCCGACCATCCCGACCGCGGCCTGCGGCTGAACAACGTGGCATCCGCCTACCTCGAGCGGCATGCCGCCCTCGGTGGCCTGTCCGACCTGGACCGCGCGATCGAGTTCTTCGAACGCGCCGTGGCGGCCACGCCGGACGATCACCGCCGGATGGCCGGTTTCCTGAGCAATGTCGGGAACGCCTACCTGGAGCGGGGTAGACGGACGTCCTCGGTGCCCGATCTGGACACCGCCGTCGCCACGGCCGAGCGCGCGATCGCGGCCACCCCCGCCGGTCACGCCGACCTGGTGCAACGCCTGAGCAACCTCTCGCTGATGTTCCTGGAACGCTTCGAGCAGACCCGTTCCTCCGCCGACGTCACCTCGGCCGTGGAATTCGCCCAGCAGGCGGTGAGCACGGCACCTCAGGACCATCCTCAGCGCGCGGCCTGCCTGTCGAACCTGAGTGCCGCCCACCAGGCCCGGTTCCGCCACACCGGATCTTTGTCCGATGTGGACAGAGCGGTCGAGACGGCCGTCATGGCCCTCGCCGCGACGCCGGAGAACCACCCGGTCCGCGCGGCTCGGATCTACCGCCTCGCGGTCGCACGGCAGAACCTGGTGAACGCCGCCGGGCAGCGACCGGACCACAGCGAGTTCGCGGCGTTGGTCAACGAGGTGGAGGCGCTGCGCACGGCCCCGCCGCGCAGCCAGATCATGGCGGGATGGGCGACCGGCCGGCTGGCCCAGACGCTCGGCGAACACGAGACCGCGCGCCGTCTGCTGGACGCCGCCGTGCGACTGCTGCCGTCAGTCGCCGCCCGCGAGACGCCGCACCTCGACCAGGAACACCGTCTCGGCGGGCGAATCGGCCTGGTGGGTGAGGCGATCGGCGCGCACTGCGCACTGGGCGACCCCGCCGGAGCGCTCCAGGTGGCCGAGCACAGCCGGGGCGTTCTGCTCGGCGCGCAGCTGGACAGCCGCACCGACCTGACCGACCTCGCCGCCGCTCACCCGGACCTGGCCCGGCGGTTCCGCGAGGTGCGGGACCAGCTCAACGCCCTCGACCTGGGACCGGACGTGGTCGAACGCCGCGCGCGGCTCTGGAAGGAGTACGACGCGCGGCTGGCCGACATCCGGCGGCATCCGGGACAGGACCGGTTCCTGCTGCCGCGCACGTGGGAGGAACTGCGGCCGCGGGAAGGAGTAGTGGTGCTCCTCAACGCCGGCCGCGGGCACGGCGACGCCGTCGTCATCGCGGACGACCGGCCCGTGCACGTGCCGCTGCCACGCCTGACCGCGGCCGACGTCGCGTCGTGGGCGACCGACCTGTCTGACGCCATCAACGACCCCAGCGCGTTCGCGGGTGAGCTGCGGCGGCAACGGGTCGTGTCAGAACTCCTCACCTGGCTGTGGGACGCGGCCGTGGGACCGGTGCTGGACGTCGTCGCCCCCGCCGGCACCCCGGTCCGTCGCGTCTGGTAGATGCCGACCGGCAGGCTCGGCATCCTCCCCCTGCACGCCGCCACCCCACCGGGAGGACCGGGAGCGCTGGACCGCGTGATCTCCTCGTACACACCGACTCTGCGCACGCTCGCGAACTCACGGGACCGCGCACCCGCGACGGCACGCCGTCAGGTCGTCGTAACGATGCAGCACACCCCGGGCCTGCCGGACCTGCCCGCGACGGTCGCCGAGGCAACCGGTCCGCAGTCACGCCACCCCGGCACGTTGATCAGCGACGACCAGGCCACGGTCAGCCGGGTGCTGGCCGAGCTGCCGGTCACGAGCTGGGCGCACTTCGCCTGCCACGCGAGCACAAACCCCCGCACCCCTTCGGAAGGCGGGCTCCACCTGCACGACGGCGTGCTGCCGATCGCGCGGATCAGCCGCCTCGAACTGCACGAGGCAGAGCTCGCCTACCTGTCCGCGTGCTCGACCGGACAGGCCGGCTGGCGTCACGCCGACGAGTCCATCCACCTGGCCTCGGCGTTCCAGCTGGCCGGATTCCGGCACGTGATCGCAAGCCTCTGGCCGCTCGACGACAACACCGCGGCCACCGCCGCCGAACGCTTCTACGGGCTCATGCCGGCCACACCCTCCGCCGAGCACAGCCCGAACGTGCTGCACGCCGTCACGCGGGAACTTCGAGCCACGTTCCCCGATCGGCCACACCTCTGGGCACCGCTCGTGCACAGCGGTCCGTGATGTCCCGTCCCGCGATCCGAGCTCGAGTGGATCGACTTCGGCGGACGCGGCGCCGACCACGTCGACGGCCCACCACGGCAAGGTTCCGGTGATCACCGAATGGGCAGGCACCCGGCGGTTCGCCTGGCTGGACGACGATTTCCAGCGGCACGATCCGGAGTGGGCGGCAGCACGGCCAGGAACGCTGCTCGTGCCGGTCGACCCGCGCAAGGGCATCGGGATCGAGCACCTGGAGCGGGTCCGGGCGTTCCTCAGCGCATGATCACCGGACGTAGGCCATCTTCCACGGCGCCGGTCAGACCTGACGGATCGGCACGACCTCCACGAGCCGGTCGAGATCCTTGAAGTCCTTGACGTTCATGGTCAGCACCGGAATCCGGGCGACCGCCGCCGTGGCCGCGATCTGCAGGTCCATCCGGCGCGGCCGGGGACTGCGCCCCGCGCGCCGCACCAGCGAGGCCATCTGCCCGTAGACCTTGGCCTCCTCCAGGCCGAACGGCAGCACCTCGAACGTCTGCTGCGCCGCGTAATACCGTTCCGTGCGGGCAGCGCGCTCGACCGGGTCGTCGATGTCGATCCCGAACGCCAGCTCCGCGATGGTGACAGCACTGAGATAAGGCTGGGCATTGACGTACGCGCCCAGGTTCGCCCGCTCGAGCCTGATCAGCACACAGGTGTCGAGCAGACAGCTCAGCTCTGCCACGGGTCTTCCAGCGGATCGTCCGCGCCGAAGACCTCGTCGGCCGCCAGCCGGTCGGCCTCCCACCGGTCCGCGTCGACCGCCGGCAGGGTCCCGAACAGCACCTGCACGTCCCCGAGCGGCGGCCGCGACACGACCTCTTCCCGGTACGGCGAAAGCTGCGCGACCGGCTTGTTGTTGCGGGTGACGACGAAGCTCTCACCCGCCTCGACACGGCGCATGATCTCCGCGTTGTCGTTGCGGAGCTCACGCTGCCCGATGGCTTTGAGCTGCTGCATGCCACCACTGTAGCTCAATCCACCAAGAAGTGCTACAGAGTAGCTACAGCCTCCCCCGGTTACCCGGACGAGGTGATCAGGATCGGCACCTCAGGCTGGCGCTACCCGGAATGGCGCGACGGCTTCTACCGCGACGTCCCGCAACGACGCTGGCTGAGCCACCTTGCCGGCCACGTCACCACCATCGAGATCAACAGCTCGTTCTACCGCCTCCAACCGCCGTCCAACTACCGCAAATGGGCCGCGGAAACCCCGCCGGACTTCACCTTCGCCGTCAAGGGCCCGAAGCTGATCACCCACGTCAAACGCTTGCGGCACATCGACGAACCGCTCAAGGCCTTCGTCGACTCGCTCGCCCTAGGCCCGAAACAGGGCCCTCTCATCTGGCAGCTACCGCCGTCGATGCGGTTCAACCCCAGCGTCCTGAAGGACTTCCTCGCCGCCCTCCCACCGGGCCGGCACGCACTCGAACCGCGCCACGAGTCGTTCCGCACTGACGCCTACCTCGACCTGCTGCGCGCGCACAACGTCGCCCACGTCGTGTCGGACGCACCGACGTTCCCGTGCATCGAAGCCGTCACCGCCGACTTCGCCTACGTCCGGCTGCACGGCCACGACGAGCTGTACATCAGCTCCTACGACGACCGGCAACTCGACGAGTGGGCGCGGAAGATCCTCGACTGGAACCGCGACACCTACGTCTACTTCGACAACACCATGAAAGGTGCCGCGACGGGCAACGCCCAGGGGCTGGCGCAACGCCTCGACATGCCGATAACTTCACATACGTGAAAGTGACTCACGTCTCGGCCACCCTGCTCCTGGCCGCGAGTCTCGTTGCTCCCGCGCAGGCGGAACCGGAGTCCTGGACCGGCCCGTTGAGCACGCGCGGACGGTGGATCGTCGACGCCCACGGCGACCGCTTCAAGCTCAAGTCCGGCAACTGGCACGGTGCGAGCGGCACCTGGAACGGTTCCGGCGACATCAACGACCCCGCCAACCACCACGCCGGCGAGAAGGCCGACCAGGTCCCGCTGGGCCTCGACCGCGCGCCGATGCAGCAGATCATCGACGGCTTCAAGGAAATCGGCGTCAACAGCATCCGGCTGCCGTTCTCCAACCAGATGATCAAGGACACCAACCCGGTCAACGGCCTGAAGGACGCGCAGCTCAACGGCAAGAAGCCGCTGGAGATCTACGACGCGGTCGTCGCGGAACTCACCAGGAACAACCTCGCCGTCATCCTCAACAACCACACCACGACGTCACGGTGGTGTTGCGGTGTCGACGGCAACGAGCGGTGGAACACCAGCCAGAGCACGGACCAGTGGATCAACGACTGGGCGTTCATGACTGACCGCTACAAGGCCAACAAACGGGTCGTGGGCGCGGATCTCTACAACGAGGTGCGACGCAACGTCTGGGACGACCCGAACTGGGGCTGGGGCAACGACCACGACTGGCACAAGGCGTCCCAGCAGGCCGCGGACCGCATCCAGCAGACCGCGCCGGACCTGCTCGTCATCGTCGAGGGCATCAACTGGACGGGCATCCCGGTCGACGGTTTCGCGCACGGCCGCCCGACGCTGGAACCGGTCCGCTACCTCAGCCACACGCTCGCGAACCCCGACAAGCTCGTTTACTCGGCCCACTTCTACGGTTACACCGGGCCGAACCACAGCGGTGCCACCGGAGTCGGCGAGACGACCGACCCGCGTTACCAAGACCTGTCGCCGCAGGAACACGTCGATGTCCTGCAGCGCCAAGCGTTCTACATCACCGAGGCGCAGAAGCACTTCACGGCGCCGTTGTGGATCAGCGAGTTCGGCGTCGGCGGCATCGACGAGTCGAACCAGAAGGCGAAGGCCTGGTTCGAGCGCTTCGTCGACCAGCTGATCGCCAAGGACACCGACTTCGCCTACTGGCCGTTGGTCGGCTTCCACGCCAACCGCACCGGCAACAGCTGGGCGTTGTTGCGCTGGGACGCCCACGGGAGCCGCATCAGCGTCAACGACGGCGACGACTGGCGCGCGCCGGCGTGGAACCGGCTCGTCAACGCGCCGAGTCGTACCGGGCAGATCCCGCGGGAGACCCGGTGGAACATGCTGCTCAAGGAATCGTGTCCGCAGAACGAGAAGCTCGTCGGCACCAGCCACACCGGCAACCGCGGTCTGTGCGTCAGCGGTCCACAGTGGAGCAACACCACCAGGGTCACCAACGAGCAGCACGTGACCGGCGACTGGGCATCCGGCTACACGAAACTCCAGTGCCCGCCAGGAAACGGCGCTGTCGGCTACGCGAACTTCACCCTGGTCTGCGCGCCGATCGCCACCGGCTCCAGCTCACGAGTCCTGTGGTTCGACCGCGGTGACAACCGGCCGGATCAGGGCGGCGACTGGGCCAACGGGCACTACAAGGGCCAGTGTGCGCAGGACGAGCACATCGCCGGTGTCGCCTACAACTGGCGCAGAACCCCGGACGCGTTGCTCTGCCGGAAGTGACTCTGTTCGAACTTGATGGCGAAATGTTCCAGGAAAGCGGCCGCAGGATCCTCGACGGGAGTTGAGGTCTTGTGGCCGTTTTCGGTGACGACGACCTTCTCGTTCGTCACGGTGATCCGCCCGTCGAGCCGCGCCAGTGTCGCCCGGGGAGCCTTGCGGAAACCCGACTCCGGCCCTGTCTGCTGCCACCAGCACGCCGGCACGAACTCCGCGAGCGAGCGCGGCCGGCGCTCGATCCGGTACGCGGGCGCGCCGTTCATCAGCACGTCCACGTCGTCGCCGTGCTCGACCAGCCGGAACACGCCGAACGGGTCTTTCTGGTCCTCTCGCGACGTCCACGACAACGGGTGCAACGAGAACGCCCCGAAACCGACATCGACCAGCCACGCACCGTCCACCAACAGCGTCAGGTGGTCGAACGGCGGCCCGAACTTCTCGCCGTTGAACACCCCCGCGGCCAGCAGCTCGACGGAATACCCCAAGTGCCGCAACAACTCCGCGAACAACCCGTTGAGCTCGTAGCAGAACCCGCCGCGCCGCCGCACCACGATCTTGTCGTACAGCCAGGGGATCTCCAGCACGATCCTGGTGTCCATGTGGGTGTCGAGGTTCTCGAACGGGACACTCAGCAGATGCCGTTCGTGCAGCTCCGCCAACGACGACGAGCGAGTGGCACCGATGCGCTGTAGGTAGGCGTCCATCGTGCAACGATAACGAAATGGGCGAGGTGAGGATCGGCACTTCGGGATGGGTCTACCCACCCTGGCGCGGCGTGTTCTACCCCAAGGGCGTCACGCAGAAGCGCGAGCTGGCCTACCTGAGCGAGCAGCTGAGCTCGGTCGAGATCAACGGCTCCTTCTACTCGCTGCAACGCCCGTCGAGCTACCAGAAGTGGGCGGCGGAAACGCCACCGGACTTCATGTTCGCGGTCAAAGGCAGCCGTTTCATCACGCACATGAAGCGCCTCAAGGACGGCCACGAGCTCCTCGCGAACTACCTCGCGTCCGGCGTGCTCGCCCTGGGCCCGAAGCTCGGCCCGATCCTCTGGCAGCTCCCGCCCACGCTGCAGTTCGACGCCGGCCTGCTCGCGAACTTCTTCGACGCGCTGCCCCGCACCACCACCGAGGCCGTCGAAGTCGCCAAACGGCACGACCACCGCGTGGACCCGGCCCACACCACCACGGACGCCGAACGCCCGATGCGGTACGCCCTCGAAGTGCGCCACGACAGCTACAACACGTCGGAGTTCGTCGACCTGCTCAAACGCCACGACATCGCACTGGTGATCGCGGACGCCGCCGGCAAGTACCCGCTCATCGAAGAGGTCACCACCGGCTTCGCGTACGTCCGGCTGCACGGCCACGACGAGCTCTACGTCAGCGGCTACACCGACGAGGGCCTCGAGATGTGGGCCGAGAAGGTCCGCGGCTGGGCGAAGCAGGGCGACGTGTTCGTCTACTTCGACAACGACGCGAAGGCCTACGCCCCGCGCGACGCGATGACGTTGCAAAAGCTCGTTCAAGATCGTCTGGCCGGTTGACCCAAACGGACGCACACTCGTTTCGACGGAGGTGCGCCCATGTCGACGAAGAGCCTCATCGCCGCCTTGGTGATCACTGCGGGGGCGGTTGCCTCCAGTGGGATCGCTGTTGCACAGAGTGACAAGACCTGCGACAAGGGCGAGTTCTGCGTCTGGACGGGACCGGACTACACGGGCACCGTCCAGCGCCTCGACCTGGAGACGGCGAACCCCGGCGAGTGCATCCAGCTGACCGTCGTCGGCAGGTCGTTCGCCAACCGTCTGAGCAGGGACATCACCGTCTATCAGCGGGAGAACTGCTCGACCGAGGCCGAGTTCACCACCTACCCCAGGCACGGCACCTACGTGCCGGACGCGTACTTCGTCATCCGGGGCGTGGAAGTGTGGGGACCATAACGAGCCCGAACTACTTCAGTCACCCTATGTAACACCACTCGATCGTGTGAGTACTCACCAGTAGGTCTCATTTGGAACCTAAGTTGCCGCCCTATCGAGTGGTGGCAGCTGGAGGAAATGTGACCGTGGCGGGTGAAGCCGGGTTACTCGAACTGATGGCCGGGCGACTGGCCAAAGACGATCTCACCCCACGTGCGGCGGAACTGGTGCTCGCGGCGTGCCGAGGCGAAGCAGCGCTGGAACGCGCGCTCGACGGCGTGCCGACGCGAGAAGAGACGCCGCGAGAGAGGACGGACGGCCCCGGACAGGGGATTTTCGTGTCGGAGATCCGTGTGCGCGGCTTCCGGGGCATCGGTCCCCAGGTCCGCCTGCCGCTGGCACCGGGTCCCGGACTGACCGTCGTCACCGGGCGCAACGGCTCGGGCAAGTCGAGCTTCGCCGAGGCCGCGGAGCTGGCGCTGACCGGCTACAACGCCCGCTGGACCCGTGCGCGGCACGACGTGTGGCGGCAGGGCTGGCGAAACCTGCACCAGAACAACACCCTCGTCGAGCTGGAGCTCGTCCAGGCCGGGCAAGCGGACCGGACGACGATCCGAAGACGCTGGACTCCGGAAGAAGACCTGGCGCAGGGCGAGTGGACGCAGGACGACAAGCCGTTCGACGACCGCAGATGGCACGACGTGCTGGAGACCTACCGGCCATTTCTGCCCTACAGCGAGTTGAGCACTGTCCTCGACGCACAGCCGGAGGACCTCTACGAGGCGTTGCACAGCCTCTTGGGCTTGGAAGCGATCACCGAGGCGCAGCAGTCGCTCGCTGAGCACCGCAAACGCCTCGCCGAGATCGTCGCCCGCCCCTACGACCGGCGGGAACGCGTGCGCACGGAGCTGGCGGCGTCCCCGGACGAACGCGCCCGCCGCGCCGCCGCACTGCTCGGCAGCGACTCCCCCGACCTCGACGCGATCGCGGACCTCGCGCTCGGTGCGGACGTGGGCAGCGGAACCGGCCTGCTGCACCAGATCGTCGACCTGTCGCTGCCGCCCGACGACGAGATCGACAGGTGCCGCGAGAACCTCGACCTGGCGCTCGGCGCGGTGACCGTGCTGGCGACGGACAACGCGCAGGACTCCCTGCGGTGCAGCGAGATCCTGAGGCTCGCGATCCAGCTGCAGGAGTCCGGCGGCAGCCAGACGTGTCCGGTGTGCGATCTGGGCCGGCTCGACGGGTTGTGGCTGTCGAAGGCCAAGGAGCGTGCCGAGCACCTCACCAAGGCCGCCGCGGAGCTGCACGAGGCCGCGGACCGGCTGGACGTGGCGGTCGCGGCCGCGCGGGCGTTGTGCCAGCCCATGCCGGACGTCCTGCTGGAGACGCAGGGCGTGCTCGACACGACGGCGGCGATGCACGCCTGGCAGGCGTGGGAGGACTGCTTCTCGATCGACGACCCGGTGCGGCTGCGCCAGGAGTTGTTCGACCGGTATACAGACCTCATACAGGCTGTGGACCAGCTGAAATCCGTGGCGCGGGAGCAGATCGACCGGCGCGACCTGGTGTGGCGGCCGATGGCGCTCGCGTTGTTCGAGTGGCATTCCCAGGCTCAGCAAGCGCTTGCGGACGCCGAGGTGCTCGCCGACGTGACCGAGGCGGAGAACTGGATCCGCAAGACCGCGGCGACGTTGCGGTCCGAGCGCATCGCGCCGTTCGCCAAGGAGTCGCAGCGGATCTGGCAGCGGTTGCGTCAGCAGAGCAACGTCGACCTGGGCGCGGTGCGGCTCGGCGGCACCCGCAACGTCGAGTTGGACGTGTCGGTGGACGGCGTGTCGAACTCGGCGCTGGCGGTGATGAGCCAGGGCGAGCTGCATTCGCTGGGGCTCGCGTTGTTCCTGCCACGGGCGATGGTGGACGAAAGCCCGTTCCGGTTCGTGGTGATCGACGACCCGGTGCAGGCGATGGATCCGTCCAAAGTGGATGGACTCGCGCAGGTGCTCGCGGACGTCGGCCTCACCCGGCAGGTCGTGGTCTTCACGCACGACGAACGACTGGTGGAGGCGCTGCGGCGGCTCAGGCTTCCCGCGACGGTCTGGGAGGTCTGCCGCGGTGAGGAGTCCGTCGTGCGGGTGCGGATGTCCGACGATCCCGTTGGGCGCTGCCTGAACGACGCCCGCGCGATGCGGGGTGACGAGGACCTGCCGGAGGCACTGCGGGCCGAGCTGGTGGCGTCGTGCTGCCGGGCGGCCCTGGAAGCCGCGTCGCACGCCCGGTTCCGCCGCGAACGGCTCGGCCGCGGCATGGCGCACGCCGAGGTGGAACGCGTGCTGGAGTGCGCGTTGACGACCAGGCAGAAGATCGCGCTGGCCGTGCTCGACGACCTCGGGGAACCGGCGAAGTTGTTGCCGCACCTGGAGGACGTCGTCGGGTCGTGGGCGGTCGACCTGCTGCAGGCGTGCCGCGTCGGTGGCGACGGCGGCGACCTGGACGTGCTGATCCGTGACACCGAACTGCTCGCGGGGTGGCTGCAGCGATGAAATTCTCCCCGGACGTGCAGGACCGGCTGACCTGCGTGGCGAACCTGCTGTCGCGTCCCGACCAGCTCGACGGCGTGCGGATCCGGTGCTGTGCCGAACTGTTGCGCACGGCGGTGGAACGTTCGGTCGCCCGCGCGTGCGGCGCGGAGAACACCGACCAGCCGGTGCACGCACTGCTGATCAGCCTTCCGTCCCATGTGGACGCCGACGTGGCGCACGACGCCACCCAGCTGTGGCACGCGCTGAGCCGCGCGATCCGGCACCACGGCTACGAGCTGACCCCGACCGTCGCGGAACTGCGTGGCTGGCACGCCGACACCGCGATGGTCGTGGAGGCGCTGCAGCCGAACCTGACCCTGTCCGGCACCATCGACCTCACCTGAAGGCACCGGTGAAACTGCTGCTGTTCGCGGACCTGCACCTGGACACGCGCTTTTCCAGCGCGGGTCCCGCGCGGCGCCTGGCGTTGCGCGAGACGCTGGGCCGCATCGTTGATCTCGCGCAGGAATCGAACGTCGACGCGGTTCTCTGCGCCGGCGACCTGTACGAGCACGATCGCTGCTCCCCTTCGACGGCTTCTTTTCTGCAGTCGTCGTTCGACTGCTCGTTGCCGGTGTTCCTGGCGCCGGGCAACGACGACTGGTACGGGCCACAGTCGGTCTACCAGCAGGTGGACTGGACGCCGAACGTGCACGTGTTCTCCTCGGAGTCGTTGACGCCCGTGGAGCTCGTCGACGGCGTCACGCTGTGGGGCGCCGCGCACGTCGGGCCTGGTCCGACGCGGGACTTCCTGGACGGCTTCGCGGTGAACCGGACTGGGGTGAACCTGGCACTGTGTCACGGTTCCGCGCCGGACGACGTGGCGATCACCGGGCTGGACCACGCGTTCCTGGGGCACGTGCACACGCCGGAGCACGCCGTTCGGTACACGTTCCCCGGCAACCCGGATCCGCTGACCGCGGACGAGACCGGCGAGCGCGGGGCCGTTCTGTGCACGGTGCACGACGACGGTTCGGTGTCGCGCGAGATCTTCGACGTGTCGGCTTCGCGGTCCCTCGGGCTGGTGGCCGAGCACTCCGAGACGTTCCCCTTGCTGGACTTCGATTCCGTTGCCGCGGAACGGACCGTGCGCGGCCAGTTCGTGCGGGACGTGCTGGCGGATCCGTCTTTGGACACTGCTCTGCGCGGCCGCGTGCTCGCCACCGGCCTGCGGGCGTTGGAGGAACGATGAGGATCGAGTCCGTGACAGCGCACGCCTTCGGGCCGCTGCACGACCGGACGTTGCCGCTGGCGCCGGGGTTGACCGTGGTGTCGGGCGTGAACGAGTCCGCGAAGTCGTCCTGGCACGCCGCGATCCGCGCCGCTCTGTGCGGTGAACCATCTGTGCGGCACCGGCCGTGGCAAGGCGAGTCCTGGCGCGTCGCGGCGATGGTGTCGATGGAGTCGGGCGAACTCGTCGCGGTGGACCGCGATCTGAACGACGACTCCGGCCCGGACGTCGCCCGCCTGATCGGCTTGGACCGCACGTCGTTCGCCGCCACCGCCTGCGTGGATCAGGCACAGCTGCTGACCGTGCTGGACGCGGCGAACGGCCTGCAGGACCACCTGCGCCGTGCCGCTGCCACCGCGGGTACCGACGGCACGGTGGAGCAAGCGTTGCAACGGCTGACCGCGCCGGTCGACGAGCTGAAAGACGCCCGGAACCGCTTGCGCGAGGCCGAAACCGACCTGGCCGTGGCCCGTCGCGAACACGCACGCTACCTGTCGTTGAGCGCGCAAGCCCGATCGGCCGCTGCTGCTCGCGCACGCCTTGCCGTGCAGGAACACACGGCTCTGCTCGACGCGCTGTCCGCACGGGTGGCACGGCTGACTTCGTTGCAGGAACGCTTCGGCGACTCGCAACCGTCCGGTCTCGCCGCGCAAGAGGAGCTGACCCACATGGTCAACCGTGCGCTGGCCGCGTGGCGTGCGGCGCCGACACCTCGTGCGCTGACCGGCCCTTCCGCCTCAACGCTCGAAGGCGAACTGGAAGCCCTCCCCGAACCTCCCGTCGGTGAGACCGCGCTGGACGAGGAGCTCCGTGTCGTGGCATCGGCCTACGAGACCGCTTCCGCCGTCGCCGCCGCGCACGCCGCACGCCGGCCCCAGCCGCCGACCACCGCCGAACCCTCGGTGCTGCGCGGCCTCGCGACGCGTCTGGACCCGGCCGCCGGTGCCCGCCTGACCACCGCGTCGATCGAGGTGGACAGCGCCCGCCAGGACCAGGACGAGGCAGCCGCCACCGCGGCCCGCAGCCAGGTCGAGGCCGACGTGGCAGCGGCGCACGTGCAGGAGATCGCGATGCCGAACCCGTTCCTGCGCAACGCTTTGCTGGCCCTGAGCTGCCTGACCACGTTGGTGGGCCTGCTGCTGTTCCTGACCGGCCAGCAACTGGCCTCCGCCGGAGTCCTGGTGGCCGCACTGGTGGCAGGCGTCGGCGGCGCCCTGGCCCGCGGCAACGGCGCCGAACGCGACGCTGCCGTCGCTTTCGCCGCCGAACAGACCGCGCTGGCGACGGACGCACGGAGCTCGCTGTTCGTTGCGGACCGCAAGCTGGCCGAGGCCGAGGGCCAGCGAGCGGTGGCGTTGGAAGCCGTGCGAGTCCACGACGAGGCCATCGCCTCATGCGCGTCTCTGGGCGTGCCCGCGGACCGCGAAACGTTGTGGCGCCTGGCCAACCGCGCCGCCTGGGAAGCCGTGCAGGCGGACCTCGTCTGCGAGGTCGCGCGCACCGAAAAGGCAGTCCGCGTGGAACTGGCCGCGCGCGGCAAGACCGACGCCGCGATGCCCACGCCAGACCTCCTGGTGGACTACGAAACCGACTGCAAGGTCCGCGCCCGCCAGGCGTTGATGGCCGCCCAACGCCCACTTCTGGCGCAGGCACTGGAAGACCGCCGCCAGGCCGAAACCACCGTCGCCGAAGCCGCGGTCACCCACGCCCGTGCGTTCGATCAACTGCGCGAGGCCGTAGCCGCCATCGGTGGCCACGGCGACCGCCCAGAAGACCTGATGCGCGCGATCGCCGAGTGGCAACGCGGCTGGGACCGCCGGCTGCGCGAGGCCGAGGAAGAGCGCAACGCGTGGACCGAACTCCAGTCGCTGCGAGCCGAGGGCACGGTGAACGACCTCGAAACAACCCTCTCCGCCGCCCAAACCCACCACGCCACACTGCTGGAAACCGCCCTCCGCTACGCCGCCTGCGACCCGGTAGACCCTTCCCTCGCCACGTCGTGCGACTCGCTGGCCGCCACCGTCAGCGAGATGGTGCGCGGCCTGCCCAGCGTCCCGGACGCCGAGGAAGCCGTGCAGGCCGCCACAACGGTCCTGGCCGAGGTGACCACGCAGGTAGAAGCCATCGACCTGGCCTCCCGCTACCTCACAGCCGCCCGCGAGAAGGTCCACAGCACCATCGCCCCGGCCCTCGAGGAAACCCTCCGCACGTGGCTGCCTTTGGTGACCGACGGCCGTTACGTGGACGCAGCAGTGGACCCGTCATCTCTGATCGTGCGCGTGTGCGCCGCCTCCGAGACGTGGCACCAGGCGTCAGTTTTGTCCCTGGGCACAGCAGAACAGGTCTATCTACTGCTGCGCGTGGCCCTCGCCCAGCACTTGGCAACCGAACCGTGCCCGCTATTGCTGGACGACGTGACCGTGCAGGCCGACGACGCCCGCACCCGCGCGGTGCTGGACCTGCTGCTGCGGTTGTCGGAGGACCGGCAGATCGTGCTGTTCGCCCAGGAGAGCTCGGTGGTGGAGTGGGCGCAGGAGCGACTGGGCACGCGCGACGTGCTGCACCAACTCACGCCCGTCGCCGCCTGACCTGCCGTGCGGCTACGAGCGCGACGACCCGGTCGGCAACTTCGTCCGGGTCATCGTGCTCCCACACACGAACGACGAGCCACTGGCAGCGGTGAGCTGCGCGTTGGTGTCCAGGTCTCGAACGACCACCCCGTGCAGCTTCACCCGCCGCACCGCCAGCTCAGGCGCGGTGCCGGCGCGGCGGGTTCTGCGCATCACGCGTGACGTCGCCTCCGAGGAGGCGGCCGGGGCCGGTCCCGCGTCGACGTAGCGGTACACGACCTGCAGTTTCCCAGAAATGTCAGACCCCGTCGCTACCGTCGATCCCATGACCAACGCCGCCTTCCGCAAGCTAACCCCCAGCACCGAGGAGAAGCTCGCCGAGCTGGGCCTGCGCCTCTCCGTCCTGGATCGCGCGATCGCCGCCGGTATCGACGCCCGTGCCGCATCGCCGCCGTTCGGGCCGACGAACGCGCCGGGGCTGCTCGACTGGATTCACCGGGTGGGCACGTTGCGGCAGTTGCTGGCGGCGGAGGGGTGGGAGCGGCTCGACCACTGGAACGCGGGACTGATTCGGCACCCGGCGCGGCCGATTCTGCTCGGCACGCTGCAGGGCAACCGGGGGACGGGGTCGCCGGACGCGCCGTTGCGCAGTGATTATGCGAAGGGGCCTGCCATCGCGGCGATGATGCGGGACAACGACCACGACCAGTTCGCGCTGTTCGAGAACGTGCGCAGCGAGGGGTTGAAGTTGTGGTTCCTGGTCACGTATCCGCTGCAGCTGGAGGACCGGCTCGTGGTGTTGCGGGAGGTGTCGCAGCCGGAGCCGACGCCGCAGAACCAGATCATTGAGCGGTGGGCGCATCGGATCGTGTTGCCGCCGATGGCGTTTCCGCAGCGCAGGACGCCCAATGTGGACGGTCCGGAGGAGGTGGACTTCCCGATCGCGTTGCGGCGGTGAGGGGGTGGGGTCAGCGGGTCCGCACCGGATGTGTCCACCTGATCACGCAAGACAGCGGCCCTCGTCCTGCCCAGCGAGACCCGCGTGGCAGCGCCGCGCGGCAGCAGCGACAATGGCCGGATCATGCTCACCCCGTCGCGACTCACGCTCGCTCGCACCCGGCGCGGACTCACCGCGGCCGAGCTGGCGCGCAAGTCCGGGGTGTCGGCGCGGGCCATCGGCGAGTACGAGCGCGGGCAGCGCCGGCCCAAGGCCGCCACCGTCGAGGCGCTGGCCGGGGCGCTCGGGTTTCCGGAGGCATTTCTGACGGCGCCGGAACCGCCGCGGCCGCAGAACGGGCCGCGCGACGTGCAGGCGGGTGCGGCGGCTCAGCTGGCGATCGAGTTCAACGGGTGGCTGGAGCGCCTGTTCGTGCTTCCTCAACCGGACCTGCCGCCGCCCAGGACGTCGCCGAGCAGCACGCGGAAGGCCTGGCGGCTCGACAACGGGCCGGCGCCGAACATGGTGCAGTTGCTCGAATCTCATGGCGTGCGGGTGTTCTCGCTGCCGGTCGACTGCACGGAGCAGGAGGCGTTCTCCTGCTGGCACAACGGCACGCCGTTCGTGTTCCTGAGCCCGACGGCCACGCCGGAGCAGGCCAGGTTCGACGCGACCAGGCAGATCGCGGTCCTGCTCGGACACGACGAGCCGGACGAGTTCGCCGCCGAGTTCCTCATGCCCCAAGGGCAGTTGAGCGGCACGAACCACCGGCATTGGCACGTGACCAAGGAGCGGTTCGCGGCCAGGACGCTCATCTTCGACGGCACCCAGGGCACCATGCCCCGCCGGGAAACCTCGAAGCTGCTGACCAAGGTGTTCCGAGTCCTGCGCGAGAACGGCACGACGCCGCTGCACGTGGCCAAGGAGCTGAACCTCGGCCTGGAAGAGCTCAACGGACTCGTGTTCGGGCTCGTCCTCACGGCACTGCCGGGCGGCGGAGAACCAGGACCGCGAGGACGCGCGCGCCTCACTCTGGTCCACTGATCAACCTGAGGGACCGGAAATGACGTTCTTGCGCTATCTCGTGGCGCTGCCGTTGATCGTGCTGAGCTACGCCGGCGTGCCGTTCGCGTACCTGACGGTGTCCTCGTACCTGTCCCGCACGTCGTTGCCCGGCAGGAAAGCGGAGTTCGACTTCGCTGCCGAGTTCATGAAGCACCTCACCGACCTGAACGGGTTCTGGCCGGTGCCGGTGGCGTTCCTGCTGTTCGCGGGGCTCTGGTGGATGACAGTGGCGTGGCCGAGGATCGCGTTCCTGCCGACAGTGCCGGTCGCACTGGCCGGGATCCTCGCTGGCGGCCAGAAGTCGGTGCTGGCCCTGGCAGCGCCGGCGGTCGCGTGGGGGCTCGCGTGGACCGCGGCGAAGGTCGTGTCGTGGCCGGTCACCGGGGACGTCCGGCGATCGGCTGTCGAGGTCGCCATCGGGTTGCGCGGCGGCGGAAGGCTACGGGTGCAGTCGCGCAGGCTGCTGCTCGACAAGCTGCCGCCCCCGAAGCACGCGGAGTCGCCGGTCGGACGCGTCGCGATCCCGTTCGACCGCATCACCCACGTCGAGGCGGGCGCCGTGCGCACGGCGGCGCAATGGCGGTTCGGCAACACCAGTGAGCTGACCATCTCGCCAGGGCCGGTGCTGCGCGTCATCGGTGGTGGGCAGGAGTGGCTGCTGCCGGTCGACGACATCGACAAGGCGACGCGGCTCGTCGTGGAACGCTCGAAGGCTCGCGCCAAGCCCGACCCGAGGCCGGAGTTGGAGAGCACGCGCTGGTCGAGCGCCAAGAAGTTGTGGGATTTGCAGGGCAAGCAGTCGATGACGCCCAACCTGAAGAAGGTCAGGCACGGAACGCACCACACGATGCTCGTGCTGAGCGTCCTCACCGCGGTGATGGCGGGCTACGCGGTGTTCCGGATCTTCACCGACAGCTGGGGCTTCCTGATCGGCGTTCTCTTCTTCGGCGGCGTCTCCTACGGCATGGCACGCGCGTGGGCGTCCATGGGCGCAACGCAGAAGCTCGCCGAGGAAAATCCGCGGCCACCGATGGCGGAGGATCCCGATCCGAGTCGCCGTCCGGTCACTACGTGGAGTCGCCAGCCCGTTGTACTAGGCCAAACGAGCGATTTGTGAAACGCATCGCCCGGCATGCCCGACACTGAGAGTGACGGGATGCCGAGTCGTGAGGACGCCACATGACGATGCAGCAACGCACAGAACCTTCGCCCGCCGCAGTCCTGATCTCCGTTGCCGTGCTCGCGCTGGTTCTGACCGTTGCTTTCGGCCCGCTGGGTTTCGTCATCGGGCTGGCGTTGTTCGCGTTGATGTTCATGGGCACCAAGCACAAAGCGCCTGAGCAGATCGTCCTCACGCGCACCCGTTCCCGCATCCGCCGCCTGTCCACGGCCGGGCGGGTCGCGATCGTCGGCGAGTCGCACTACCAGGACGCCATCGCGGAGGTGGCGAGGCATTCGACGGCGTACGAGCTCGGCGACGCCATCCCCGCGACCGCCGTGCTCGTACCGGAACCCGCCAACCGGCACGACACCCAGGCGGTGCGGGTCGACCTGCTGCGCGGGGACGGGTCCGCGATCACCGCCGGCTACCTGCGCGGCGACCAGGCCGCCGACTACCAGCCGCTGCTGCTCGAACTGGCCGATCGCGGCGAGGTCGGCTCGTGCCCGGCCCGCATCATGGGCGGCGGCCATCGCTACTACGGCGTGCACCTGCACCTCGGCACCCCGCGGCTCCTGCTGCTCGACCACGAGGCCCTGGGCACCGCACCGACATTGCCCGCCGAACACCAGGTCAACGTCACGGGCGAGGAAGCCCATCAGCACGTGCTGCACCGCGTGGTCAACGGCCGCACACCCGTCCACGTCATCGCCGAGCTCCGCGACTGCCGCATCACCAAAGGCAGCCACATCGGCGAACACACTCTCGAGGTGCTCCTCGAAGGCGAACGCATCGGCCAGCTCACCTACGCGATGGGTCTGCGCTACTGCGACGTCGCACAAGAGTGGCGCGCACGCACGGGGCGCGCACTCTGCGAAGCGGTCATCACCAACGAAGGCACGCGCGGCCTTCAGGCGAAGCTGCTGCTGCCCAAGTAGTCGGCGAACGTCCGCGGTGCACGGCCGAGGACCCGCTGCACACCGTCGGACACGTGGGCCTCTTCTCCCTTGCGGATGCGCACGAGCAGCATCGTGACCAGGTCGGCGATCTCGTCCGGGTAGCCGAGGCCGCGCAGCGACGCGGCGAACTCGGCCGGCTCGACGTCTGTGTACAGAATGGGATTGCCGGTCACCTCGACGATGCGCGCGAGCATCTCGGCGAACGACAACGGCTCGGACCCGCTCAGCTCGTAGGTCTGCCCGTCGTGGCTGTTTCCGCCCTCGGGCTGGGTCAGCGCGGCGACGGCGACCTCGGCGATGTCCACCACATCGATGAACGGGTGGACGCCCTGGCCTGCGGGCACCGCGAGCTCGCCGTGCTGCACGGGCTCGGCGAACAGGTCCTCGTCGAAGTTCTGCATGAACCACGTCGGGCGCAGGATGGTCCACTCGACGCCGGAGTCCTTGATCGCCGCTTCGAACGGGTCGTCCTCGGGAGCGCCGCGCATGGACAGCAGGACCAGGCGGGTGACGCCGGACTTCACGGCAAGCGGCACGAACTCGGCCAGTGTCGCCGGGTTGTCCGGCGGCACGACGTAGACGGCGGTGGTGCCGGCGAGGGCGGGTTCCCAGGTGTCCGGGGCAGACCAGTCGAACTTCGTGGCCGACGAGCGCGACGCCGGACGTGCCGCGGGGCCCAGGAGTGAGGTGACGCGGCGGCCGGTCTTGCCGGTGGCGCCGAGCACGAGGACGGTCGCTGGCTTGATCTCGCTCAATGTTGACATGACTAGAGCTAATCAACGTTGACGCGGACGATCCATGCTTGATCGGCCGCCATACTTGCTCGTTCGTCCACGTGGTACTTAGTGGGCATGAGTGAGCGTGATCTCGTGGACCTGAGGGATGCGTTGCGGGCGTTCGCCGCCGCCCGCGACTGGGACAGCTACCACACCCCGAAGAACCTGGTGATGGCGTTGTCCGCGGAGGTCGGCGAGCTCACCGACCTCTTCCAGTGGCTGACGCCCGATGAGGCGAAGAATGCAATGAAAGACCCAGAACTCGCCTGGAACGTGCGGGACGAGCTCGCCGACGTGATGCACTACCTGACCAGGCTGGCGGACAAGCTCGGTGTCGATCTCGTCGAGGCCGCGTTCGCCAAGATCGAACGCAACGAGCGGCGGTTCCCCACCGGGAGCCTGACGCCCGTGCCGCTGGAACAGGGTTACGAAGAAGGGTGAGCTGTGAGTCTCCAGAACGTGCAGGTCCTGCACGTGCACCAGAAGGTCACGTTCATGACCAACCGCTACGAGGTCTTCGTCGACAACGCGGGTGAGCCGGGCGGACTGGTCGGTTTCGCCGAGCAGAAGAAGTTCAAGATCAAGGAACGGATCACGGTCTACACGGACTCGTCGAAGAGCCAGGTGCTGTTCGAGTTCAACGCCCGCAAGGCTCTCGATCTGGGCAGCGGCTACGACGTGACCGACGCGAACGGGCAGTCGATCGGGTTGTTCCGCAAGGACTTCGCCAAGTCGCTGCTGCGGTCGACGTGGCACCTGGAGCAGCCCGGCTGGGGTCAGACGACGGGTGCTGAGCGCAACAAGTGGTTCGCCGGTTTCCGCCGGCTGTGGCAGTGGATCCCGATCGTCGGAGAAGCACCGTTCCCCATGAGGTATCAGTTCGACTTCACCACGGAGAACGGCACTCCCGTGTTCAGCGTCGACAAGAAGACCTGGGTCCGCGACCACTACCTGGTCAAGATCCAGGATCCTGGCGTCGACCGCCGGCTCGTGATCGCTCAGGCCGTCGCGCTCGACGCGCTGCAGTCCCGCTAGAGGTAAGTCAGCAGGAGGAGGATCAGGCACACCAGCAGCACCACGCCGAGCACTGCGGGCAGGAGTGACTGCGATGACGGCGCGGGCTCGCGGGCGTGCCTGCCCCGCCTCCTGCGCGCTCGCCACCGCAAAGGTGCCTCCCCTGCCCACTGATCGTTCATGACGATCACGGTAGGGATGAACAAGGCGGGCTTGACCCGCATCACCCGCTCGCCTGGGTCCATCACCCGGTCGGCCCCGGAAGCATGCAAAAGGCATGTGAACGTGAAAAAGCCCTGCGGGGAGCGCTTGTGGCGCTCAACCCGCAGGGCAAATTAAGTTCGGCGGCGACCTACTCTCCCACACCGTAACCAGTGCAGTAC